>VFZW01000499.1 GCA_016871055.1 Acidobacteriota bacterium
GGCTTCGCCACTTCATGATTTCCTGCCAAAAAATGTCAAAATCTTATTGGATAGATACTAGAGAGTCGTGAAGGACTCTTTTATAGCTACGGCCCATCATGCGAATAATTTTCTTACTCCTCGCCTCGCTTGCGCTGAACGCGCAAATCCCCGAGGACCCGAGCATCTACGAGCGCCTCCGCGACTTCCTGCAACTCACGCCGGAGCAGTGCACAAAGACCAAAGGCAACAACGCCGCATACGGCGATTGGGTGCTCGAAAAACTGAAGCGCATGAAAACCGTACAGGACGAGATCGCCATCGAATCCAAACGCGAGACGATTGTGCCTGGCGCGCTCGGAGCTCGCTACGCCGAGATTGAAGTCATCGGCCGCGAGCTTTTGGCACGGCGAGCGGCGCTTGCCGTGGAGAATCGCAAGGTCTTGAAAGACGCGCTATTGGAAAAATTCAAGGTCTTCGACGAGGTCCTCAAATTACAGCCAGTCATCGGTACGCTACGCGGCGTGAATCTGCTCGAAGGCGAAGAACCGTGCTTCGTCTACTTTGTCCCAACTAGCGGCGGGCAGGGCCACTTCTGCAGTGGATCGACCGCCTACGTCAACCTACCCTAGCGCCGCGCGTAAATCCCGATCGAAGGCGCGGAGCAATTCGACTTGATCGGCGGAGGCGGGATGTTCGAACCCGCGGCCGGCAAACACCGCGGTTTCGCCGCGCCAGATCAGCGCCGCGAAGCCGCTCTTGGTCACAATACCCGGCGCGCCGATATTGCCGAACCCGCCCGCGCGCTTCTCCACCAGCGCCGCGAAACCGTCGCGGGTGAACACGTAATGCGACGTGATCTTCAGGTTCGGCACCAGTTCAATGCCGGATGCCAGCACCCGTTCCAACTTCGCCAGCAGCGCCGCGTCCATTACATCTTGTAGCGGCCGAGATCCTCGTCACCGAGGCTCTCGAGCCAGCGCTTCAACTCGTCATTGGTGACCTTGTCCGACACCGAACTGGTAGCCTTCGACGTTCGGATGACTTGCTCTTCCACGTAGATCGGGCAGTCGGCGCGCAGCGCGAGGGCGAGCGCGTCGCTCGGCCTCGAATCGACGCTGATCAGTTCGCCGTTCTTCTCCAGCCAGATCAGCGCGTAGAATGTCTCGTCCTTTAACTCGCTGACGACAACCTTCTTCACGTCCGCCTGCAATCCCATCAGCAGTGTGCGGATCAAATCGTGCGTCATCGGCCGCGGCGTCGATACCTTTTCGATCTCCAACGCGATGGCGTTAGCCTCATGCATCCCCACCCAGATCGGCAGGATGGTGCCCCCGTTGACGTCCTTCAGGATCACGATGGGCGACTGCGTCACCGGATCCATCATCAGGCCGCGAATTTTCATTTCTACTTCCATGGCCTGCTCCTCTATACCATTACAGCATCAATTGACCGCAACCGCTTCTCCAACCAGCGACGCCACGCCGGAGCGCGTCACCAGCACATCCAAGTATGAACCCTCCAGCGCCGCCTCGGGGCCGCGTGTGTGGGTGAAATTCACGGTCTTATGCTGCGTCGTTTTGCCGACCCACTGGCCGGTCGCCGAGTTGAAGTGTTCGACGTGCACGTTTTCCGTTTCGCCGACATAGTTCGCGTTGTTGCGAATCATGATCGTGCGCTGGTGCTCGAGCAACTGCAACAGGCGGCGGCCCTTTTCTTCCTCGGGTACATGATCGTCGAGCGCCAGCGCCGGGGTGTTCGGCCGCTGCGAGTACTTGAAACTGAACAGACCGTCGTACTCGACGGCGTCGAGCAGCGACACCGTGTCCTGAAACTCGGCTTCAGTTTCACCCGGAAAACCGACGATGATGTCGGTGGTGATGGTGATCTTGCGCCGCGCGTTCTTCATCCATTCGATGCGCCGCATGTACTGGTCGCGCGTATACTGCCGCTGCATCGCTTCCAGGACGCGCGTCGAACCGCTCTGTACCGGGAGGTGCACGTGGTTGCATAGCGACGGTGTTTCGTCGATCGCGTCGATGATGTCTTTCGTGAAATCGCGCGGATGCGATGTCGTGAACCGAACCCTCCGAATTCCGTCGACCTCGCCGACCGCGCGCAGCAACTGCGCGAAGCGCCAACCGCGCGCCGATGGATCGAGGTAGCTGTTTACATTCTGGCCCAGCAGTACGATCTCGGTGTAGCCGGCGGCGGCGAGTTGTTTCGTTTCGTCGAGAACGCTCTGCGAGGTACGGCTGCGCTCGGGGCCACGGGTGTATGGCACCACGCAGTAAGCGCAGTTTTTGTCGCAGCCTTCGATAATCGTCAGGAAGGCGCGGTACGGATTGTCGCGGCGCGTCAGTGGCGTATCGAACGTTTCGTCGGTGTCGAGACTCAAGCCAGTGACACGCCGGCCGCCTTGTTCGATCTGCACCAGCAACTCCGGTAGCTTTGTATACGACGCCGAGCCGACGACGAGACTGACATGGGGCGCGCGTTCGAAAATCTTCTCGCCCTCTTGCTGGGCCACGCAGCCAAGCACGCCGATCACCTGCTTGCCGTTGTTCTTCTTGTGATGCTGCAAGCGATTGAAGACCTTCTGCTCGGCCTTGTCGCGAATCGAGCAAGTATTGTAAAGCACCAGCGACGCGTCGTCAGCAGTGTCGACTTGCCGATAGCCGCGCTCCATGAGCGTGCCTATGACTTTCTCCGAATCGTGGACGTTCATCTGACAGCCGAACGTCTCAAGGTAGAAGGACTTCATTCCTTCCATTATAGAAAGCTTTGCCGCTACACACTTCCGCGCATGGCGACGTACTTGCTTGCGATCTAGATTAACTCGGCGGTGTGCACGGGTTTTGACAGGAAATCGTTCATGCCCGCGTCGGCGCAGGAGTTGCGAACCTCCGACGAGGTGTTTGCCGTGCATGCGGCGATCGGGACGAACCGGCCGCCGGGCAGATTGCGAATTCGCCGCGTGGTCTCGATCCCGTCCATTCCCGGCATTTGCACATCCATGAGGACCAGGTCGAACGTCTCGGTGGCAATGGCGTCGATGGCGTCCGGACCGGCAGGAGCGACGCGTACTCGATATCCCTTCCGTTCGAGCACCGTCGTCATGAAGCGTTGCGCGACTTCGTTGTCCTCGACCAGCAAAACGTTCGGCCGCTGAGAGGGGCCAGCGATTCCCTCACTTGGGCCATGTTCGCCGACGTCTTGCTGCGTGCGCAAGGGTAACGTCACCGTCAGCAGCGTACCCGACCCAGAGATCGCTTCCAGGCGTCCGCCCATAGCCCGCACCAGTTGGAAGGCAAGCGGCAGGCCGAGTTCAAGTCCCGCATGGTTGTAGCCGCCCATTTCCGGCGGTTCGAAGAGTCTATTCAGGAACTCAGGACGAACGTCCGGACCGTTGTCGCCGACACTCACGGTCAGGATCAACTTCTGATCTTCGTCGCTGGCGAACGTCGACACCGCCACCATGATCTCGTCCTGCAAACAGGTCTTGATCGCATGTGACAACAGAATGCAAATCACCTGGCGCAACCGGATCGCATCGCCGATGACGATCTCGTTACCGGCACCCTCGCCCGACGGCTCAATCAACAACTGCAGAAACAGCCCACGCGCTTCGGCCCGCGATTGCATACTCGCCACCGACGTGCGCACAAGTTCTTGCAGCCGGAAGGCGGACTCGGACAGTTGCAGGTTTCCGCCCGTTACGGCGGAGTACTCAAGAGCGTTGCTTAACGATTCCAGCAGCGACTCGGCGCAAAGGCGCGTCGACCGCACGTAATCCCGCTGCTCGGTGGTCAGACTCGATTCCAGCAGCAGGTCCTGCATGCCAAGAATTCCGGTGAGCGGCGTACGGATCTCGTGATTCAGCCCGGACAGCATCAGTGCATGGGTGCGGCGCAGATCGTCGAGCGTCGCAAATGGGCTCTGCGGTTCGGGCGATTCTGGCGGCGAGATTGGGGATGGCGCGGCTGCGGTCTCAGTCATTAGCTTCCTAACTATCGGTTGCGGCCGCTGTGCGCTTTAGCCCGAGGCCGGCAATCGATTTCCGGACACACTACGGGTGCGTGTACCGCTTCCTTGTGCCGACCGGACGCTTGAAACTCTCGTTTTGTCACAGCCGGAGGGTGGGATTGACTTCGATGGCGGGGGATTGTGGGACAACCGGCA
>VFZW01000500.1 GCA_016871055.1 Acidobacteriota bacterium
AAAACGCCTACTACAAGGCCGATCGCGCCATCGAGGAGATCGTCAAATTACTCGCAGCCTAACCTCAAAATGTTGAAGTACTCTGATTTAGAATCTTTGATTCAAGAATCTAGCGCTACAACTTGGCATCCCCATCGCGAAACACGACGACCCCACCCAGGCCATCGAACCCATCATCGTCCGCCACTGGTACAATGACGGCCTCTGGGACCGCTTCTAAACACGGCTCACGGTTTTAGCAGCTCCAAGTTGCGATAGTACACTTCCAGATTCTGCCGCGGATTCGCCTGCAGCGCCAACCGCCCCTCTTTGCGTCCCGCGTCGTCGCGCAACTCCGCCGTCTTCGTCCCATTAATGTGGACCACAACGCGCCCGCCGTGCGCATGAACCACCATCTCGTTCCACTCGCCGGCCTTGAAAAACTTCGTCTCCGCCAACGGTCCGGTGTGCTGAATCCACCCGCGCGCTTGCCGCCCCGGTTCCTGCAATCCGCCCGCGTCGCGCGTCGGATCGACCTCAACCTCGAAGCCCATCCGATTCGCTTCCGTGCCATTGTCCGGATCGCCCATGCGGAAAAACACACCGCTGTTTCCCGACACGGTCTTGTACTCCAACCGCAGCGTGAAGTCTTTCCACGGCTGCTTCCAGATCAATAGCCCGCGCTTCTGCGACTCCGGCGTCTGTTTCCCCGCGATAACGCCATCGGCCACCGACCACTCCCCTCCGCCGTTCTTCTCAAAACCGCCGAGCGAAACACCATCGAACAATTTCTTCCAGGAATGTCTCCCCCGTTCTTCGATCCGAATGTTCCGCCATCGCACCTGCGCCGGCTTCTCGCCCTTGTAGGAATGCACCTGCAGCGCAATGAACCCGGTCTGATCGACGGCATCGACGAGATCCGCGCACGCCTCCCCATTGATCCACGTGCGTATACGATCTCCGATCGCCTCGACCCGATATTTGTTCCACTGCCCGGCCTTCAGCGCCTTCGTTGATGTGTGATGCAACCATCCCCGCCGAGCTTCATCATAAATCCCGCCCGAATCCCCCGACTTCTCATTCGCCACCTCCACTTGATATCCATAGACGCGCCCTGCCGGGAACCGGCCGGCCGCCTCCGCGTAGCGATGCGACCGAATCTGCACGCCCGAGTTCAGCGCGTCATCGGCCCATACGTCGAACTCCAGCACGAAGTCGCCATACTCCTTCTCCGTGCACAAAAACGAGTTCGGACTCCCCACTGCCGTCGTGCCGACGATCGCGCCCTTCTCGACCACATACGTCGCCGTGCCATTACATTGCTTCCAGCCCTTCAACGTCTTGCCGTCGAATAACTGGGCGCCGTAGGCCGTTAGGGCCGTAAACAAGAGCAGTCTCATAACCGCGCATCGTATCATGGAACTTTACCCTCGCGATGTCCCTCCGCTTCTACAACACACTCACACAACAAGTCGACGACTTCGTTCCCGCCGATGGCAAAACCGTGCGCATGTACGTCTGCGGCCCTACCGTCTACAACTTCGCCCACATCGGCAATCTTCGTACGTTCACCTTCCAGGACATCCTACGCCGCTGGATCCGCGCGCGCGGCTTCGAAACGCTCCACGTCATGAACATCACCGACGTCGACGACAAGATCATCCGCTCGGCGATGCAACAGAACGTCACGCTCGAAGCGGTCACGCGCCCATTCGAAACCGCCTTCCTAGAAGACATCGCCAGCCTCCGCATTCAGCGCCCCGAAAAGCTTGTCCGCGCCACCGAGCACATCCCTGAAATGGTGTCGCTCATCGAAGGCCTCGCTGCCAAGGGCATGACGTATGAGAGCGACGGTTCCATCTACTACCGCATCTCGAAGTTCCCCGACTACGGCAAGCTCTCGCACAACGACTTCGGCGGCATGATCGCCGGCGCCCGCGTCGACGTCGACGAGTATGACAAAGAGAACGCGCGCGACTTCGTCCTCTGGAAACAGAAGAAGGAAGGCGAACCAAGCTGGCCCACTTCGATCGGCGACGGCCGCCCCGGCTGGCACATCGAGTGCTCCGCCATGGCCATGAAGTACCTCGGCGAAACGCTCGACATCCACGCCGGCGGCATAGACCTCACCTTCCCGCACCACGAAAACGAAATCGCACAGTCCGAGGGCGTCACCGGCAAGCCGTTCGCGCGCTTCTGGATTCATGCGGAACACTTGGCCGTCGACGGCGGCAAGATGTCGAAATCGCTCGGCAACTTTTACACGCTGCGCGACCTAGTCGGCATTGGCCACACGCCCGAAGCCGTGCGCTACTTGCTCGCCGCGGTTCCCTACCGCAACAAGCTCAACTTCACCATGGACGGGCTCAAAGCCGCCGCGCTCTCCATCGAGCGCCTCCGCAACTTCGAACTCCGCCTCAAGACCGACCGCTTCGCCGAAGGCGTCAACGACGACATCGCCAAACGCGCCGCCGACGCCTTCGCGCAATTCGAGGCCGCCATGGACGACGACTTGAACACCGCCAACGCACTCGGCGCCGTCTTCGAATTCGTCCGCGAAACCAACACCATCATGGACGCCGGCGGCTTCAAAGCCGGCAACGTCGACGCGGCGATGAAACTTCTCGCCCGCATGGACGTCGTCTTCGACGTACTCAAGCCGACGCTCGCCGAGGACTCCCTCGAGGACAGCGCCGTCGATGAACTCGTCGCCGCCCGCAACGCCGCCAAGAAAGCGCGCAACTTCGCCCTCGCCGACAGCCTCCGCGCCGAACTGCTCGACAAAGGCATCGTCCTCGAAGACACCAAGGAAGGCACGCGCTGGAAGCGCAAGTAAGCGATGAAGATCAACACCAAAGCGGTCCACGTGGGCGACCGCAAACCGCAAGGCCCCGACGTCGCCGTCCCCGTCACGACGCCCATCTACACCGCCTCCAGCTACGCGTACGAGAGCCTCGGAACCACCGACAAAGTCTTCGCCGGTGAAGTCGACGGCTACGCCTACGCCCGCTACGACAACCCCACCAATCACGCGCTCGATGAACTCTGCGCCGCGCTCGAAAACGGCCACGGCGCGCTCACCTGCGGCTCCGGCATGTCGGCACTCGAAATGGCGATCAAGACCGCCCTCATCGACCGTCGAAAGAAAGTGGTCGCCGCCAACGCCCTCTACGGCGCGACGATCAACTTGCTGCTCAAGGTCCTCGAACCCTTTGGCGTCGAAACATCGTTCGTCGACATCTGCGACACCGAAAAGGTCGCCGCCGTGATCGGCGAGGAACAACCCGGCGCCGTTCTCATGGAGACCGTGTCGAATCCCCTGCTCCGCGTCGGCGCGATCGACAAGATCGCCGAGCTCACGCGCCGGGCCAACGCCGCGCTCATCGTCGACAATACTTTTGCCACACCCGCCCTCGTCCGCCCGTTGGAACTCGGCGCGAACTTGGCCGTCCATTCTCTGACCAAATATCTCGCCGGCCACGGCGACGTCATGGGCGGCCTGATCGTCAGCGACGAACAACACTTCAACGCGCTGCGAACGCTGTCGAAGACTTACGGCCCTATCCTCGGTCCCTTCGAGGCGTACCTCACCATGCGCGGCATCAAGACCTTCCCGCTCCGCATGGAGCGCCAGTGCGCGAATGCCATCGCCGTCGCGAAATTCCTGCGAGCGCACTCGCACGTCGACCGCGTCTACTTCACCGACGACCCCGCCCACCCCGACGCCGCCACCATCGCCCGCCTCTTCCCGCAAGGCCAATACGGCGCTATGATCAGCTTCGACCTCAAAGGAGGCCGCGACGAAGCCTTCGCCTTCATGAACCGGCTGAAGCTCGTCGTCAAAGCGACCTCGCTTGGCGACGTCCATTCGATGATGCTCTATCCGCCCATCAGTTCGCACCGCGACTTGAGCCCCAAACAACGCGAACGCATGGGCATCAAGGATTCGCTCGTCCGCCTCAGCGTCGGCATCGAAGCCGTCGAGGACATCTGCGCCGATCTCGATCAGGCGCTACGCGGATAAAAAAACGGCCGCCCCGGTTAGGGCGGCCGTTTTGCTTGTGTTGCGTTAAGGGTTAGATTCTAGAATCGAAGATTCTAAATCAGAGTACTGCAACAAACGAAGTTACGCAGCGAGTAACTTGACGATGTCCTCGATAGCGCGGTCGGCCTTGTAGTAT
>VFZW01000501.1 GCA_016871055.1 Acidobacteriota bacterium
GTATACAAATACAAGCAGGCTGCCAAACAGCTTTGTGAACGTTTCCATCGGTCGCCAGTCTCCTGTTCTCGTCTTGACAACAAGATCATCCGACAGACGACCGATGGTTTCAACATTTCAAATGTGTTTGGCTAGAACTGAGGCACGGAAATATCTATCACTCGGCCATGCCTAAGGTTAATCCGTGCGGCCTGATTTGTCGTTACGCGGTAAGACAGCGTCTCAACGGCGCCGTCGTCGTCAGGAATCGTGATCGCGCTGGATGGCGTACCCAGCCTTTCGATGACTTCGGCGCGACCGGCGCCGATTTTGATCTGTTCCAGATCGGCTTTGGAAACGACCGTCGGGGGCGTTCTTGGGTCCGGCGCGGCCGCCACCACGCTGGCCGATGGCGTTAGCATTCGCGGCGCACCACCGGGCTGGCCAGATTGAACGCGCCGCATGAACGCCTCGTGCTCGGCGGCATATTTGGCGTTCAACTGCTTGGTTCGCTCGACATTGGCGGCGTGGGCCGCTCGAAGTTCCGCGCCTCTCTCGTCGATCTCTTGGCGGATCTGCTGGCTCCGTCGCTTTAACTCGGCGAAGTGGTTCAACACCCACGCCGGAACCGGACCCTCGTCGGCATGGAAGTGTTGCCCGTCCATGCAGTAGTGCGGATTGCAGCCTTCGCAGTGTTTTACAGAGAATAGGCCTTCCTTCGGGCAGGTCCAGCGTATCTTCACGCCGAACTGCCCGGCGAGCGTTCCGGCGAGGATCACGACGAGAATGAGAAAGCGCGCCATTTTCTTAGATACCCGGGCACAACGGACTCGGCCCGCCCTGTCCTATGCGCTCTTTTGTAATCGGCCGGCCGCGCGAAGAACTTTATCTCGCAAACCATAAACTTCTAGCGTTCCACCGCCGATAGACTATGTAGAACCAACGGCAAGGCATATCGGAGGAACCTGACGACGGAAACGCCGGCAGGTGATAATGCCAGTCCTGACCAAGTTGCCCTATTGGGGCTAGGCAGAGAAATTGCCGTGACATCTAAAGGCGGCCCCCAACCGGGGGCCGTTTTCCTTTTGCCGGGGATGGCTAGCGCACAACGCACGGACACGCTACGCGTAACCGAAGCCGTCGAGATCGGTGTGCGACGCGATTCCGCGCCCCGCGAGCCGGTGATTCGAAGCGCTATCGCGATCGCGGATAAGTCCCCAGAACGTGGACATCCTGGGCGAATTCAGCGAGATGATCGAGCGCTTTGCGGGAACTGGCCGTACCGGCGTGCTGCAGGAAGTCGACGTAGAAGTGATACTCCCATGGCCGGCCGCGCATGGGACGCGATTCAATCTTGGACAAATCGATATCGCGAAGCGCGAAGACACTCATCGCTCGGAACAACGCGCCGGGAACGTTCTTCAGCGAAAAAACAATCGACGTCTTCCATTCCGGCGCCGAAGCGGCGACCGCCGACGGCGCGCGGCGTTTCAGCAGAAAGAACCGCGTATAATTCTCCCGGTCATCTTCGATGGACCGCTTGAGAATCCGCGCGCCGTAGTAGCCGGCGGCGATCGATGAGGCGATCGCCGCCGCCCCAGGCTCCGGATTTTCCATCAGGTGCTTCACGCTCCCGGCGGTGTCGAAAAACTGGACCCGCTCCAACTGCGGATTGGCCTCGAAAAACTTCAGACACTGATTGAGCGCGACCGGATGGGAATACACTCGCCGGACCTGCTTCCAGCTCGTTCCGGGCGGCGCGATCAGGTTGTGAACGATTCGCAGATTCGTCTCGGCGACGATGGGCGGCTTGAACCGCAAGAGGTGATCGTAGTTTTCGTGGATCGACCCGTGCAGGGTGTTTTCGATCGGAACGACGGCGGCGTCGACGCGTTTCTCCATCAACACGCGAAACACCTCTTCGAACCGCGTACACGGTAGCACTCCGGCATTTTCGCCGAGCAACCGCCGCGCCGCCTCCTCGCTAAATGCCCCGCGTTCGCCTTGAAACGCGGCTAGCGGTTGCTTCACTCCGACACCTCCTTGCGGCCGCCGGCCCATCGTTTGGCGTCTTCGGCCGGCGCGCCAATCAGATCGAGGACGCGCTCGACGCAATGATCGACGATATCCATAACGGTCTTTGGATCATGATAGAACCCCGGAACGGGCGGCGCTACGATCGCCCCCATCTCGGCCAGTTGAACCATCGTCCGCAAATGCCCGAGATGAAATGGCATCTCGCGGACCATCAGGATCAGACGGCGCCGCTCCTTCAACATAACATCCGCGGCGCGGGTCAAGAGGTTGTCGGTCAAACCGTGGGCGATCGCCGACATGCTGTTGATAGAACACGGCGCGACAACCATCGCGTCGGTACGAAAGCTGCCCGACGCCAGAATCGAGCCGATTTCCTCCTGCGGGTGGGAAACGCTGGCGAGAGCACGAAACTCGGCCGCCTTTTTCCCCATCTCCAACCATGCCGTCCGTTCGCCGGCCCGGGTAAGGATCAAATGCGTCTCGATGTTGCGCATTGTTCCCAGGCGTTCCAGAAGTCGCCAACCCAGGATTGAACCCGAAGCGCCAGTCACGCCGACGATAATTTTCCGTTTTTCCATGCTGTTCCGGTGTCTGTTCCGAAATCGGAACAGATGCACTGCTTTTTCGGTTCTTGTTCGCCTCTTTCGTGTTATACTTCCGAGTCGAAGCCAGCTTCAGACTAGGCATTTTTCGTGGTACGGACAACCCCCTCGTACCACGTTCGGCCATCATCTTCTGGCATCGAATCATACCATGGACGACCCAGGGCAGAGGCTCAAACGGGTTCGCGAGCGGTTGAATCTCCGCTACCGAGACGTCGAAGATGCCAGTCTTCGCATAGCCGAGCGCCGAAAGAGCGACGAGTTCATCGTCGCACTCAGCCGCCTTTCCGACATCGAAAATAAGGGCACCGTTCCGTCGATATATCGGCTGTACAGCCTGTGCGCAATATACCGGCTGGATTTGTTAGAAGTGTTGCAATGGTACGGCGTCGATTCTTCCCATTTGCCGGCCGATGCCAGCACGGTCGAAGTCGACCGCACACACACCATCGGCTTTCAGCCCTCCGACCACGCCGAAGTACAAGTTCCCCTTCGCCTCGACCCTGGGATCAACATCGACAAAACAACCTACCTCAGCCGCATGATTCAGCGCTGGGGCCGGCTTCCGCTGATGCTGCTGAACGGCCTCGATATCCGGACGCACCGCTACGCCTACATCGGCAACGACGACTGGTCGATGTACCCACTCATTCAGCCGGGCTCGCTGGTTCAGATCGACGATACGAAACGCAGGATCGTCATGACCGGATGGACCAACGAGTTCGAACGTCCGATCTATTTCTTCGAAACGCGAGAAGCGTTTGCATGCGGCTGGTGCCATTTGGAAGACAACCGGTTGGTGCTGCAACCGCATCCGGCGTCGATGTGTTCGCCGAGGATCTTCAAGTACCCGGAGGAGATCGACGTGATCGGCCAGGTCGTCGGCGTGGCTATGCGTTTTGACCCATCGTGGCGCCGCCAATCCGCCCTGCGAGAATTGTAAGCACGTTGCGCATGTCGCTGCCGTACAGCGACTTTTCGGCCGGGGCCAGCGTGGCCGGCAGAAACGTGTTCCAGGCGGCGGTGCGCAGCCAGTGGGCTATGACGGTCGCGACGTTTTCGCCAGTGCCCGACAGATAAGAATCGACATCGTCGACTTTTTCCGCCAAGCCATCGGAAAGCCACTCGAGAAATACTCTTCGGTGACTCTGCCGGATCGCCTTTTCAGCGTCCTCGTCTCCGAATACGAGCGAAAGTCCGTGGTGTTCATACCGGCCTGATATGGGATTCCGAAGCGTCGCCAAATAGACAAGTTGGCCGGTTCGCGTCGGAATCTGCGAGAGCGTTCGAATCCAGAGATCCGAATCCGCGCTGCGGTCGAGAACGCTTTTGGGGCGCGTAGTACGCATGACGACTCTAGCGGGAGTTTACTGCGAAGAGCGCTTACCTCGTGCGGGAGCGCGAGGTAAGCGGTTCATTGTGAATCACTTAGCGGGCATGCGCTCGGGCGATTTGTGTATTACCCTATATTTCTGATCTCCGTAGGCATCAGGCATCGTATGGTTGACTTTCGGTTGATATTTCTGGATACTGGTAT
>VFZW01000502.1 GCA_016871055.1 Acidobacteriota bacterium
GATCCGGCTCACCCGGAACATCGCCGGGGATCACGATCTGAAGGCGCTGGCGCTGGCGCGCGAGGCGGCCGACGCCGCGCGCCTGCCCCTGATGGTGCACATCGGCGGATCCTATTCCCCGCTGCCCGCCATCCTGGCCATGCTGAAGCGCGGCGACGTGATCACGCACAGCTTCCGCGGCGGCGACGGCGGCATCCTCGACGACCGCGGCCGCGTGCTCCCCGAGGTGCGGGCGGCCGTGGGGCGCGGCATTCACCTGGACATCGGGCACGGAGCCGGAAGCTTCTCCTTCGACACCGCCGAAAAGGCGCTGAAGCAGGAGCTGCTGCCGGGCACGATTTCAAGCGACGTGCACCAGTACAACGTGAACGGGCCGGTCTTCGACCTCGCCACCACGCTGTCGAAGTTCCTGCACCTCGGCCTCACGCTCGAGCAGGTGATCGAGCGCGCCGCCACCAATCCGGCCAACACCTTCGGCTTCCCCAAGGGGCTGGGCACGCTGCGGCCGGGCGCCCACGCCGACATCGCCCTCTTCACGCTGGCCGAAGGCGATTTCGAGTTCACCGACGCGCTCGGAGCCAGCCGCGTCGGACACCGCAAGCTCCAGCCCGTGGCCACCGTGAAGGCCGGCCGGATCTACGGCTCGGCCTCGATCCCGGTCGTGACCGGCCCGGCGCTCGCCCGGTAGGCTATCGGCCATCGGCGTATCGAAGAGTTCCGGCCTCGGGCAGTCCACTCTGGACCGGCGAACCGTTTTCGCAGCGCTGCACGTCAGGCAGAATGCCGGTTTCCGTATAGGCGACCGATCCCTTCCCGCGATCCACTCCGGTCACTTCTACGGTTTGGGCGTTAGACGTCAACCTGACCCCGAACATCCCAACTTCCGGATGGGGCGTGAACCGGACACAATCCGCGTCCAAGAGGCCTCTTGCCGCTCCCCCTTCGTCCAGCCGTCATGCAATGCATATACAATGCAAGTGCGGTGTTCGACTGGGGGTGCAAGCAATCTGCGCAAGATTCGGGCGCACCGGATTAAGGCTGAAGAGGTGGAGAAAGCCCTGTCGAACGACCCGATCCCGATCTACGAGCAAGACGTGGAGGGGGAAGTGCGCTACGTCTATTACGGCGAGACAGATTCGGGACGGCTGCTGGCCGTGGTACTGGTTGAGCGCGGCGAACAGATCCGAGTCGTCACCGCGTACGACCTGGATGCCGGGCAGAAGAAGGATTACCTCGCCCGGCGCTTGCGAGGGGAGTGAAGCTATGAAAAACAAACCGATCGTCATGCCCAAGTTCGTTAACGAAGCACAGGAAGCGGATTGGTGGGCCAGTCGCGAAGGCCGCGAGTTCGTAAGGCAGAAGTCGGCCGGAACCGGGAAGAAAGGAGGTGCGCCGAGGGGCTCGCGCCTTGTCGGTCAGTTGAACAAGGTCGCCAGCGTCCAAATTGCGTTGCGATTGCCCGAATCCGACGTAGCAAAGGCCCGAGAACTCGCAAGGCGAAAGGGTATCGGATACCAGACCGTCCTCAAGATGCTGGTACATGAAGGGCTTCGCCGCGAAGCGCGCCGGGCGTGAAGGGTTCACTACGGTGGCCACTCGGACGCGGCGGGTGGCGTCATACCCCGGGTTCGATGCCGATCCGGTCATTCACCGCGGACCGGGTGCGCTGCTTGCAGCCGAGGTATCGCTCCGTCGTCTGGATCGAGACGTGTCCGAGCAGGAACTGAATCTGCTCCAGTTCCCCACCCGCGGCGTGGCGGAGCCGAGCACACGTTCTCCGAAGGTCGTGAGGAGCCAGCTTCTCGATGCCGGCTTTGCTCGCGTACTCGCGAACCACATGCCAGACTGCTTTCTCGGTTAAGCCTTGCCCCCAGGCCATCCCGTTCTTGTTGACTCTTCGGAACAGTTTGCCCGACGTCAGGGCGGCTGCTTGGAGCCAGTCATCCACAACGCTCTTGACCCATTCGGGCATTGGGATTGTTCTCGTGTGCCCGGCCTTGCCCTTCAAGTCGATGATTGCCCAGTGTTCCTCACGCTGTTGGATGTGCCCGAATTCCAGATCGACTGCCTCGTGCCGTCTCCCTCCGCATGCCAGCGGAATGGCGAGTGGGGCTCGATCGCGTTTGCCCCTCAGGCCCGCCGCATCAGGGATCTGGAAGAGCCGCTGTGACGGTTCTGGAGTGAGCCAGTTGCCAACGCGGACCCCGAGTTTCTTGACGCCCTTAACACGGCGGATCCCTGCCGCCAGATCTGCACTCAGGAGCCCGCAATCGGCTGCCTCGAAGGCCAATCGCCGGACTGCCCAGAGGCGGAGATTGACCGTAGCGGGCGCCAGGCGGCGGCCTTCGAGGTGGATGCGGTAGCGGAGAACGACCGGCGCACCACAGTGCGCCGTTTCGATATCGCCGTGGGCCACTGCTGCAAGTGCAAGCGGCGGGTGCAGGGACGCCATCCGTTGCAGACCTCGGATGCGGTAGGAGTCGGCAGCGTGCAGTTGGGGCCGAAGGCACTGACCCTGGCAGCGATCCTGAACAAGCAGATGGGGCTGTGGCTGGGGCACACACGGCAAGTCCTGTCCTATGGGTTCGGGCTGGAGGTCAGTCGCGGAGGTTTGTACCGGGCACTGGCGCGGATGGCGAACCGCGCGCAGCCGACCTATGACGGACTGGTAGAAACCGCGCGGCAAGCTCCGTGAACGGCATGGACGAAACTGGCTGGAAGGTGAGCGGCCGACTGCAGTGGTTGCACGTGGCGGTGAGCGCGCAGGTGACTGTATATGCCGTTCTGCCGGGCCGGGGATACGAACAGTCGGTAGCGATTCTGGGCGCCGCATACGATGGGTTTCTGATTCACGACGGATGGGCGCCCTACTACCGGTTTCGGCTCGCATTCCATCAAAGTTGTCTAGCAGCCCGTGGATAAAGTCGTTGAAACATCGTGATGTTAAAATGTTGTTGTACGATAATGGGGCATGGCGTTAGGCAAGCGGAGACAGAGGCAGACTTCCTTCTGGGTGGAGACGAGCCAGTTACAGGCTCGGGGGCGCCACCCCTTCTACAGCCGGCTGAACGAGATTCTCGACCGGGCCAAGTTTGATACCTACGCGGAGCGGATCTGCCGCAAGTACTATGCGGCGGCGATGGGCCGTCCGTCGATCGCGCCGGGCGTCTACTTCCGCTGCTTTCTGATGGGCTACTTCGAGGGGATCGACTCCGAGCGCGGGATTGCCTACCGGGTATCGGACTCGCTCAGTTTGCGGGAGTTCTTGGGCTTGAGCCTGGAGGAGCAGACGCCGGACCACTCGACGCTATCCAAGACGCGGCGGCGGATGAGCCTGGGGACGCACAAGGCGGTGTTCCGGTGGGTGCTGAAGCGGCTGGCGGCGGAGGGTTTGCTGAGCGGGAAGAACCTGGGGGTGGACGCGACCACGCTGGAAGCCAACGCGGCGCTGAGATCGATCGTGCGGCGGGACAACGGGGCCAGCTACGACGAGCACGTGACGAAGTTGATGCACAGCGAAGGGGTCGAAGAGCTGACGCCGGCCGAACGCCAGCGCTTTGACCGCAAGCGCAAGAAGTCGCTGTCGAACCGGGACTGGGTGAATCCGCACGTCATTGTTTCCCACGAGCGGCGCCTGCACAACGCCGAAGTCACGGTCCACTACCATAACCATCCGCTGGTGGGGTTGGGCTCGAATGCCGACCTGTTCACCGCCATTCACGCGGCCGTCGAAAAACTCGAGAAGCAGGCCATCAAGGTGCGCGCCAAGTGGCGCGACAACCGCCGTGGCGCGCGCGACCGGGGCCTCCTGGCGCCCGAGGCAGTCCCGCCTGCGGCCGAAGGGGAAGCGCCGAAGCGCGTGTTCCGGGTCAACAGCCATCCGGACCGCAAGCCCATGACGCTCGATGAGGCGCTGCTCGAGATGGAGAGCGGCCGCCACTATCTGGTGTTTCAGGACGAATACATATAGTCACTCGGTACTGGGGACTCAAAAGGTTGATGTGCTCTGAAACCGGAGGCGCAGTTTGCGCGGCGGCTCGCCGAGAGCGGCTTTACCCGGAATTTCCATTTTGGCTCCCGGTACGAAAACAGTATACACCCACTCCGCCTTCCTGCGAGCCTCCGTGGTCGGTTCTTATCATTCGGGAG
>VFZW01000503.1 GCA_016871055.1 Acidobacteriota bacterium
ATAGGGTAATACACAAATCGCCCGAGCGCATGCCCGCTAAGTGATTCACAATGAACCGCTTACCTCGCGCTCCCGCACGAGGTAAACGCTCTTCGCAGTAAACTCCCGCTAGCCGCGAATGCCGTCGAAGGCGGCTTCGATCTCTTTGCGAACGGCTGGGCCGACAGGGACCAAAGGCAGGCGCGGGGAGCCGCCGTAGTAGCCGTTCAAGTCCATTGCGTACTTGAGTCCGGGGATGCCGTACTTCACTGTAACGAGCGTCGCAGGCGTCCTAATCCTTTGCTGCCAGTCCAGGCCGGCTTCTTCTTCTCGCATGCGGAAAGCTTCCCAGATCGTCACGCAGGCATACGGCGCGGCATTCGCGAAAGCAAGGACTCCGCCCGTCGCACCCGCGCGAAGCGCCGTAAATAGCGTTGGCGCGTTGCCCGACAAGACTTGAAATCCGGGTTTAACCGAAGCGATCAGGGTCTTGAGTTTGTCGAGATTGCCGGAGCTTTCCTTGATCGCGATTACGTTCGGGTGTTCGCTGAGGCGCACGACGGCTTCGACGGCGATGTCGACGCCGGTGGCCTGCGGCCAGTTGTAGATCATTACCGGGATCTTGGCCTGATCGGCGACGGCGCGGAAGTAGGTAGCCTGGGCGTCGACATTGTCGAGCAGGTTTTTGTAGTAATGCGGCGTTCGGACCATCGCCGCGACGTAACCCATTTCGGCGGCTCGATTGGTGAGCGCAACGGTTTCGCGAACGCTTTCGACGCCGGTGCCGCACAACAGTTGCTTGCCGGGTTTAGCGTGTTGCGCGGCGGCGGCGAACAAGCCGTGTTTTTCCTCTGGCGTGAGCATCACGCTCTCGCCGGTGGACCCGCACACGACATAGCCGGTCAAGTTGACGCCGTTGAGTTTCTCGATGTTGTGTTTGAGTTTTACGGGATAGATCTCGCCGTCCGGCGTGAACGGGGTAGCGATGGGTGGGTAGATTCCGGTGAGCTTGAGCATGGGTGCGAATACGAAGGGCGCGGCTTGCGCCGCGCCCCGATCGGTTACAGCAAGTGAGGAGACTAGCCCTTCACGAAGATGATGACGAGAGTGTAGAGCGCCAGCGATTCGATAAAGATAAGGCCAAGCAGACCGAAGCCGCGGATCACGGCGCCGGCGCCGGGGTTGCGGGCAATGCCTTCGGCGACGCCGGCAATCGCTTTGCCTTGACCGAGCGCGCAGAGGCCCGAGGCGATGGCCATCGAGAAGCCGCCGGTGAGGACGGTACCGCCGCCCTGGTTGGCGCTTTGCGCGAACATCGGCGAGGCGAAGGCGAGGATGATGAATGCGAGCAGGAACAGCTTGCTGTACATGGTTGGTTTTTCCTTGTTGGTTGTTAGTAAGTTGCGCGCAGGAGGTGGTTCCAGACAACTCTTGGGAGAGAGTAAGGCTCACGCTGGCGCGTGTCGAGAGATTTTAGTGCTCGCGCGAAACTGCCGCGCCGACGTAGATCATAGTCAGCAGCGCGAAGACATACGCCTGAACGAACGAGACGAAAACGTGAAGGCCCATGAATACCGCGGGCGCGACGAGGTAGGTCAAGCTGATGAAGACCAGCGTGACCTGTTCGCCGGCGAACATGTTGGCGAAGAGTCGGATCGTAAGCGAGATCGGCCGCGCCGAGTGGCTGACCAGTTCGATCGGGAGCATCAGGAATTTCATGGCGATGTCGCCAAACGCGCCTAGTCCCATCTGCGGGCCCGTAAACTGTTTCAAGTAGCCGATGCCGCCTTCGATGAACCCTTGTAAGTTGTAGTAAAGAAACGTCGCGAGCGCTATGCCGGCGGGGACGTAGGGGAACATCGTTGGCGATTCGAAGACCGGTATGACGCCAATCAAATTACAGAACAGCACGAAAATGAAGATTGACGTGAAGAACGGCACGTGGCGCTTGTGGTGGTGATGAATATTGTCATGCGCCTGATCTTCGAGGAAGCCGTAAACGGATTCAAAGATGTGCTGCCCACCGCCGGGAGATTCGACCGAGAGTTTTGGGCGCAGCACCGCGAACAGGACGATGATGATCGCGGCGACCAGGATCTGCATGGTCATAAAGTTCGCCCAGGGGCGGTCGTACGTGTGTTGGCCGACGGCGGTCAGTACTGCATTGCCCACACCCGCCAAGTGATCGTTAAAAAGGGCAGTCAGCCACAATTCATGTTCGTGCATAGAAGAGTTGGAAGAGGACTTCGAGGACGGCGGCGAGCGCCGCCGAGAGCAGACCCGCGAGGATGGAGAGCGGGGCGATCTCGAATACCTTCAGAATAACATAGACGCCCCCGCCAAGAATGCCGAAGCGAAGCGCGAGAACCAATCCGGCCGGGCCTTTGGGCGATTCCAGGGCGTTAGCGAGCCACCGCATATTAAGAAACGCCCCCGCGGCGCCGATGGCGAATCCGGCTGCATGTCCGGCGCCCCACTGGACGGCGGCGACGATAGCGCCAATCAGTCCGATCGCGACAATTGACTTCCCGAGCCGCGCGACGAGTGCGCCGTAGGGGTCACTTGGCGTCATCGGTATCGTCAACGTCTTTCGGAAAATCGACAAACACCTTGCGGACGAGGTCGCGCATACCGGCAGCGATGCCTATCAGTAGCCACACCAAATACCAGAAGTGTGTGCCGAAGTATTTGTCGAGGTAGTAGCCGATGCCGTAGCCGACGAGAATCGACGCGGGCAGGATAGTGGCCAGCGAGGAGTATTCACCGACCATCCGCGCGAAGCTCTTTTTCTGCGGGGGCATCCGGACCTATTGTCCGTGAACGGCGAGTGTGTGTCGAGCGTGGCAGCCCATGCAACTCACGCGGGCCAGGGGCGCGACGGGTTGGCCCTTGCACCTGTCCGGGGTCGTCTGGTGGCAACGCGAGCAGTTGCGTTCGATGGCGGCCATCGGGCGGTTGGCGTGCTGGCCGTGGCAGTTGACGCAGTTCGCGGTGCGGACATTCTCCTTTGAATACGCCTTGCCGTGCTTGCTCCGCTCGAAGTGCTGTTGTTCTTGCGCATGGCAATTGCCGCACAGAGCGGCGACTTTGTCGGGTCCGGCGATTCGGTCTGGCGGCACGGTGCCCGTCGACGCGCGATGCTTCTCCGAAGGACCGTGGCAGATCCCGCATTCAAATTGCTTGGAATGTTTGTGAGTAGCGAAGTCGGCGATCTGATCGTTGTGGCAGGGCGCGCAGTTTTGATTCTTCGCCGGGGTCTGCGCGAACGCGGCCGCGACCCAGATCCAAGTGAACGCTAGTGCCATACATTCATTCTCTTCACAATGGTTCGATCAATTTCGGCGGGTCTGCGTTTCCCGCTCAGCGCGATGGCGAGTTTGGTTTCATCGGTCAACAGTTGCAGGACGCGCTCGACGCCGGGTTGTCCGAAGGCGCCTAGGCCCCACAGCGGCGCGCGTCCGACCAGCACCGCTTTCGCGCCGAGGGCGAGCGCTTTGACGACATCGCCGCCGCGGCGAATGCCGCCGTCCATCAACACCGGGATTTTGCCGCCTACGGCATCGGCAACGTCGGGGAGCGCGTCGAGCGAGGCCATGGCGCCATCGAGCTGGCGGCCTCCGTGGTTTGAGACGACGACGGCGTCGGCCCCGTATTTGACCGCGGCGGCGCCGTCTTCCGGATGCAGCACGCCTTTGATGAGTACGGGAATCTTGGCTCCGCTTTTCAGCCACTCGACATACTGCCAGGTCATCGACGGCGTGTGCGGTTGCCACATGGCGGGGCGCGCCGGGTTGACCGGCTTGCGTACTTCGCCTTCCTTCGGCACGTCGAGGTTCATGTAGCCGTAGTCGAAACGATTGCGGTTGTTGCGGTCGCGGTTGGATTGGTACGAGTTGTCGATCGTGACGACGATGCCCCTGCCGCCGATGTCGGCGGTGCGTTTGGCGAAGGATTGCGCTTGGTCCTTCGTACGATGGCCGATGGTGTTGGACCACCATTGCAGCGGCTCGCCGTCGGCGAGGAGTTTTTGCACACCGACGGCGCTGCAGATCGGCGTACCGGTGGCGAGCGCGGCTTTGGCGACGATTTCGTCGGCGCTGGGGATGACTAGATTCTTGCCGCCGGTGGGGGCGATGATGATCGGCGTCTTGAGATTCATGTCGAGCA
>VFZW01000504.1 GCA_016871055.1 Acidobacteriota bacterium
GCTGCCAATGCGAGCGTCGTCATCGCCGGCGGCGATCTGTACCTGCGCACGCACGAGGCGTTGTGGCGGATTTCACAGCCGCCACAGAAATAAGGCGAACGACACCAGGCCGCTCAAAACCGCCACCCAGCCCCACCGGCGCAGCGCGGGCAGCGACCACCACATGTACAGGCCACTGAGCACCCAGGCGAGGAAGCCGGCGCAGACGAGATCGACCACGATGGCCCAGAGAATCGGAAAGAACCGGCCGTCTTCGAAACCGTCGCGCGCGTGCATGCCGGTGAGGAAGTGATCGAAACGGAAGCGCCGGTCTTCGGCGGTCATCCGTTTCTCCTCGACGAAGTACTTGAACTGTGTCGATTTCCAAAACGTGTGCACGTAGATGTTGAGCTGCTTTGGACTCTGGCGGTAGACGCCGTAGCTGGAGTCTTCCATGTGGAACTCGCGGACGACCTTCTCGCCGAGCGGCCGCAGCGGGCCGGATTCGGGAATCGGCCCTAAATCATAAGAGCCCTCAAATGTTTTGGTCCACAACGGCAGGTTCTTGGCTTTGTCGCGCTCTTCGAAGTACTGGTTGTGCGCGAAGGGGATCGACGAGACTCCATACATGATGACCCACGGAAGCAGGAACAATCCGAGATAGAGGTGTGTGCGGCGGTTGATGTGCGGGAAGGTCATTAGAGCACCGCCAGGAATAGCGCGAATAGTCCGATGCCGGCGAGCAGGGCCAGCGCGCCGGCCTTGCGTGTGACCTTCATCTCCCACCACAACCACAGGCCCGACAACGCCCAGACCACGATGCCGGCGATCGTCACATCGACGGAAACCGCCCACAGGTCTTCGAGGATGTAGTTGTGTTGATAACCGCGCCGTCGATGCATTCGTTCGAGAAACACCGCGCTCTCAAATACCTGTTTTTCGACGGTGACCTTCTTGTCCGAAGGGTTGAACGTTATACGGCGGGGATTCACCGGATCGAGGCGATTGACGGTGAGCTTGCCGTCGCGCAGATTGGCTTGGTGCGCGCCGTCCACATCCACCGCGGCGAGTAACTGCAAGGCCATTTGTGGCGCTTTGGCATCGGGCGGAAATTCGCCGGGATAGACCATCTCTCGCTCGATCTCCCATTTCGGCGGGGCGGGCTCGTGTCCGCGAAACAGAGTCCGGTGATTCATCACGAAGGTCGACGCCGTGTACATCAGAATCCACGGGGTGAGAAACAGGCCGGCGTACATGTGCACGCGGCGCAGCACCAGAGAGAGCATGATCGATTCTATACTGTGCTAGACATGCGCCGCCGACAATTCCTTTCTCTCGCCGCCGCTCCGCTCGCCGCACAAGCGCCTCGCCGTCCGAATTTCATCGTCATCTTCGCGGACGATCTGGGCTACGGCGATTTGTCCTGTTACGGTGCGGAGGGCTACACAACGCCGAACCTCGACCGCATGGCGGCCGAAGGGATCCGCCTCACCGATTTCTACGTGCCGCTGCCGTTCTGCGCGCCGTCGCGCTCCTCGCTGCTCACCGGGCGGTATCCGTTTCGTACTGGGATCACGCGCAATCCGACTCCCGACGCGGGGATCAACGATTACGGTCTGCCGGCGGATGAAATCACGATCGCCGAACTGCTGCGGCCCTTCGGCTACCGAAGTTGCTGTATCGGCAAATGGCACCTGGGCCACATCCCTAAATATCTGCCGCGCACACAGGGTTTCGATGAGTACTTTGGAATCCCTTACTCAAACGACATGCGGCCCGTTCAGCTCGTCCACAACGAATCGGTTGTTCAGTATCCGGTGCCGCAAGTCAATCTCACACGCGATTACACGCGCCGCGCGATCGACTTCATCGCCGCGAACAAGTCGCGCCCGTTCTTCCTCTATCTGCCACACACCATGCCGCACAAGCCGCTAGCGGCTTCGGAAGATTTCTACAAACCGGGCGGGACTTCGAAGGATCTCTACGCCAGCGTCGTGCGCGAGCTCGATCATCACGCCGGTGAACTTCTCGGCGCCGTGAAGGCGAACGGATTGGACGATAACACGTTCGTCTTCTTCACCTCCGACAACGGTCCGTGGTTTGGAGGTTCGACCGCGGGCTTGCGAGGGATGAAGGGGTCGAGCTTCGAAGGCGGTATCCGTGTGCCCGGTATCGCCCGCTGGCCGGGCCGGATTCCCGCCGGCCAGTCGTCAAGCGCGATCGCCGGTGTGATCGATCTCCTGCCGACGATAGCGGCGGCCGCCGGCGCGCGCCTGCCGGATCGGACGATCGACGGCAAGAACTTGCTGCCGTTGTTGACCGGCAAGACCAAGGAATCGCCTCATGAAGCGTTGTTTGCGATGAACAACGACGCGCTTGTTTCGGTGCGTAGCGGGAAATGGAAGCTGTATGTTCGCCAGCCCGTTCCGGGGATGCTCATGAACGCCGCGGCGTCGGAGTGGGTGGATCCGCGCGCTCCGGACGGCGTGACGATTCTCGCTCCCAACGAGCAGGCGCGGCCTGATCTGTTTCCGGGTGTGAAGACTGGCGCGGCGCCGAAGCCGATGATGCTTTTCGATCTTGAAAACGATCGATCCGAACAGAACGATGTCGCGGCGCGGAACCCGGAGATTGTGGAGCGGCTGAAGGCGCTGTATGACAAGATGAATGTCGAGGTGCGGCCGATTCAGCAGCCGGTGGCGAATCCGCTGCGCCGGGTTAAGGGCGGGGAATTGCGGTATGACCGGTGAGGGCGGCGGGGGTTGGGGGGCACTTACGAATTTGTGGTGGGATTGTTAGGCGGGGAGGGCTGATCTTGTCTACGCAGCGCGACTTATCGTGTCCTTCGTCTCCCACAAGAGACAAGCCATGCGTATAATGAGGCCATGATGCCCCGGATCACGGCCGTTCTGGCGCTACTGCCGCTCGCATCGGCCTTGGCGGAAACAACCCCGGTGTCACCTGAGGTTCACGCGGACCGCCGTGCCACCTTTCGGCTGCGTGCACCCAAGGCTTCGCAGGTCAGACTATGGGGCGAGTGGATTACGAAGCACAACACGACCGAGGAATTGAAGCGCGGCGAGGAAGGAATCTGGTCGGTCACAATTGGCCCGCTGGAACCTGCTATTTATTCATATCTCTTCTTGGTTGACGAGGTCGCGGTCTTGGACCCAGTTAACCCGGCGGGCCATGTCGGCCATGAGGGTCCATCGGGAAGTTTTCTCCATGTGCGTGGTGACAAGCCGCAAGACTACGAGAGTCAATCCGTGCCGCATGGCGTGCTGCATGTCCATACATACCAGTCTTCCATGGGGCTCGGAACTCGGCGCGCCATCGTATACACGCCACCTAACTATGGTCGGAATCGCGGAGATCGGTTTCCCGTCCTGTACCTTTTGCACGGATCTGGAGATACGGAGGCGTCGTGGACTGCGGTCGGCCGCGGCGAGGCGATTGTTGACAACTTGATTGCTGCGAACCACGCCAAGCCGATGATCGTCGTCATGCCGAATGGACACATCACAACGGCGGACCAGCCCGAGCCTAAGCCTGCGGAGTTCAGACGCCTCTTCGGTCTGGACCTTGTCCGGGACCTCATTCCGCTGATCGACTCAAGCTATCGTACGCTCCCTTCCCGCCAGGGGCGGGCGGTTGCCGGATTGTCAATGGGCGCCTACCAAGCGATGTGGTTCGCAATGGACCATCCGCATCTCGTCTCGGCGTTAGGCGTGTTCAGCGGCGGCATCTTCATGCCGGCCAACGAAGGTGAAGCGGATATTACCAGGTATGCGACGTCTCCGTCGGCTCTCAAGAACCCTCTGGGCGTATTTCGCATTGCGATCGGGGATCGCGATATGAACTTGCCCCTATCGAAGAAGCACGATTCCCTGCTGACATCGCATAACGTCAAGCACGAGTTTCAGATATCTCCAGGAGCCGGCCACACTTGGCCTTTTTGGCGCAAATGCTTGTCCGAGACACTACTGCTGCTGTTCCGAAACACACGGTGATCCACGACCCAACCAGCGCTACCAGACCTAGTGCTTAGTTGCATAAGTTAATAATTGTATTGCGGAGTTGGCTGCCTCGGACTTCGCGTTTGCGCCAGTGAAACGGTTTGGGGTTCGCATTGGTCCTGGCGACGAA
>VFZW01000505.1 GCA_016871055.1 Acidobacteriota bacterium
TGTATGTAAAGACACTCGATCACTATTACATGACTACATATAGTAGCAATAAATGTGAGTTAAGCGTTGTCACATCAACCACTTGACGGCGAAAGCGGTGATTCAAAGAGGGCTAAGATCCGTCGGGGTTGCCCGCCATGTTGATACCGGTTCCTTTACCGTCGGGACAGGGGCATGAGCTTATCCTGGTGCCGTTTCAGGAAGCCGGTCATGAACTCCGGATCGCGGAACAGCGCGTTGTAGCCGGAGTTGGCCGACATGCCGGCGAGGAAGTTCGGGTAGTCGGCGAGTAGTTTGTCGGTGACGCCGCCCGTCTTCACCTTGCCTGGCGGGTAGGCGCGTTCCTCGCGATAGTCGGCCGAGATGTTGGCCCAGACCGCGTCGGAGTGTCCGACGAACTATATGCCTTCAGCATCGCGGCGAAGTTCTTGAAGCCCACCGAAAAGTTGCCTTCGTTGGCGTAGTGTTCGAACTCCTGGAAGTGCACAAGAATCGGCACGCCCAGGTCGCCCGCCAGCGCATACATGCGCCGCAGTTCCGGACCGTCGGCGTTCACGCGAGGCTTGATCTCGCCGAAGCCGATCGCGCCGGCCTTCACCGCATCGCGCAGCGTTTGCTCGGCATCGGGCTTGGTGATGTCGGCGCTGGCGGACCAGAAGAATCGCCCAGGGTGCGCGGCTTGCAACTTCGGCACCGCCGTCGCAACGAAGCCGCGCGTCAACAGAATTGCGTGAGAAATCCCGGTCCCGGTCAGGTGATCCCAATTCGCCGCCGGATCGACGCGCATGTGGTGGTGAATGTCGATGACCGGCCCGCCCCAGTCGGGCGCGGCCGGAGCGTCGGCGAGAAATTCCCGGCGGTTGAGCATGGTGCCGCCATCATAACCGCAACTGGCCGGTCAGCGGCGCCGCGGTTCGACGCAATACTTAACGTTCTTGAAGACGGGCGCGCCGCAATCTTTCTTGCGGACATCAAACTCGGCAACCACCGGCCCGCCGTTCCAACGCCGCCACCATTCGCGCGCCAGCGGTTCCATGAAGTTCACTTGCCCGCCGCCCTTCCAGTCGACCCACACCGCGCGTAGCGCCCGCACTCTGAACATACCGGGCGCCAAGTCCTTGCCCGCGTCGGCGAAGTGAAACACCGACTCTTTCGGAGTAGATTGGCGCGCCCACGCCGACAGCTCTTCCAGCTCTTTGTTATGCAACGCGGGATAGTTTTTCACGCCGCCCCAGCCGGGGATCAGATACATTGCCGCCACGATCACCGCCGGCGGCGTCAGAGACGCCAGCGGCCCCCGCAACGAGATTGCACAGGCGATCGCCAGAAAGACAATCAGGGCAACCGCCACAAGTTCGAACGATTGTAGCGGCAGCAGGCGGATGATGACCGCGAACGGAATCAGCAGCCACGCGATCGATTCGAGAACTCTTGGCGCGCGCGCCGAGGCGATCGCCGGCGCCACGATCGCCGCGAACGTTGTGAACAACACAACCCGCGCGGGCTGATACTGCGGGATCAGCCCCCACTTCCAGACGTCGAGCAGGACATAGCTCACCGCCAACGACGACACACCCAACACCGGCATCGCCGCCAACAGCCAACTGGTTAGAGCCGTCAAATCGCGCCGAACGCGCCACCATGCCGCCAGCGCCGTGACCAGCAGCAACAGGTAGTAAGACCAGAGGCGACCGATCCACGATCCCACATAGACATATGCCGTGCGCATGCGTTGCAGTTGCTCGACATCCGGCGACGCCGAAGTCCAGAAATTCTGTTCGAGGCGCACGCCGGCTTGTAGCTTGGCTCCGATGAGCAGCAGCGCACCCGCGCCCGCGATCCAGGGTAGGAACGCGCGCCTGCCCGTGTGCTGCGGCAAGAACTGGTAGAGCACCAGCAAGCCGACCACGGGCGCGGCGGTGGGAGGATGATAGAGCAGCGCGCACATAGCGGCGGCTCCGGCCACGCCCCACATTTCACGCGAGGCCAGTCCAGCGGCGAAGAGGACTACCGGCAGGGCGAAAGCGCGCGGGGTCGGTTCATATTCGAACGTGAGAACCGAAGGGCCGAGTATCGTCGCGCCGAGCGAAAACACGCCCGCCACCAGAGTCGCTCCCGCATACGCCAAACCCGCCGATCGCGCCAATAGAAATATGCCGACGATTCCGAGCAGCCGCGTCAACAGTTGCTGCGCGACAAGTATCGAGCGCATGTCCGAGCCGGTTATACTTTTCCAACCCGTGGCGATCTCGTCGTAAAGGGTAAAGCTTAGGTGCGGGTGGGTCGCGATGAGATCGTTGCCGAGCACCGACGGATCGGCGATGTGTTCCATCATCGGCAGATAAATCTGCGAATCCTGCTGGAGGTAGGTATGTCCGGGGAACACGAAGAAACCGAACGCGCAAAACGCAAACAGCGCGAGCAGCGGAACCACCGGACGTTCGCTCATTGCCCGGGAGTCTTGTCCAATTGCTGCTTAATCCAGATCCTGTTCGGATTCAGCGCCAGCGCCTTCTTCAGCGCCTGTTTCGCTTCCGCATTCCGGTTCCCCTTACGATGCGCAAGCCCGATCCACAACCACGCTTCGGCGAGCTTCGGGTGCAGCGCCGCGGCTTTCTGGAAATCCTTCAACGCCAGTTCGACGCCGCCGCCGAACATCGCCGGGAGATAAAACTTGCCGACGCCGCTTGATACAAACGCTAGCGCCGACTTCGGATCTAGCTTAATGGCCTTCTCGATTTCTTCCTTGGCGCATTTGCCGTGTTGAATGCCCGCCATTGGATCGGCTGGGATAATCTGCCCACACAGCGTTCCCAGAATTCGGTGGTATTCGGCCGAGTTGCCGTCGATCGCGACCGCCGCGCGCGCGGCATGAATGCCGGCTTCGGCGGCGGCTCGCGCCTGCCGTTTCTCGCGCAGTTCCAGCGCAACTTCCGATAGATACGACTGCGCCAGCGCGGCCTCGTACTGCGCTTGTGCGCTCTTAGGCTGCGCCGCGGCGGCTTTCAGGCGCTCCGATCCCAGGCGCTCCAGTGCCGTGCGGTCCTGGCGATCGCGAGCCGTCACCAAGGGATCGTCCGCGCCGAACGCCGCCATCGAGAAAATAAACAGCCAGCTTCGCATCAAGTCTTCCATTTTCGCAGATCAGGCGTTGACGATTTTTCGCTGCACGAAGAAGAAGTAGAAGGCCAGCATGATCAACAGCGCACCATTGGCCGCCAGTACCTCGGGCGCATGGAAGGACTGGATCAACCGGCCGGACACCAAATTCCCAAACGGCATGCCGCCGCGGAAAGCCACGTTATACACCGACATCACCCTGCCGCGCATCTCGTCCGGGGTGATCGTCTGAACGAGGCTCATCACCAGCGCGCCGACCGAAATCATCGCCGCGCCGCTCAAATAGAGAAGCAGGCAATTCAACCAGAACTCGCGCGATTGCGAGAAGCCGATCATCAAAACACCAAACGTTCCGAGCATGATCAACGCCGTCCGCCCTTTCCGCTTTACGTTGCTCATTCCGGCGACGATCAGCGCGCCACTCACAGAGCCGATGCCGGACACCGAGAGCAGAGTCGAGTATGCGTCCCGTCCGAGATGCAACACATCCTTGGCGATAACGGGGAGGAACGTCAACAGCGGCAAGCTGAAGAACGTCATCAAGAATGCCAGCACGATAAGCGGCGCCATCGCCTCGCGGCTCCGCACAAATGCGATGCCCTCCTTCATGCTTTCCAGAGGGCTTTCCTTCTTCACGCCCGCCGGCAGCCTCGCGGGCAGCCGGATCAACGAAATAATCACGGCGACGAAACTCAGCGCGTTCAGCAGAAAGCACCACACCGCGCCCAGTTGCGCCATCGCAACGCCGCCGAGAGCCGGGCCGATAACGCGCGCCAGATTGAACTGGATCGAGTTCAGCGCGATGGCATTTTGCAGCCCGTCCTTCGGCACCAGGGATGGAATGATCGACTGATACGCCGGGCCGCCGAACGCCTGTGCGCAGCCCACGATGAAGCTCAACAGGTACACATGCCACACCGCGACGACGCCGGCCGCCAGCAATCCGGCGAGCGTCAGGGCGCAGCTCAGTTGAACGATCTGCGATGCCAGGAGCAACTTGCGG
>VFZW01000506.1 GCA_016871055.1 Acidobacteriota bacterium
TGTAGCGCCGTTTGAGTTCGGTTATCCGGCGGTAACTTTCTTCCACGCGGGCGCGCAGGGCCGGGTCGCTTTCGGCTTCGTTGCAAAGCGTCTCAAAGGCTGCGATCGGTTTTTCTACTTCGTGGCAAAAAAGCAACATGTCGACGCCGGCGCGCACGGCCAGCGTGGTCGCTTCTTCTACGCCGAAACGATCGGCGATCGCTTTCATCTCCAGGTCGTCGCTAAAGACCACGCCATCGTAGCCGAGTTGATGCCGGAGCAAGCCGGTGACGATGGGCTCGGATAGGGTTGCCGGCAATTTGGCATCGAGCGCGGGGTAGAGCACATGGGCGGTCATCAAGGATTCGATCGGGTTCTTACACGCATGGGCGAATGGCGGCAGTTCGGTGGTTTTCAATGCTTCCAACGACTTGTTTACCGTCGGCAGATCGAAGTGGGAATCTTTGTCGGTATCGCCGTGGCCGGGAAAATGTTTGCCGCATGGGATGATAGCGCCGTCGCGTAGCCCTTGCATCCAGGCTGAACTGATTTCAATGACTCGCGTCGGATTGACACCGAAGGCGCGGTCACCGATGACCGGATTGGCCGGGTTGGAGTCGACGTCCAGCACCGGGGCGAAGTTGAGGTTGATGCCGGCCAATTGCAATTCTTCCGCCGCGGCGCGGCCGAGGCGGCGGGCGAGATCGGGATTAAATTTCTCGCCGATGAGCGCCGCGGCGGGAAAGTGGGTGAAAGGCTCTGGCAGTCGATGGACCCCGCCGCCTTCCTGGTCGATGGCGATCAACGGCGGTATTTCATCAGCGCATTCCCACAGGCTGCGACAAAGCGAGACGATCTCGGTCGGGTCAGCACAATTGCGCTTGAAAAGGATGTAGCCGCCGAAACGATATTCGGCGAAGAGCAATCGCTCGCTCGCCGTTAGGCTGGTTTCTTGGCAGCCGACCAGGAACAGCTGGGCGATTTTTTCGCGCAGGGTTACCACTCAAGAGTGCCGAGTTCTCATCGACTGTCACCCCACCTACGCTGGCCATTATGGTCATCGATCCACTCCTCGATCAGCCGATCGAGATCGTCCAGTTGGGCTTGAGAGTAACTCTCGGGGGCGAACCCCATTTCTAGCCATCCGATAAGGTGGGTTTCGATCAGATCGAGAGGAAACTGCGCATAGTTTTGGTGGATGCGTTGCACGGACTCGGCGATGGACAGCCGTTTGCCGTCGTCCCAGATGAGCTTGCGATGGCTGGCATCCACATCCACGTTTTTCAATGACTGCCAGACGAGTTCCCTGACTTCATCAGACCGTTGGCCTTGGGCTGAGTCCATCCACTCGAATAATCCCTCGATGAAGGGGTTGTTCTCCAAGATGCTCCATGCGCTCTGCTTTTTCATGGCTTATGCGTACCCCGTACCGATCCCTGGCGAGCCGTGAGTTTCATCGCTAGCTTAGAGTGCTCGATGCCGAGCGCGATCCATTGAGCGCAGAGCTTCTTGAAGCGCTTGTAGTTGCTGACCCGGCGGCGAATGTCGGCGATCGATTGACGACGAATATACTCAGTGCGACTTTGCCGATCAAGGGTATAGCTTAGCTGGTAGTAAGGCCCGCTGTGGCTGTGGGGGTCTTTGTACTGCTTGGTTAGCGCCCCCGGTCGCAGGTCACCGATGGCGGCCAGCTCCGCCTTGATCCGTTCGATTCGCCGTTCAATGGTCAGCAATCGATGGTTGTTCATGGGTTGGACTCCTTGGTTCATCGTGAGTGTAGCATTATTATGCTATACTCACGACGCAAAAAACCACGCCATGGAGGCGAACCTAATGAAATTGTGGATCCCCTGGTGCCAGGCGATCTGGCTTTTGCGTCCGGCCTGTTCGCGCCTGCGCTCCTTTGTGTGGTTTGCCACCTGCGTGGCCGGCTTGACCGTGCGCACGGACTTGCTCGGGGTCTCCAGCATCGTGCGCGCGTTGGGATTACAGGCGCGGTTCTATGACAAGCTGCTGGGTCACTTCCACAGCCCCGGCGTCAAACTTGATGCGATCTCCGCGCTGTGGGCGGCGGTAGTGCTGCAACTGTTCCCCGCTGCGTTGCGGGTCAATGACCGGCTGGTTCTGGTCGGTGATGGCATCAAGGTGCCCAAGCGCGGCAAGAAGATGCCCGGTGTCAAACTGCTCCATCAGGAATCGGAGTCCAACACCAAACCCGAGTACATCATGGGACACTCCCTCCAGGCGGTCTCCCTGTTGGTCCATGCCGCCAATAGCGTGTTTGCCGTACCGCTGGCCATCCGCATTCACGAAGGCCTGGTGTGGTCCAATCGCGACCAACGCACCTTGCTCGATAAAATGCTCGCCCTGCTCACCATCGTGGATATCCACCAGCCGTTCTACTTTGTCGCCGATGCCTACTATGCCAGTCACAAAATTATCAACGGACTGCTCGTGCACGACCAACATCTGGTGACACGGGCGAAATCCAATGCGGTGGCCTACACTGTGTACGATCACTGTGGCGCGACCAAACCAGGCCGACCACGGCTCTACGGCAACAAAGTGAAGCTCAGGTCACTGTTCAGCGCTGGGCAGACGATGGAACAGGCTCTCAGTCCTGTCTACGGCGAGGACAATGTCACTGTGCACTATCGCGTCTGTGATCTGCTGTGGCGACCCGTTGGACGATTGGTGCGCTTCGTGGCGGTCATTCACCCCACCCGCGGGCGCTGCCTGCTCATGTCCACCGATACTTCACTGAGCGCCATCGACATCATTCGCCTCTACGGTCTGCGCTTCAAAATCGAACACAGCTTCAAGCAAGCGGTTCGGATCGTCGGCACCTTCACTTATCATTTCTGGATGCGCAAAATGAAGCGGCTACACCGACGCAACGGCAACCAATACCTGCATCGGGAATCAGCCGATTATCGCGATGCCGTCAAACGCAAGATCAACGCCTACCACATCTTCATTCACGCCGGCGTCGTCTCCCAGGGACTGCTTCAGTATCTGGCCGCCACCATGTCTGAGGTCGTCTGGGCCTGCTTCGGCTCCTGGCTACGAACCATTCGCCCCTCAATCCCTCCCTCGGAGCTGGTTGTGGCTATCGCGTTGCGCCACTCCCTTCCTGAATTTCTCTTGAATTGCGGCAATGAACATACTCTCGCGAAATTCATCGTCGATCGACAAGACCCTGAAAGACTCGATGTATTTCGCCTTGCCTTATGATAAGAAGTCCACACTCACGAGTGTACTACTATCCATGATAATTTCTGCGGCCTGCGCAAATTTTTTCGCGGTTGGATCTCGGAGGGCGGGTTTAAAACCCGCCCCTACAAAATCCCGATTCTTATTTTGCGCTCTTTGCGCCCTTTGCGGTTAAATCCTCCGATCCCGAATCTTTGGTTGCGGCTTTGCCGCCCTAGGCTCTTTGTGGCTAAAATTCCGATTCCGTCACCCACTCTTGCCGTCCTGCCGCTCACGCGGGTGAAATTTTTGGTGCACCGCTTTGAGCCGCGCGCCGTCGACGTGGGTGTAAATCTGCGTCGTCGAAATATCGGCATGGCCGAGCATCGTCTGCACCGAGCGCAGATCGGCACCGCCCTCGAGCAGATGGGTGGCGAAGGAATGGCGCAAAGTATGAGGCGTCACCCGCTTGTCGATGCCCGCAGTCAACGCGTAGCGGCGGATCAATTTCCAAAAGCCCTGGCGCGATAGCGCCCGCCCCGACCGGTTGGTAAACAAGTAAGGGCTCGATTGGCCCTTGAGCAAACGCGGCCGCACGCCAGTCAAATAGCTCGACAATTTATCGCGCGCCCACAGGCCGAAAGGCACCGCGCGCACTTTGGCCCCCTTGCCCTTGACCGTCACATAGTTGCCCTGAAAATTCACCTCATGGGTCTTGAGCTTGACCAACTCCGAAACCCTGAGACCGCTGGCGTAGAGCAGCTCCAACATCGCCTGATCGCGCGCGCCGAGCAATTTGCCGGCGTCGGGCTGGCTCAAGAGTTTGCCCATATCGTCGGCGGACAGCGTCTGCGGCAACTTACGCGCTTGCGCCGAGTGAAGCAACTCCGGCACCGGGCTTTTCCCGATCACCGCTTCGGTTTCGAGAAAGCGGC
>VFZW01000507.1 GCA_016871055.1 Acidobacteriota bacterium
CAACCAAGTGGAACGCTTCTTCGCACTGATCACCGAGCGCATGATCCGGCGTGGCACCTTCCACAGTGTCCACGAATTGGAAACCGCCATCTACCACTGGCTGGCCGGTTGGAACGGAGCCCCGACCCCCTTCACATGGAAGGCCTCCGCAGACGTTATCCTCGACAAGGTGCGCCGTTGTAAAGAATTATCCAAGACAGGAGACTAGCAGTACCAGTCTACCTGATATGGCACTCCGAGAGAATCGGAAATCCTTCATTCGGCATGGGAAAACGAGATCCCCTTAGAACCTCTACATCGGAATCCTGCACGATTCTGGCAGGATGTTTTTCGAGCATACCGTCACAGCCAATGTTTACGGGCTTGGGGAGGCGCTTTGCGCAGTGTTCCAACTTTGATGGTTTTGCCCTGTTGGGTTCCGGCTGCGCCGGGTTAGGAGTGTTTCCGCCGCCTATGAGCGTCCTCACGGAGTGTACGGCGTTGTTTCCTCCAGCAAGGCCGTCGTGGAGCGCGGATGAGCTTCGGAATCCTGCTTCCGCCGCAGACCCTGCAATTGACGGTGCCAACTCGGCGGAGTGCCGATCCGCCGCCGCCGTTGTAAAGAGCTAGAGCTGCCGCGCGCGCTGGGCGAGGTAGTGCTGGTCGAGCGCTTGCCGCACAAGCGTCTTGATGACGGCTTGGCGGCTGATGTTCAGGTCCCGCGCCGCGCGGTCAAGTTCTTCGAGCATGCCCGCGGTGACGTCGAGGTTGACCCGTTGAATCGGCTGCAATAGGCGGCCTTCGCCTTTGTAGAAGCGCATGATATTCTTGCCCTTTTCGGCGCTAGGCTATTCGCCGCGCCCATGGACAGTGTTAGACTTTTCGTATAACAGTGCGATTCGAATGGGACAAGGAGAAAGATCTCGCCAATCAAAAGAAGCATGGCGGAATCGATTTCGCTTTGGCCGCGCTTGTTTTCGACGACCCCGACGCTCAGATCCGAAAGGATCGTGTGGTCGAGGGCGAACAGCGCTGGCACGCTATCGGCTCGGTCGCTGGTGGGGTCCTATTAGTGGTTCACGTTTACAGGGAACATCACGCAAATGCCAACGAAGAAACAATCCGTATCATCTCGGCGCGCGCCGCTAGTCAGCGTGAGTGCAGAGTCTATTTTCAGTAAGAAGCTAACTAGCGGCCAGAAATCCGCACTGGCAAGGGTGGCAAGGCGCCAACGCGCTGGAGACGACTCGCGCATCGACTTCACGGACATACCCGAACTCACCGATGCGCAACTCAAGCAATTCCGCCGTGCGCCGAAGGTGTTGGTGGCGGCCCGGATCGACCGTGAAGTTTTCGACTGGCTGAGGAAGTATGGGGATGGCTATTCGACTCGGATCAACAGCATTCTTAAGGCGGTGATGGAACGGGGGCGGTGATCGAGACTTGAAGCGATCTTCCAAGACTGAAGGCTGGACAATTGTGGGAGAGTTCATTCCGCAAGCAACGCGCCGCATCGGACGGCGCGACCCCGACGATGTAGACGTCTTGGCGCTTGCACTACATTTGGACGCGGCTGTTTGGTCGAACGACAACGATGATCCGGCGGTTCATCTCCGAGAGACGCCGCCAACCCCTTTGTTTTCGCGGTCGCGGCGTGGTCCCAGCCACTGTTACATACAGCGCCAGCCGTCGTGCAGCGGTGTTTGGAATGCGTCACCAGCTCATCGCCAAATCCACGAACGTCCGCACGCAAACCCCCGACGGACCCTTCGGCATAAACGGTTTCGCCTCTTCCAGCCACGCCGTACCCGCAATATCGAGGTGAATCCACGGCGTCTCGCCCGCCCACTCTTTCAGGAAGTACGCCGCCGTGATCGCACCGCCCCAGCGCCCGCCGATGTTGGCGATGTCGGCGAATGGCGACTTCAAATAGTCGCGGTAGTCGTCGTCGAGCGGCATGTGCCACATGTTCTCGCCCTGCGTCTTGGATGACCGCAGGAGCTTGCCGAGGAACGCGTCGTTGTTCGAAAACGCTCCGACGTGAATATGCCCGAGCGCCACGACAATCGCCCCGGTCAGAGTCGCCGCGTCGACCATGTGCGTCGCGCCTTGCCGCTTGGCGTACTCGATTGCATCGACAAGAATCAGCCGCCCTTCGGCGTCGGTGTTCAACACTTCGATTGTCTTGCCGGCCAGCGACGTGACGATATCGCCGGGCCGCTGCGCGTTGCCGCCGACCGCGTTTTCAACCGCCGGTACGAACGCCGTCACCGCCACCGATGGCTTCAGCGCCGCGATAGCGCGCATCGCGCCGATCATCGCCGCGCCACCGGCCATGTCGTACTTCATCTTCTCCATGCCATCGGCCGGCTTAATCGAAACGCCGCCCGTATCGAATGTCACGGCTTTGCCAATCAACGCCAGGTGATCGCTCGAAGACGGTGAGGCGGGCTTGTAGCGGATGACGATGAAGCACGGTGCGTTCGACGAACCCTGCGCGACGCCCAGCAAAGAGCCCATGCCTAACTGCGCCATGCGGTCGCGATCGAGCACTTCGACATCAAGGTTGCCGGCCTCGGCGGCCACGGCGCGGGCGCGGCCGGCGAGGACGAGCGGCGTCAAGAGATTGCCCGGCTCGTTCACCAAATCGCGCGTGAGATTCTGCGACTCGCCGACGACAATGCCGCGCTGCAACGCGGCCGGATCGCCATTCGCCGCGGCGATGCGGAACGACACAATCTCGGTGCGCTCGTCCTTCTTCGACTTGTGCGTATCGACTTCGTAGTCACCAAGCAGCGCGCCCTCGGCGGCGGCGGAGATAAACTCGCCACCGGCGTAAGCCGCGTCAAGCGCGAGTGTCACGTCAGACGCGCCGTTCGCCTTTGCTTTCCGAATCGCCGCGCCGACCAGACGCCGAAGCACCGACGAGTTGAACTTCTCGGCCTTGCCGGCACCGGCGAGGACCAATCGCTTCGCGGCGAAGCCCCGCGGGCGGTGGAGGACTGTCGTTTCGAACAGGCGGCCCTTGGCCTCGCCGGACGATTCCACATCGTCTAGCCAGCCGTTTGAAGCGGCGCGAACAGCATCATAACTCGCCGTCGCGGGGCGGCCTTCCGCTTCGAATTGCAGAACCAGCAGCGATCCGGTCGCAATGCTGCGGAAGTCTTCGTTGGTCAGGGTGATTTGCATGGGTCAGTGTGCTTTTGATCGGACGAGCGCCGCGCGGGCTTCAGCGTTCTGCTCTCGGGTGCGTTCGGTCTCGCGTTTGTCGTGCAATTTCTTGCCTCGCGCCAACGCGAGCTCTACTTTGATTTTGCCATCCTTGAAGTACATCTTGGTCGGGATGAGCGAAAGACCTTTTTCGCGGGTCTTGCCGTGGAGTTTGTCGATTTCGCCCCGGTGCAGCAACAGCTTTCGCTTGCGGCCGGGGGCGTGGTTGTTGAGATTGCCGTGCGCGTATTCGCTGATGTGCGCGTTCTGCAGCCACGCTTCGCCGCCTTCGACGTTGGCAAAACCGTCCTTCAAATTGACGCGCCCCGCGCGGCACGCTTTCACCTCGGTGCCGGTGAGCGCGATGCCTGCTTCGAATCGTTCGAGCAGGAAGTAATCGTGGCCGGCCGAGCGGTTATCGGTCACGATCTTGATTCCTTTTCCGGCGTCCTTCCCGGCTGCCAATTGGTGCTCCTCGAAAATGATCTCAACGATCGCGGCCCGCGCATCGTCATTGGCTAGTAGGAGGAGTCCCAGGACTCCCTCCGAATCTCTGATTCTAGCACGGCGAAACACGGAAAACCCTTCAAAATGCTGAATATTCGCGAGTTATGTAGCTTACTCACGGTACTGACGGTCCTTTGGACCTCGATTGTGCCGCTGGAGGCAAAAACCAAGAAAGGCGACAAAGCCTACAAGATCGCGCAGCGCGCCGAACAGTCGAACGATCACGAAAAGGCGCTGGAGCAGTATGAAGTCGCGTTAAAGGAAGATCCCTCCGATGTCGCCTACCAGATGGGCATCCGGCGGGCGCGGTTTGCGGCGGCGGCGGCGCGGATCGACCGCGGCCAGAGGTTGCGCGAGCAGGGAAAACCGGAAGAGGCGCTGCTGGAGTTTGAG
>VFZW01000508.1 GCA_016871055.1 Acidobacteriota bacterium
GATTAACGCTGAGCACTTGGAGGATCTCGTAGAGAGAGGCGTCGAGGGCGATACGCTTGCGGAGTATGGCGACCAGGACGTAGACCGCGACAGCTACCCAGATTTGAGGTTTCACGGCATTTTCGGTCTCCAGGTCGGATTCGGAGGCTTGGTGGGGCTCGGGAATTTTCAGGAACTCAAAAATGTAGGGCTCGCGCAGGAGATCAGCGGGTTGCTGGACGACTTGGCCTTGCGCGGCCAATTGGAGGATTCCGGCTTTGTCCTTTGAGGCGGCGAGGCGGAGGAACAGCGATGAGGCTTTTTGCCGCTTCAGCTCGGGCACCGACCAGCGTTCGGCAATCGCTTGCTTTTCGTAGAAGCTGCGCTCCAGGTCGTCGTCAAGCCGCAGCAACTCGACATAATGCGACCAGCTCAATAAGTCAGAAGGCTTCTGACTTATTGGATAACGAAGGTAAAGAAGCCGCATGTAGATCATGTTGCTGCGGCTGAAGCCTTTGCCGTGGCGCAGCCTGAGGTCGGTCGACAACTGGTCGATTAGAGCCTTGCCGTACTCGGCGCGCAGGTTGCCAGACTGTTCAAATTCAACGATATAGCGACCGACTTGCCAGTAGGTTTCGATGAGCTCCTTGTTGACGGCCTGGGAGGCGCGGCCTTGGCCTTGGCTGTAGGTGGCGGAGATTTGATCGAGGAGTCGCTCGTAGCCGCCGGTCGTGACTAGATCCATGCGGGCTCCTTGCTCAATAAGTCAGACGCCGTCTGACTTATTTGGCGGGCGAGATGCTTTTGTTGGGGAAGGTCCGCTTCTCGCTCCTTGTTGGCTCGGGTCGAGATCTCCCGGGTGAGGCATAGATTCCGATTCGTCCGTTGCACGTAGATTGCATTGTAGCGTTTGGGGGCGGCAGGGGCTATTGGCGGTACCGACTAGAACTGAAACCGCGCCAGGAAACGGAACGATCGCCCGTCGTTGAGCGTGTTGGTAATGGCGCCGAAGTTTGGCGACGACACTTCGCGCCAGGGTTCGGCGAATTGGGGGGTGTTGAAGAAGTTGATCGATTCGGCGCGGATTGTGAGCTTCTTGTCGGCTTTGACAGTGAAGGTTCTTGCCAGCGCCGCGTTGACGTTGGCGATGCCGGCTTTGCGGAATGTATTCATGCCGATGTTGCCTCTGCGTTCGTTCGGTCCTATGAAGCCGAACGCCGCGCGCGGGAGGCGCTGGCGCGAGGTATCGGGATGGCCGATTGATCGGCTGAGGATGGATGGGTCGATGATGTTGGGGCGATCGCCGGAGTCGCCGTCGACGTTGCCGAATCCGGGGGCGTCGCTGCCGGTCACGATGCTGAATGGGGTGCCGGTCTTCACCAGCCACACGCCACTTAATTCCCACTGGCCGAGGCGCTTGGGGGCGGTGTAGCTACCTCTGGCGAGGAAGGCGTGTTTTTGATCGAACGAACTTACGCCTTTGGTATCGGCCCAGATATTCGTCTCCGTTTGCGATTGGTTTTGGCGGCCGTCGTCGCCAGTGGCGGTGTTGGTATAGGCCGCGCCTGTGTCGATTGACTTGGAGAACCAGTAGGCGGTCTCCACGTTCAGCCCACGCCACCTAGGGAGCACCAGCGAGATGCGGGCGGCATCGAAATATCCGTGCGAGCCGTTGACAGTCTTTCGGAGATCGAAGTAGCGCTTGTCGGGGCGGCGATCGTTGATGGTGGCGGTGATGTTCCTCGTTGGGTCGGCGACGGGCACGGCGCGGTTGTTGTACTGCAACATCATCAGCTTGTGCGACCGGCTGCCGACATAACCGGTCTGCAGGCGCCAACCGCGCGGGAGGGGACGTTCGAAGGTCAGGTTGTAGAGATGGCTGTACGGCGTGGCGAGGTCGGATGCAATTTCAAGGAAAGTGCTGCGCGCGTTGGGATCGCCCGGGACGTAGAGGCGGGCGAAGCCGTCGAAGAGGCCCGGGGCTTGGAGTTCGAACTTCGTATTGAGCGGCGGGTTGAAGCGGGTCTGCGATAGGGTGACCGGGAAGATTTCGCCGAAGTGGACGCCATAGCCCGCGCGGAGGACGCCGCCCGCCGTTCGTAGCGCGAAACCGAAGCGCGGGGCGAGGTTGTTGCAGTCGCAGTCGTAAGGGACATCGTTGAGATTATTGACCTCAAAGGGGCTGGTGACAATTTCGTAGCGCAGGCCGTAGTTCAGCGTCAGGCGCTGGTTGACGCGGTGTGTTCGTCCTGCGTGGAAGGCGACGTCGTTATTGCGGAAGCCGCGATGGATGTTTCCGGCGGCGCCGGAGAATCGGCTGGGAAGGCCGAGCAGGAAGTTCTGCATGGCGGTGCGGCCGAAGTCGTTGCGGAAGTAGAGATTGCCACGCACCGAGGACGCTTCCGTTCCGTTCAACTGGCGGCGGTTCCAGTCGACGCCGGCGTACCAGGAGTTCTTCTTCACGGCGACGGCGTAGCGGAAGCGGTTTTGGGCGCGGTCGATGGGGATGTTGGAACCGGGTCCGAGTGTCGTGATCACATTGGCGAAGCTGACTTGCGGGCCGACGGCGTTGGGCTCTGGGACAAGCAGCGAACCGACGCGATCGAACATGGCCGTTGTCGTCCAGATCTCGCCGGAGCGGCGTTCGAAGTTCCAGGTGATTTGGGCGGTGTGGGCGCGGGTGGTGGTGTCGGGGTTCTGGCCGACGACGAACTGGAAGGCGTCGACGTTTTGGGCGGTGAATTGATACTTGAAGCCGACGACACCGAAGCGGCCGGCGGTTTGATCGAGGCGCGCGCCGGCATTGTCGTCATTGACGTATTGCGGAGAGTTGGTGTTGAGGGCGCGGTCGCTGATATCGGTGCGGTTGGGGAGTTGTTTGGGGAAGGCGTCGAGGTAACGCTGGATGAGTTGGCGGGCGGCGGGGTTGGTTGCGCGCGGGGTGCGTTCGGAGGGGAGGGGTACGAGCACGTTGCCGTTGACGTTGCCCCGGAGTTTTTGCTGGCCCGCGTCGACGGATCCGAACGCCCCGCGCCAGAGTTTCGACGAGGCCGCGGCGCCGTAATTGTTGTCGCGGGCGGCGGGGAGCCCGCCGACGGTGAAGAACGAGCGGGCGTTGAAGACGCTGTTGCCGTGGGTCTCGTGGATCGACCCGTGGAAGGACGAGGCCTTGGCGGGCGCGATGTGGATGGGGCTGACGGGCTTGTTTCCGAATTCGGAGCCGAAGTAGGCGCGATCGGCGCGGAACTCGTCGAATAATGTAGCGGTGGTGCCGAGGCGGATGTTCAGTTCCTTGACGGCGTTGTTGTCGATGAGGTTGAACTGGACGTTTTCGTTGCGGCGGCTTTCGCCGGACTCGGTGTCGGTTTTGGCGAGGAGGTTGAGGTCGGCGCGTTTGGGCTCTTGCGCAAGGGCGCAGGCGGAGGCGAGGAGCATGGCCTGAAGCGCGCGCGGCATTTGTCGATTATCGCGCGGAATGTTGGGATTGGGTTACGGGCAATGCATCCTACCAGCGTGATATAGTCAACGGCGGTCTTTAAAAGGACAAACAACATGAAAATCATGGTCGCGTGGAAAATATCCCCGGGCTGCTACAAAGCCGCGGTCGAGCGATTTCTTGGCGCTGGCGCGCCGGATCCGGAAGGGATGAAGACAATTGGGCGCTGGCACGCGCCGGGCTCCTCTTACGGATGGCACGTATTTGAGGGAACCCTCGCAGCCGCGGCGGAACTCTCGGCGACCTGGGGCGACCTGTTGGAGTTTCAAATTACACCTGTCATGGAGGATGCCGAGGCTCCGGCCAGCATGGCCAAGGGCATTGGAAAGTAACAGCGGCTCCGTTTTCTGTGCAAGTTCAAGTTCCGATCTCGCTGGGCGCGGATCAAAGTCCGACGCCCAGCGAGTCTGTGCTTTTTGGACCAGGCCTAGCGGGAGTTTACTGCGAAGAGCGTTTACCTCGTGCGGGAGCGCGAGGTAAGCGGTTCATTGTGAATCACTTAGCGGGCATGCGCTCGGGCGATTTGTGTATTACCCTATATTTCTGATCTCCGTAGGCATCAGGCATCGTATGGTTGACTTTCGGTTGATATTTCTGGATACTGGTAT
>VFZW01000509.1 GCA_016871055.1 Acidobacteriota bacterium
TGGTCGAAAGAAGCCATCCGCAGGCACTGGCCCGCCCTCGGAAAGGGGATTCTGATCAAATCCGGCACGGGAGTGAGGCGTTGGTGTATACTGTGGGGGTCCGGGAGACCCAAAATGGAAATCCCGGATATTATCTAACGATGAGGCTTCTCGCTGCGATTTTATTCTGCACGCTGTGCTGCGCCGCCCAGACCATTACCGGAAACATTGTCGGAACGGTGCGGGATCCATCCGCGCTGCCGGTGCCCGGAGCGACGGTAACGCTGAAGCAGCCTTCCACCGGCGCGACGCGCGAGTTGAAGTCCGACGCTCGCGGCGATTTCCGCTTCACGAACCTCAATCCCGGCGCGTACTCGCTGACGGTGAAGGCCGATGGATTCAAGGCCGCCGAACGGACGGAGTTGATCCTGCCAGCGTCGGAAACGCTGTCGGCCGGCGATATCGCGTTGACGGTCGGCAACGTGACCGAGACCGTGAGCGTGGTGGCGCAGGGCGCGACGGTACAGACGGCATCGAGCGAGCGCAGCGGCGTGATCACGGCCAGCCAGGTGGAGAATATTCAGATTCGCGGCAGAAACGTAATGAGCCTGTTGACGCTGCTGCCGGGCGTTGTGAGTCCGAACGAGCCGGACCTGATCGCGCGCAATTGGGCGGGCAACGTGAACGGCAATCGGACGGATTCGAACAGCCTGGCCGTGGATGGCATGGGGCTGAACCAGATTGGCGCGGGGCGCAATTTGCTGATGAGCGTCAGCCAGGATTCGGTGGCCGAGGTGAAGATTCTGCTCAGCAATTTTCAGGCTGAGTACGGCCGATACTCGGGCGCGAACGTGCAGGTTGTGACGAAGTCGGGAACGAAGGATTTTCATGGACTGGGCTCGTACTTCAAGCGCCACGAACAGTTCAACGCCAACAGCTTTTTCAACAACCGGCTGGGCGTGCGGCGGCAACGCTATCGCTACAACACATGGAACTACAACGTGGGCGGTCCGGTGACGATTCCGGGCGCGTTCAACCGCAACCGGGACAAGTTGTTCTTCTTCTGGTCGCAGGAGTTCTGGCCGATCGAGGCGACGAACTCCGGCCGCGTGGTGACGATGCCCTCTGAGTTGGAACGGCGCGGCGACTACTCGCTGTCGCGCGATCAGAACGGGGCGCGCATCACGGTGGCGGATCCGGCATCGCGAGTGCCCTTCCCCGGCAACATGGTCCCGGCGTCGCGGCTGGACCCGAACGGCCGGGCGCTGTTGAATATCTTCCCGCTGCCCAACTTCTTCGACGAACGTATTTCGGCCGGGCGCTATAACTACGTGTTCAACTCGCAGAGCAGCCAGCCACAGCGGCTGGGCACGCTGAAGATCGATTTCAATCTGCACCCCAAGCATCAGGTCTTCGCCAGCTATCTGTTTCAGACCGATACCAACACCGGCTTCCAGGCGCCGGCCGGCGGCGGCGCCAATTGGAACCAGACGCGGATGACCTACAAGACCGATCCGAAGCAGGTCGTTTTCCGGTACCAGGCGGTGTTCTCGCCCACGCTTGTGAACGAGTTGACGGCGGGCACCAACGGCCGGGGCGAGTGGCACACGATTGAAGACGAGGAGTTGGCCCGCATTCAGCGTACGAAGAACGGATTCACGCTGGGCCAATTGCGGCCGGCGAACAACCCGTTCGACGTGATGCCGAACCTGACGTTCGGAGGAATTCCGGGCGCCGTGAATCTGGTGTTCGACGCGCGGTTCCCGTTGACCGGATCCCGCATGCTGGTGCTGCTGTCGGACAATCTGACCAAGACGCAGGGAGCGCACATTTTGAAGTTCGGATTTTCGGCCGAGCGCGAGTTCGCTACCGATGGCGGCGCGGGAAGCTTCAACGGCAATTTCGACTTCTCGCGCAATGTGAACAACCCGCTCGATTCCGGCCACCCGTTCGCCAATGCGCACCTTGGCGTGTTCAACACCTATCAGGAGCCGGTGACGAAGCCCTACCAGACTCGTTGGAACACGATCTTCGAATGGTTCGCGCAGGACAACTGGAAGGTGAATCGCCGGCTGACGCTGGACTTCGGCGCGCGGTTCTATTGGATTGGCGCGCGCGTGCAGCGCGGCGACGAGATTTCCGGATTCGATCCGTCGCGCTACGACCGGTCCAAGGCCGTGGCGTTGATTCAGCCGGCGACGATCGGCGGACGGCGCGTGGGCGTCCATCCGCGCACGGGCGAACAGTTCCCGGTGGCGGCCATCGGCGCGTTCGCGCCGGGCGTAGGAGATCCGGCCAACGGCATGGTGGTGCCGGCGTTCGACAAGACGATCCCGCGCGGCCTCTACAACACTCCCTCCATTGCCACCGCGCCGCGATTCGGCTTCGCGTACGATCCGTTCGGCACGGCAAAGACGGCGATCCGCGGCGGAGTGGGCGTTTTCTACAATCGCAACGACACGTCCTCCGGTCCGTTCCGGCAGCCGCCGTTGCTCAGCACGCCGACTCTGTTCTATGGAACCTTTCAGACGTTCCGGTCTTCCAGCGGGCTTGAGTTTCCACAGGCGGTGAACGGCATCGACCGGAATCCTAAGCCCACGAACTCGATCAACCTGTCGCTGTCGGTGCAGCAGGACATCGGACGCGGAATCATTGTGGACGTGGGCTACGTGGGCAACCTGGGCCGCAATTTGCTGTGGCGGCGCAACATCAATCCCGTTCCTCTAGGCGCGAATTTCCAGGCGGTAAACGCCGACCCGACGAATCCGCGCGTTCCGCTGCCGCAGCCGTTCCTGCGGCCGCTGGTGGGCTACACGGACATCAACATGGTGGAGTGGGCCGGATCGTCGAACTATCATTCGCTGCAAGCGACGGTCAACCGCCGGTTCACCCGCAACCTGGAGTTCGGCCTGGCCTATACGTGGTCCAAGGCGCTGAACTATGTGGACGACGACGAGAATCCGGTTTCGGTGCTGGTTTCGCCTCGCGTTTGGAACTACGGACTGGCCAGCTTCGACCGGACGCATGTGGCCAAGCTCAATTTCGTATGGGCGCTGCCCAAGGCCCGGTGGACGAGTTCCGTTTCGAAGTTCGTACTGAACGACTGGCAGCTTTCCGGCATCGCGACGATGTCGGGCGGCGCACCGGCGGCTGCCGGGTATTCCTTCGTCAACCCGGTGGACATTACGGGCAGCGCGTCACAGGGCGCGCGCATCCAGCAGACGGGCGACGCGAATCTGCCGCGCGGCGAGCGGACGTTCGAACGCAACTTCCGGACCGAGGTGTTTCAACCGCCCGCCGTTGGGACGATCGGCAATTCGGCGCGGACGTCCATCCGCCAGCCCGGATTTCATAACTGGGACCTGACGCTAGCGAAGTCGTTCCGCGTGACCGAATCGCTGCGGACGCAGTTCCGCTCCGAGTTCTATAACGCTTTGAACCATACACAGTTTTCCTCCTTCGATACGGCCGCGCGCTTCGACGCGCAGAACCGGCAGATCAACACACGGCTGGGCGAGATGACGGCGGCACGAGCGGCCCGAATGATTCAACTCGCGCTGCGGGTGACCTTCTGATATGACACGGCGGCAATTCGGGCTATTCGCACTGGCGCAGAGGCAGGCGAAGCGGCCGAACATTTTGTTTGTGCTGGCCGACGACTATGGCTGGAACGCGCCGGGTTGCTATGGCAACAAAGACGCGGCCACACCCGCTATCGACAAGCTAGCCAAGGAAGGCATGCGCTTCCTGACCGCCTATGCGGAGCCGCAGTGTTCTCCGACACGGGCGGCGTTGTTCAGCGGGCAGTACGGGGCCCGCACCGGTTTGTTCAAGGTGATCCACGAAGTGGAACCGGCGAACTCGATGATGACGATTCCGGAGGCGAACGTGGCTATGCAGCCTTACACCTGAACTGTATCTGCCGGCCAAGATTTCAAAAACGTCACCCTCAGGGCTCAGTACAGCCATGCGACCGTTTTGTTCGTACAACAATTTGGCCAGCTTTTCGGGTGTGCAATCGTCAGCGATCAGGCGCGGCGAGGCGGGAATATCCGTCTCCTCGAGTTCCTCCGCTAAATCGGCTGCC
>VFZW01000510.1 GCA_016871055.1 Acidobacteriota bacterium
TCCGCTTACAAAACCTCTAACCCCCTCTTTACCACCAACTTAGAGGCCGATTTCTGTTTGGAGCCGAGACTAAGATCCGTCGGGAAATGGATAAGCTGGCCGGTAACTTCAATTCACAGAATCCGACCGACGTCGAGTTTCATGCCTCCGAGATTTTCTCTCGCCGCGCAGCTCCATGGAGAGGTATGGCGACGGGCGATGCTCGCGGTGTATTAAAGAGCGTCCTGGGTATCGCACACGCGAGCTATGCGTCGGCTTGCTGCTTCGCGTGCGCGATAGAAAAATCGTCGCTGCGTCCCGACCAAGACTGCGTTGCCTTGGCGTTTGAAGACATCTGCCAGCGGTTCGATCTATTTCTCGCCCGCAAGAGCCGTGAAGGAGATCGGGAACGAGGGCTGATCATTCTGGATCGAAGCACGGAGGAGACGTCGATCCAACGCTTGAGCCGGGATTTCCGCAGGCTCGGCACGCAGTGGGGAGCCGTTCGTCATCTCGCCGATACCCCTTTGTTCATAGACTCAAAGGCGTCCAGATTGGTGCAGATGGCGGATCACATCGCTTATGCAGTATTCCGCCGCTACAACGAAGGCGATGCACAGTATTTTGATGTGATCGCGCACCGGTTCGACGAGACGGACGGCCGCATACATGGGTTGAGTCATCGGCATTCCGCACCCCAAACCTGCACCTGCCCCGCGTGCTTAAGCCGCCGGTTTACGCGGTTCGGATCTCAGCAGGACTGATCACCAGAACTGGTAGCCGCCTACCCCAACCCCGCCAACGCCCCCGTCCCACTCGCAAACCGCTCCCCGTCGACCCCCATCCGCTGCATCATGCTGATAAACAGATTGCACAGCGGCGTGTTGTTATCGCGGCGAAACACCATATGCCGCCCGTGCGGGAACCCGCCGCCAGCCAGCAAAATCGGCAGATTCGTATTGTCGTGAATGTTGGCGTCGCCCATGTTGCTGCCATAGAAAAGCATCGTCCGATCAAGCAGGCGATCGCCGTCTTCCCGCTTGCCCGCCAAGCTGGAAATCGTATTCGCGAAGATCCGCATCTGCCGGTGGTCGATCTCTTCCAACTGCAGCACCTTCGATTCGTTCTGCCCGTGGTGCGACAGCCCGTGATAGCTCTCGGTCGAATTTTTCTGACCCGCGATCTGCAGCACCGGCGTTACAAACGCATCCGCCATAATCGTCACGATGCGTGTGGAATCGGTCTCAATGGCCAACTGCGCCATCGCCAGCATGAGCTCCAGCTTTTCGAAGAACAGCCGCTTCTCGGAGATATCCGACGGCGGCGGCTGGTTCACGCTGGGCTTCGGTTTCGACTCCCACGCCTTCGCGGTTTCCAGCCGCTGCTCAACTTCGCGCACCGATGTCACATACTGATCGAGGCGCGCCTTGTCGTCGGCGCCGAGTTCGCCGGCAAAGCGCCGCGTCTCGTCGCGCAGCGCGTCGAGAATACTTCCGCGCGTTTCCAGCCGGTGAATCTGGCGCTCGACCGACTGCTGATCACCCTGCACAAACAACCGCTCATACAACTTGGCCGCGTTGTCCTCCGCCGGCAGCAACACACCGTCGCGCGTCCAGGAGAGGCTGCGGTTCCCCTTGTCGATATTGATGCCCAGATTGATCGACGGAAACCGCGTGACCTGCCCCAGCTTCTCCGCCACGAACTGATCGAACGAAATCGAATTCCGAAACCCGCTCTTGAATGCGCCGCGCGCCGCCGTCAGCAGGCAGTTGTCCGCGCTATGCCCGCCGGAAACGCCTGGGTGCGACAGCCCGCTGAACACCGTGAACTCCTTGCGGTGCGGCTGCAAGTGTTGGAGGTACGGCGTCACCTCGTAGTCGCGCCCAGCCGTCGCGGGGAAGAAGTGCTTGGGCAACACGCCAAGGTTGTTCGCGAGGATAATCATGCGGCGCGGAACCGCGGCCGCTTGCGCGAAACAGTCCAGCTTCGGCAGAGCCAGCGCAACGCCGGCGGCGCGAAGCAGAGTACGGCGGGGCAGGGAACGTCTCATATCGATTTCACTCCAAGAAAGATGCGGCTGCCGATCAGCGCATGCAGCAGATCGCGGGCGCGGTAGCCGCGCGGCGCGCAGGCGTCGAGCAGCTTGTCGATTTCGGCGCGATCGGAAAAACGTACCGGCGTTCCCGTCGCGTAGACCGTGAGTTGATGCAGAAAGTTGCGAGCCAGTTGGCGCGGATTCGATGCGAGGATGGCCTTCAATTCGCGTCCGTCGCGGAACGTCCGGCCATCGATCAGTTTACCCGCGGGATCCACCGCACCAGCGATCGTATAGACGAAGTCGTGCCCCGTATGATCGATTCCGGCGACTCGCTCCCCTTCCGCCGTGCCGCGATAGTGAGTCCGCCAACGTCCCATCACATCGAAGTTCTCGAGCGCCAGACCAACCGGATCGAACTTCGCATGGCAGCCGGCGCAAGTCGCCGATTTCGTGTGCAACGCCAACAACTCGCGGATCGATTTCGCGCCGCGAATATCGGGCTCGACCGCCGGCACACTGGGCGGTGGCGGCGGAGGAGGCTCGCCGACAATGCGATCCATGATCCAAGCTCCGCGAAGCACCGGCGATGTCGATGTTCCATTCGCCGTGATCTTCAAAATCGCGCCCTGCGTCAGCACGCCGCCGAGCGGACTCCCTTTAGAAAGCGGAACCTTTCGAATCGCCGCGCCGTCCACCGGCGGGAGATCGTAGTGCCGCGCCAGACGTTCGTTGATGTAGACATGATCCGCCTGCACCAGATCGCGGATCGGCGAATTATCCCGAATCAGAGCTGTGACAGAAGTCAGCGTTTCGCGCTCCAGCGATTCAACCAAATACTCATCGAGCTGGTATTCGGGGTAGATCCGCTTGTCGGCGTCGTCCCGCCGCAGATGGCGGAGGTTCAGCCAGTAGTCCGCGAAGTTTCGAACGAAACGATCGAAGCCCGGCCCGTCGATCAGCCGGTCCGCCTCTTTGTGCAACGCCCCTCGATTGGCGACGGGCCCGGCCGAACGCGTGTTGGCAAGAAAGTGCGAAAGCCGTTCGCCCACGTCGTGCGGCGATGCCGGCTCGCGCAAATACAAAAACTCGTTCGAGCACAAAAACGCCTGATAACCGGTCAGCATCGCTTCGACAAACGGTTCGTTCCGATCGAGCGCCGCGCCGATCAACCTTTCGAATCGTTCGATCGCCGCGGGCGCCACCGGACGCCGTGCCGCCAGATTCACGAACCGCCGCAGCAAGCGAGACGCCTCGCGCTTTTTGTCGGCCGGCTCGGGCGCAATGCCGTGCGAATCGAACAGCACGCGATGACTGGGCGGCGGCCACGATGCCGGCGCAAGCGGCCCCTCGAATTCGATCCAGTTGAACGCCACACCCGGCGCGCCGTCGGGCGGCATCGGCGGGAATCGATAGGAACCCGTTTTCCCTTCCGCGTCCACCTGTGGAACGGGCAGCCCCAGCAACGCGTACTCGACGGTTTGCCCCTTCAGTAACGGCGCCGTCGTTTCGTACACGCGCGAACCGGGCGTGATCTCAAAAATGCCGCTGGCCGGCTTCGTGTCCTCGGCGATGTCGTGATTGGTAGGACGGCGCGACCGCAGCATCATCGGCAGGGGGCGCTTCGCATCGGTCACGACATAACCCGGCTGCTGCAGGACGGCGCGCGCGGAAAAGCGGATCTTGTACAACCCGGACTCGCTCGCCGCGAACCCGCGCGGGAACGCGCCGTAGGGCCAACCCGGCGAACGAAACAAGCCCATCTCCAGCGTCTGGTCCTCCTCCAGTTCCTTGGCCATCGCCCGGTTGCCATATTCGCTCTCAACATTCACACCCTTGTTGTCCTTGATAAAGAACATCGAGTGCCGTGTGCCGGTGCTGCGCAGCCCAGGAAACAGGTTGCGGCCGAACGTCCGAAACGTCTTAGTCTCCGGCGGCGTGGGCGTGGTGGCCACGGCCTGTCGAAGCGCGCTCTCGGCGGCGTCGAGATAGGCGGTGAGCTGCACGCGCGACATATCGAGGGTCTCGGAGACTTTGTTGA
>VFZW01000511.1 GCA_016871055.1 Acidobacteriota bacterium
GCGACGACCCCGACAAAGCCAAACGCCTGCCGTTTACCGACGGCATGAAGAATGAAGTGATCGCGCAGAAGCTGCACATCACCGGCTGGACGCGGCAGTGCGAAGCGGCCGGTGCGCGGCTAATTGAAGCGGATCACCGCGACGAGATCGAGCGGGCCATCAACGGGCGCACCGCGATGATGTATTACCTGATCGCCGACCGCCACTTCGGCAAGCATCGCGATCAGCCCGATGCCCCCGGCGCCCGCGTGTCCCTCGCTGAGTGTGTCGAAATCGCGAAGAAGGCGCGCATCCCGCTGCTCGTCGATGCCGCCGCCGAACTGCCGCCTCACGACAATCTCAATGGCTACGTCAAGATGGGCGTCGACCTGGTCTGTTTTAGCGGCGGCAAGGGCCTGCGGGGGCCGCAAAATGCAGGGCTGCTGGTTGGCCGTAAGGATCTCATCGAGATAGCCGAGACCTTCCAGAGCCCGTATTCCGGCATCGGCCGCGACCTGAAGATCTCGAAGGAAACCTACATCGGCATGCTCGCAGCCGTCGAACGTTACGTCAAGCAGGATCATGCCGCCGAGTACGCGCGCTGGCAGGCGCAGGCCGACTACATGCTCGCCGAGATCCGCAAGATCTCCGGTGTCACAGCCGACTACGTTCCCAAATACATCACCAACCATGTGCCGCGCATCTGGTTCCGGTGGGACGAGCAGGCGCTCAATTTCTCCCGCGAGGACTGCTTTAAGGCGCTTGACGCCGGCGACCCTCCAGTGGTGCCGCTGCGCACGCCGATGGGCGTCACGCTGGTGCCCTGGATGATGAACCCAGGCGAGGAGCGCATTGTCGCCCGCCGCGTCAGGGAAGTACTCGAAAAGGCGAAGGCAACGCGTGCCCAAAGGCGCTCCCGCACCGAAGCCGAACTCGCCGCCGACTTCGGCATGGACAACCCGATCGATGTCTGGCTCGGCGGCCATACCATTCACCAAGGTCTCGATTGATATGCTCATTTCCCTACTCCTTCCAGCGCTTCTGCAGGCACAGAGCTTCAAGTACGATCTCTTGCTTAAGGGCGGCCATGTCATCGATATGGCCAACAATCGCAACGGCGTGGCGGATGTGGCGGTGGCCGATGGCAAGATCGCCGCCGTTGCCGCCAACATTCCCGCCAGCGACGCGTTCAAGGTCGTGGACGTGGCCGGCCACTACGTCACACCCGGAATCATCGACATTCACGCGCACGTCGTGGGAGGCCGGGCCGAGCGGCCATCCTACCCGGCGGACCTCAACTTCTCGTCCGGCGTCACGACCATCGTCGACGCCGGCACCCATGGGGCGGACAACTTCGCCAACTTCCGCAGGGATGTCGTGAACCACTCGAAGATCCGCGTGCTCGGGCTGGTGAATATCGTTCGCGCCGGCATGGGCAACGATCGCGAGCAGGATCCCAAGTTAATGGATCCCAAACGCTGCGCCGAAACGATCAAAGCGAATCGCGATATCGCCGTCGGGGTCAAGACCGCTCATTACTGGACCGGCCAGCCGTGGGACAAGGAGCATCCGCCATGGGCCGCGGTGGATGGCGCCGTGCAATGCGGCAATCTCGCCAACGTGCCAGTGATGGTCGACTTCTGGCCGCGAGACGAGCGTACCTACGATGACCTGATCCTGAAGCACATGCGCCCCGGCGACATCCATACGCACGTCTTCGCCCAGCAGTTCCCACTGCTCGATGCGCAGGGCAAAGTGCAGAAGTACATGTACGAAGCCCGCAAGCGCGGCATTATCTTCGATGTCGGTCATGGTGCGGGCAGTTTCTGGTGGCGCCAGGCGGTGCCCGTGATCCAACAGGGCTTCTGGCCGGACTCGATCTCGACCGACCTGCACAGCGCCAATTGGAACGGCCCGGTGGTCAACATGATCACCACGATGTCCAAGTTCCTGGCGATGGGCATGCCGATGCACGAGGTGATTCGCCGCTCGACGGTGAACCCCGCGCGCGAAATTAAGCGGCCGGAGTTGGGCACGCTCACCGTGGGCCGCGAAGCCGATATCGCCGTGCTCGAGGTGCTCAAGGGCAAGTTCGGCTACACCGATTGCGGCCGGGTCAAGTTCGTAGGCGATTCGAAGATCGAGGCTCGCGTCACCCTGAGGGCGGGCCGCATCGTGCACGACCCCACAGGTGTCACCATGTACTCCTACGACAATGCACCACCTTCCTACTTCAAGACGCCGAAGCTCCAAGGCGTCGAGCCGAGCGCGATCGCCGAGCCCGTCATGCCTAGCCGGAAGGCCGCGGCCAGCACTCAGAAATAGGGTCCGTGATCCCGCATTCGACGCGCGGAGAACCCGAACCAGGTTTTCACACGCACCTGTGTTCCCTCTAGTTTCCAGCGCTCGTAGTTGAGGCACTTTCGCATTGTCTCTTCGCACCAGCGGCTGCATGTTGGGAAGATGGCTGCCTGTGAAGTCCAACGCGATCGCTCTTCCGGTGCGTGAGCAATGCTTCGAGAAACCGTTTCGTGGCGCACCGCAATGCGATATCCTCCGACATGTGCGGATGAAGCCGATGCCGGAGGCATTCGGAGAATCGCGGTTGCGCTAGTATCTAGTATCCAGCCCGAGGAGAGTGATTTCTGAGTAGGGACGAGCACAGCACCAAACCGCCGAGCCGATTGCGCGGGCGTGTCCGCTGGGCGCCGGCAGCGATTCTTGCGATCCTACTCGTGGCCGGCTGGACGCTCATGTATTCGGGTGGCATGCTCGCCGTGGCCGGATGGAACATCCTGGGCGCGGGCCTTCTTTTGGGGCCGCTGACAATTCTATCGGTCACTTTCCACGCGATTCGCAAGCGCCGGTTCAGCCGCCCCATGGCGGCCGCTATGGCTCTGGCGATCGTATCGCTGATGCCTGCGTTATGGCTATTGGGTCTGTTCACGATTACTTTCCCGTATTCACTGGCGACTAGCGGTCCTTCGGCGATCGTTCGACTGCCTGCCGACAACCCGATGCGGGTCGTGTGGGGCGGGGATAACGTCAAGGTCAACCGGCATGCGATGACTCCCGATCAACGTTGGGCGTACGACCTCTCGATCGAACCCGGTATTCTCTCCAAGTCGAGCCGCCTGGAGGATTACGGATGCTACGGCAAAACCGTCGTGGCTCCGGTGACGGCGCGCGTTCACTTCGCGATCGATGGAGAACCGGACCAGACACCGAGGAAACTGGGAGCGACGAAGAATCCTCTCGGGAATGCGGTGGTATTCGCGCTGGATACCGGCACCTATCTGCTGGTCGCGCACCTCAAACGGGGCAGCGTGCTTGTTCGGGCTGGCGAGCAGGTACGCGAGGGGCAGCCGATCGGCCAGTGCGGCAACTCCGGAAACACCACCGAACCGCACATACACATCCACCATCAACGGCAGGATCCGAAAGATCGCACACTCGGAATGTCGGAGGGACTTCCGTTGTATTTCCGGGACCACGGCGGCGCCGCCATGCCAGAGGGCGGGTTCCAGTTCCGCGGCGGGAAGGTGGTGTTGACGGGCGCCGAGATCAGGCACCAGGGTCGATAGTTTTCGATCCAACCGAATACGACGCGGAAGTTCCGCGCCGCCGCCAGAATCCAGCTTGATTGGAGGCGCCCGCTCGCGTTGCCCGTCTCCGCTTCACCAGCGAGCCCAGACTAACATGCCTTTTTTCCGGGCCTCGAAAAAGGGGATATTCTTACTTGCCTTGACAGTGATCCAGCCGGCTTGCTGCGGCGCCTTGAGCTGAATGCCAAGTACGGTTACACTGCCTGGCCCATAAAATCGTCCCGCGCGAATATGCTCGCCCAGGTAGGCAATGCTGGCGAGCGCTCTACCGGTGGAAGAATCGACGAGCTCGAGGAACTTCAGGTCTTTCCGCTCATATCGAGCTACCAGCGCTCGCTTCCCATCGTCAGAAACATCTAGTCTCCTGTCTTGGATAATTCTTTACAAAGGCGCACCTTATCGAGGATAACGTCTGCGGAGGCCTTCCATGTGAAGGGGGTCGGGGCTCCGTTCCA
>VFZW01000512.1 GCA_016871055.1 Acidobacteriota bacterium
ATCGACGTTCCGATGACCTTGGTGTATTGGGCGGCGATGTTGTCGGTGTGATTGGACGAGTTGCCGGTGCGCTCGCTGGCCGACTGCGGACCCGCGTTTTCGAAGTTCTTGCCGTCGAAGCGGTGGCTGTTGTAACGCACGTTGAAGAACTGTGTGTTGGAGATGTTGTAATCGATGCGGACGGTGTGGATGGTGTTGTCGAAGCCGGTCGTGTACGGTGTCTGGAAGGCGCGGAGTTCGTTGGCCGCCTGCTGCGACACGGCGTCGGAAGGGACGGCAATGGGGAAGAAGACAGGGTTCGGCAGCGTGTTGCGCTGGGCTTCGTAGTTATAGAAGAAGAACAGCTTGTTCTTGCCGTTGAAGCCGCCCGGCATCACGACGGGACCGCCAAGATTGGCGCCGTACTGGTTGAAGTGATAGGGCTGCTTGCGGATGCCGCGCGAGTTGTTGAAGAACGTGTTGGCGTTGAGCGCTTTGTCGCGGAAGAACCAGTAGACGTTGCCGTGATAGTAGTTGGTGCCGGACTTCGTCACGACGTTGACCACACCGGCGCCGGCTCGGCCGGTTTCGGCCGAATAGCCCGACGCGTTGACCTGAAACTCTTGCACGGCTTCTTGCGAAAAGGTGTAGGGGTTGCGCGTGCCGGCGCGGCCGGCGGATTGACCGAAGAAGGTGTTGTTGGAGTCGCCGCCATCGACCAGCAGCGAGTTCGACGTCCCGCGCTGGCCCGCGAAGGAAAGGTCGCCGCCGCGCGCCGGATCGCGGATCACGCCCGGTGTGAGTGTCACGAAATCGAGAAAGTTGCGGCCGTTGATCGGCAGGTCACGCACGGCTTTTTCGTTGACGGAAGTGGAGGTCTGCGAACGCGTCGATTCGACAACGGGGAGTTCAGCGGAGACCGAGACCGTTTCCTGCGTGCCGCCGATTTCCAGTCTGAGATCGAGGGTGACAACCGCGCCGATCGAAAGCGCGAGGCCGGTTTTACGGGCCGTTTTGAAGCCGGCGGCCTCGACCGAGAGATCGTATGTGCCGACAGGCAAGCGGCCGAAATTGAAGAGCCCGGCGTCCGACGTTTGCATGGTGCGCGAAAGACCGGTGCCCGAGTTGGCGGCCGTTACTTTCGCCGCCGCGACGACGGCGCCGGAGGGATCGGTGATTGTTCCATTGAGCGACGCACCGCCGACTTCGGACTGGGAGTACGCAATACTACTGAGAAGCAGAAGAGCGAATGAAGTAGTCAAGCCCTGAGGGTTCATACCTAATCATATAACTGCCGGAAGATGGCACTGGTATTGCAAGGGAACTACGCAGGAGTGAATTATGGCCGCGGTTGTGGAACATTCTACCGGTCTGGAGGTTGTCCTTGGGAAAAAACTACAGGGCGAACTGTGCCGCCGCGCGTTTTCGTTATTCACCTCCCGCCCCGGGCGAGCGCATTGAAGCCGGCGGAGTGTTGTACGGAGGAGTCGTTGACGGGCATGTCGAAGTCGAGTCGTTTCTCGAACTCGGAGAAGAGTCTCTGGCCGAAATGCTGGGCGCGGGACCGCTGCCGGCGATCGGCTTGTTCCGGCTCCACGCCCGCAAAGACGAAGGGTTGACCGACGCGGAATTGGACGCTTTTCGAGACATTGATGGAACAGTGTTTTTGACGGTGAAGCCGATCAGCGTTTCAAGCGCTGACGCCGTTGTGTATGTGCGCGATGGGCGAAGGTTCGGGGAGCGAAGAATTCTGCTGCGGGCAGACGAGGAGGCGCGGCCCGAGCGGCCGCGCCCTTCGACCGTGATCAAGCGGCGAATCAAAGTAACGACGAGGCAAATGGTCTTGGCATCGACGGTCGCGGTGGGGATGGCGTTTGGCGTGGGTTCCATGATTTTGGAACCGCAGCCCGTTCCCGCTTTGCAATTCGATGTGATGGGCAGCGGCGCCGAACTGATGACGTCGTGGAGGGTAACGGGCGTCTCGGAGGACGCCCGGCTCCAGTCGGCCCAGTTGATCTTGCGTGAGCTTGGCAAGGAGAGGACGATCGATATTTCGAACGGTTTCCGTGACGAGGGCCAGCTTCGCCTGAAGCCCAAGTCGAGCGACGTCGCGATCACACTGCGCGTGAAACATCAAGGCGTGGCGCCGATGGAACGCACGCTGACCTATGTTGGCTATGAGACGACGCCGGCTAACAGGATGGCCGAGTTGAACGCGCTCAGGAAGCGGAATCGGGAGCTGGAACAGTTGGTGGCGGGGTGGCGCTAGGAATCCGATGCGCTTGGCGGTTCATAGCCGTCTGCGTCGGGGGCAGCTCTCGTTAACGCTTCGGCAACGGATTCGGGAGAGGCATTTCGCCGCGTTCTTGCCTCTGCAATCAGGCGCCACAGCCGCGCGCGCATCCAATCATTGATTCTCGCGTCTGTCGAATGAAGTAGTGCAAGAGCCAACTGCTCGGCAAGTCCGCACAGTTCGGTTGCGCGCTCAGGCTGCGCGATAGCGCTAGCGCGAATAGCCTCGATCGCCCAGTTCCACTTCAGGAATGGCTGTCGTGGGTCTTTCTCAGCCGCGATCCGCCGAAACCTCAAGGCGTCTTCGAAGAGTCCGATCTTCGAATACGCGGACGCCGCGCCGGACGGTGACAATTCAAGCTCTGTCGTCGAAAGTGACGCCAGGACCCGTTCCGCGTACTCTGGCGACGCGTGGTCCCCAAGCCAATTTGCATACTGCACAGCGATCAATGATTTGTTCTCGTTCGTCGCGGCCGAATGAAACCTTTCATATGCCGCCAAGGCGCCACTGGCGTCTGAAAGGCGCGCCGCCGCGTTCAGTATCCTCAGGGCGAGTTCGGGAGACGAAGGGATGTGTTTTTGCGTCTCGAGAAGCAGCCGTAGCGACTCGCCGTGCTCTTCCGCCGAAGCGAGCCGGTCCGCCTCTTGAAAAGCGTAGGCCAGCTGAAATTCAGGGTGCGCGTGAAGAGTTACCCGGAAGTAGGTCCGCTGCTCGTCAAAGTCGAATTCTGGTTTCGGCGAGCCGTTCTGTTCCATCTTCTTGATTATTTTTGGAATACCGGTGAACCGTTTTTCCGCAATTTTCAGTTCCTTGAAAAACTCGCCTAGCCGCCGATTGCGCGCCGTGATCCGCGCCGGCTTCTCTGGGTTGTCAAACCAAGCACGCGTCATATTGAGCACAGGTCCCGGGTAACTGGTGATTTCGATACGATCTGGAAAAATATCGACCTTCGTAGGTTCGACCTCTCCTTCGTCGTAGCTTCGGTGGTAATACGCGTTCCCCAGCGCTTCCTCGATCGCGCCCTCGGGATATCCGATGATGTGGTCGACTTCGGGCTTGTAGTCGCGCTTCCGAAGAATAGTCTGATTGAACGACTTAAGATGGACTAGTGTTTGGCGCAGTTGTTCGGGCAACGGGCCGCGGAAATACTGCTCGCGAAAGTCGTTGCCGGCCCGGCTAGATGGGTATTCGGTCACCTCGGTTACGGCGCCCCGAAAGAACCGATGCGGCTCCTCATTGAACATTAGCAGCGCGACGTTCCTTGGCACTTCGTGGCCGTTGACCGGCGCTGTCAATCCGCATTGGCGATAGATCTGTTCGGCTCCAAGGGCGTCGAATTCGTCAGCGAGCTGACTACGAACCATGCTAAGACACCGACGGACCAACGAGGGTGAGATATCGGTGACCTTCGCGCCGTAGTTTCGCCGGTCGTCAAACGGCGTTCTTGCGGTCATTTCAATCAATTGGCGCTCAATGTCGCCTTGTGCTTCGATGGTCTGATTTGAGTATCGAACGAAGTAGGCGTACTCCTTCTCGTTCCGCCGCCGCGGCGCGCTGTAGGGCTTCGATTCTCCAGCAGTTGCCCGAACGACGATGATTGTTCTCTCGTGGTAACGCTCGACGAACTGCCCCGGAAGATACGCCGGCCGAATACGATTACACTGGCCCTGGATTTCTTTCAAGATTCGGTCGACATGCTGGTCATCGACTCCACGGGGGGGGGGGGGGGGGGGGTT
>VFZW01000513.1 GCA_016871055.1 Acidobacteriota bacterium
TAGTACCCAACGTGGGTAATACACCCTTGCCGCTCTAACCCTCGGAAAATCTTTGGCTTAGAGGTCTGCTTGGCCGCTTCGCAGTAAACTCCCGCTAGACAGATTCTTGCGCTGCCCGGGCAAGCAAAGACCCCGGGGTTCCGCCCGCGCAGGCAGCAGTCCCGTCACCTCAAGTTCCCCGCCATTTTTGCCGATAGAGAGATCGACCTCTCATGGCCATTGAAACCGCGGACTTAGCTTCACTCATCCGGAAAGTACGCGACGCCCACGCAAAGCCCGCGCCGGAACCCGAACCGCTTGATCCTCCCAAATCCGCGAAGGAACCCAAGCCGCGTGCGCAGACGCCCGCACCCGAGCCGGCGGTCGATATACAGGATCTTCACGCAGAACTCCATGCCGACGAACTCCTACTCGAACGAATTCTCGGCCTCCTCTACCGCGCAAAAAAACGCAACCCATTGAGTGGCGCGGTCTCCATCCTCGACATGGAAAAAGCGCTCGGCCTGGAACGCGAAGCCGCCACGTTTGTCATGGACTACATGAAAAGCACGAAGGTCATCCAAATGGACGACAAGAGCCGAATGTCGATCACCGTCATCGGCATCGACTACCTCCGCCGCAGCCTTGGCGTCGCCAAAGTCCCGGCCTCGGAAATCTGACCTCTCCCTATTTCACGTAAACGGCAACCGCCTGCCGCGTCGCCGTGGACTCCCCGCCGATCGTCAACTCGATCGGCCGCGCCCCCGAGCCCACGCCCTCCGGTATGCGGAAATTCACTTGATACACACCGCCGGGCAACCCCGGCGCGCCGCCCGCGAAAAGCACCTCGGCGTCGCGCCCGCCGGCCGTAATCGTAACCTCGCCCGTAGTCCGCGTTAGCGTCGCTGTCGGGTGATATTCCCCCAGCGGCAGCGTCGGGTCGATTGCTCCCAGTCCGGTGGCGAATAGCTGCACCACACTCCCGGCCGCCGCCGGATTCGACTGTCCGTTTCGCGAGCCATCTTCGTTGAACACCGCCCGGTAGAATATGCCCGGCGACGTCGGCTGTGTGCGAACCGTTCCGGGCGCGATCAGCGTGAGTCCCTGCCACCCGTAGTAGAGCAAAAACGTATTTCCCGCCGGCAGCGCCGCGGGCGCTTGCACCGTGACTTGACGATCGGAAGAATAAAGCACCGGCATGTTCGTTCCCGTTAGCGTCGCGTTCGGAATGGCGCCCGAAAAATTGCCGAGAGTAAGTCCCGGGAACGGCGCCGCCTGTGTCGTCACCCGCAATAACCCATCGAGCAAAACTCCTTGCCCTTCCACCGGACCGATCCCCGATCCGAATATCGTCAGCAACTGTCGCGGCGCCATTACTCCGGCGTCCGCGAAACTCGCCGCGTTCACAACCGAGGCCGGCGTCGCCACCGGTTGCGGCATCCAACGGCACGCGTCGATATTATCGATCCGGTAGAATCCGCCGTCGCTCGAGTGGATCATCACGTTCGACGCCGAGGCGATCGTAAAGTCCGGCACAATCGCCGCACCGGTTGGCAGGAAGGGTTCATTGAAGTATTCGATCTTGCCCGGCGCGCCCCGAAACAGCCGGCTCGCCGCGACGAAATAAGGCTGCGTTCCTAACCGCGTTACCGACACCAGCGGCAAGTTTTCCAACTCCGTAACTGGCTCGCCAAGTCCGGTGGGCGTCAATCGGTCGATCCTCCGGAACGTAGCGCTATTGCCGGAAATTGCCACCGCCGTGCCGTCCTCCATCCGCGTCAACCCGGCCAATCCCGGGACCGTGAACGTGCTGACGGATTGGCTCGATCTGATCCAGACCGCCACCGTCGCCGTAAATACTCCGCCAGTAGGAGCCGCTCCGTCCAGAAACCAGTAAATGTTCCCGGCATTATCGGCCGTGATTCGTTGCAGTGTGCTAAAGGTCCCGATCGGTGCGAATACCACCTGCGCGCCGCCTTGCGTTTTGAGTATCGAGACCTTGCCATCGCTCCCGACAACTAAGATCCGCCGCCGGAAAACATCGGCGATAATCAGCCGCCCTTCTCCGTCGATCGTAAAGGCCGCGATCCCATAAATAGTCAGATCGGTAACTGACTTACCTTCGGCATCGTTCGTCTCGGTTCCTCCGCCGGCGGTAAACCGGGGCTGCTGTCCCGGCCGCGCCTCCAAGATCCCCGATTTGCCGCCCACACTCGCCGAATAAATCAGACTGCCCGCGCGAGCGTTCCAGATACCGAACGGCGGCGCCTGCCCGTCCACCAGCGCGGCGACCGGCGCGCCGGCGACCACGCTGTCGGAGGTTCCCGACAACCGCACCAGCGGATTCCGCTGTTCCGGCCGCGCGCCGCCGAGATAATAGAGTGCATTGTCGGGACCGACGGCCAGCGGCGTACCCGTAAACGGCACAAAGGGACGCGATCCCGAATCGACATCGCCGCGGCTGTTGAACGGAAACACGCGGTTCGCTGTCGCCGCGGCCGGCTGGCCGTTCGATAACGCGATGAAGTTGATCGTGGCGTCGAAGTTCGGGTTAATCGTCCGGATCACGCCCGCCCCATCAACCGTGCGCAGATGACGTCCGGCCAGGTCCTTGATCCAAAGCAGGCCGTCGGGCAAAACGAAAAGTTGCCGGGGATTCGACAGCGCGGCTTCGGTCGCCGGTCCGTCATCGCCGACTCGGCCAGCCGCCACCGAAACCCGCGGCCCGCCCGCGAAGGTCCGCAGCGCCCCATCGGGCGTCACCACCCTCACCCGGTTAAACGCGTCGATGAGATACAACTCCCCGGTTTGCGCGAACGCCACGTTGACGATCGTTCCGAGGTTGATCTCCACCGCCCGGCCGTCTTCGCCGTTGAAGCCCGGCCGCCCCGTTCCCGCCGCGGTTTCGATGCGCCCATCGACGACGCGCAACACTCTCCCGCCGCTGACGAAGTGCAGCACGCCGACCGGCGAGAAGGCGATCTGAATGACGTTCTGCAGCGGCGACTGGAGCGCGGGGCCTTCCACCGCCTCGTCCCGCTGCCCGTTGCCCGCCACCGTCGTCAGCCGTCCGTTCGCTTCGATCCGCCGGATCCGGAACGTAGCGTCGAAGAAGTGCACGCGGTTGCCGGGCGAGACGGCCAGCGCGTTCGTCTGAAACGTCTGCGACTCGGTGGCGCGTTCGCCTTCCTCGACACGATTGGCCGACTGCGCCGGCGTAATCGCCGACAGCCGGCATTCCTGCGCCAGAACTGGAATAATCGAGAGGAGGATCCGGATGAACAGTTGCATGCTTCGCAAAATAGCTATTGTATTGTGTCTGAGCGTCGCCGTCGCTGCGCAATCGGGTAAGATCGCCCCAGGCGGCGAAACCAAGATCGAGGCAACAGTCGAAAAGACGGGCCTTATGAGCGGAAAGAAACACATACTGATCTGGGAGAAATTCTCGGGTCAGTTCACGGCTACCAGCGTGACGCTGGAAGTCGAGGCCGCATCGGTCAAGGTTCTCGACGATTGGATCGGCGATGGCAAGAAGGAGGACGTGCGCAAGGAGACCGTTGGTAAGGACGTGCTCGATACCGGCAAGTTCCCTCGCATTACGTTTACATCGACGGCCGTGACCGGCAACGTAAACGGTACGTTCGAAATCGCCGGCACACTGACCGTACGCGGCATCTCGAAACCGGTCACCCTCACAGCGCGCAAGTTGAGCAACGGTTCCTACGAAGCCGAGACGACGTTCCCCATGAGCGGCTTCGGCATCAAGCCGCCCAAGGCCGCGCTGGGCGCGATCGGCACCAAGGACGCGATGACGATGCGGGTTCGGATTGCAGGGAGCGGCGTCTAGCCCGGATACCTCCCAGAACGTCTGCTGGCACGGCTCGAAAGACTGTATAGTCTCCGTACTCGATCTGTGCGATGGCGTAGAAGCGCGACAGGCTGATTTGTTCGCGTTCGCGGGCCGAGAATTTGGGGCCGAGGTGAAACGTCCAGTAGTCGAGTCGCTCGCGAATG
>VFZW01000514.1 GCA_016871055.1 Acidobacteriota bacterium
CCTCCGCCAATTGCTGCCAAGAGAAATATTGCGGCTTGCTCGTCAACATCATCGCGCTCATGAAAGTGAGCATCGTGAACAGCCCGACCTTCAGTGTCGCCAGATGCTCGACGCGCTCATACCCACCGCCTAGCAGCAACCACAACGTCCCGATCAGCAGTACGCCCACCCACATGTCCATATTGAGCTGCGGCATGATCGTGACCAGTACCTGCGCCACGCCCGCGAACATCGCGCCGATCTGAAACATCGTAATCAGCACCATAAGCGCCCAGCACCAGACCACCCAACTCACACCGAGCCGCGGCCCGGGTACAAGGTCGAAGGCAGCCAGGCCCGTCTTACCCGTGGCGATTGTGAACCGCCCCATCTCGGACTGAATCGCCGGTTTCAAGAAGCAACTGATGATGATGATCCACAGTGCGACATAACCAACCTCGGCCCCAAGAACGGTGGTTGCGATCAGTTCTCCCGATCCGACGATCGACGCCGCCAGAATCATTCCCGGCCCGATCCTCTTCATGATCGCGAGAAACTCGCGCGGCGGATCGGCGACATCTTCAGTGTGGTAAGCGTACGGGTCTTTCACGACCTGCTGTTGAGACATTCTCGTTACTGTATCGCGTTTTGCCCTTCGCATACCAACAGCGTTGTCCGCACCTGATCGAAGTCTCGCGACTCCATCACCCGGCGCCCGGCGGCGAGTAGATCCAAAGCCGCTTGTGATCGCTGATCGCTGCCAGCGGTTCGTTTTCGAATCCACGAACCTCTGGATACGTCGCCCGCTCGTTCACTCGCAACATGCGACACGGATTCGAGGTCTTGCCATACACGATCTTTGTCCTGGAAAAGTCGTGAAACCGGCGATAGGAGTCGAACTGCTCCCGCGCCGCCGCGTGGACATACAGCGCATCGACGCCCGCCGCGGAACGATTCTCCTCCACCGCAGGTGGCCGTGTGAAGTAGATGGATTGCAAGCCACCACAGCGAACGCCGCCGCAACCGTCCATCCATACGGCCTGTTGACGGGCAGAAAGAGCGTGCCTGCGCTTCAGAAAAATCGCACCAGCGTGCACAGCGTTATCCTGGCCCAACGCGACGGCGGAAATGCGATTGCATGGATGAATAGACACGCCACAGACATATCGACTGAATATTGTTTCAAACGCGCGCGGCACTAAATGGCCGCGTAGTTGCACGCAAGCAAGCTGGCCGCCAGCGGAATTGGGCGCAGTGCGAAGTCGCCGTTAGCGATAGCGCAATCAGCGCCCTCGCATTAACTGCAAAAAGAACTCTCCGCGTGTCACCGGCCCAGTCCGTTTCGGCTTCGCTGGCGCGAACCCGGCGATCCGAACGTCGGTCCAGTACAACGGCAAATCGCCGTGAAACCAGTTGCGATGATCCACCGCCATCCAGTTTTTGGCGATCGCCGTCTTCACCGGATCGCCCGCCTCACCATAAGCCCCCGCCAGTGCCCGCGCCGCTTCCAAGCGCGTGATCGGCGAATCGGGACTCGCATGCAGATCGTCGAAGCGCACCGGATAGAAACCCCGCATCGCCGCCATTTGAATCGCCGCGAAGGCTGGATGCGTCTGCGGCAGATCGTCGAACCAGAACACCTGCACGCCGTTCGCTGTCAGATCTTTCTGGACTTCCACAGCTCCCGGGCGCGCGCCACTCTTGATCTGCAACGCGGCGATCGTCGCCGCCGCCTCGCCGATATTCCATTCGATCGGATGCAAACGATACGCTCCGTTGGTCAGGTGCGTCACCCCCAGATTCTTCGACGCCGCCAAAAAGTTCGTCAGGTCCTTCGGCAGCAGCGCCGCCATCGGAATCTGAAACGGCTTCGGCATCATCATGCGGCCCTTCTCATTCGCGCCACACGGATGAATATCGACCATGTAGAATCCCGTGCCCACCGAATCGTCGAACGGTACGGCGCGCGCGCGTGGACTGTTTTCAAACACAATATCCTGCTCCCGCACCGTGCCACGCGCCGACAACCGCCGCGACTCGCGAATATAGGGCAGCATCGCCAGCCCATCGCGCGTCCCCATCTGGTCCACGCGCAGTTTGAACGCCGGCGTCTTCAGATCCGACTGCATCCAATAAAGGAACGCCATCGACACCTTCTTTGCCGCCTTCAAGACGCGCGCCGTATCGAGCGGCGTACGATCCAGCACCGATTCATCGTGATAATCCTGCCGCGGCCAGTTCATCAACGCCATATCGTTGTGCGCACCCGGATACGCCTTCGCGTTGAACACGCGCCGCCATGGAAACATCGGCCGCGGTGACATGTTGTTTGGAATCGGCGCGTCGTCGCCGAACAGCGCGTACTCGAACCGCCCGCGCCAGCCATACTCCGGCGGGTAATTCATCGTCATCGTGAACGGCTGATGATCGCGGATCTTCTCGTAATCGGCGGGCTTGGGAATCGTGTGCGTCTCGCCCGGCCGGTGTTCGATGATGAACGGATACGTGAAGCTCTGCACGCACGCCGGATTGGCCGCCTCGGCCGCATGGGGCTCATTGGTCAAAGACTTCGGTTCCGACCCGACAATATACGGTGTCTTCGCCATCGGCAACAGATCGCCCATCTCCGTCGCATCGAGAAAGAACTTCGCGCGGATGATCGTCGCCTCTTTGCGGTCGATCTGCCAGGCCAGCGCGGCCTTGATGCCATCGCCCTCGCGCTCCAAGTCCAGCACTCGCGTCCTTCGCAACAGCCGGATGTTCCGATGTGGCCGCAGCATCTCTTCAAGTGCCGACACGCCCACGCGCGGCTCGAAGCAAAGGCTCGAAACGTAACATCCGCCGGGGTTGAAATTCTCGACCGGATTGAGCGGCCTGTACGTGCGGATGTAATGATCGCGAATACGCCGCCGAAACTCCTGATACCTTCGCGGCGCGCCCGTCATCTCGATGAACTTGTTCTCGTCGAGCGCCGATACGCCGCCCGCCGTCGCCTGCCCGCCGATCCACGTCGCCTCTTCGGTCACGCACACCGACAGCCCCTTCTCCGCCGCGCGCAACGCCGCGCCCAACCCGCCCATTCCCGCGCCGGCGATCATCACATCGCAAGTCGCCTCTAGCGGCTTCGCCGGAATCATCGCCGTCCGCACATACGACTGCGGATCGCCCTCGGCCCGCACCGCTTCCACATCGACGAACGTGTACGAAGGCAGGAACGCCGCGAGCAGGAGCGCCGTGGTCATCTCGTCTCTTCCAACACGCGCTCGGCCAGTTGTTGCATGTTATCGATGATAAAGTCCGGCGGCTCTTGTTGAAGCGTCGCGGGTTGGAATCCCCACGCCACGCCGCACGCCCGCACGCCCGCGTTGCGCGCCGTGCGCACATCCACCACGCTGTCGCCCACCATAATCGTCCGCTCTTTCGGTATACCCGTTTCCGCCAGCAGCGCGTGGATGCCCACCGGATCGGGCTTTCTCTTCGGCTCGAAACTGTTGCCGCCGTATACGCGCACGAAGTGTTTGCCCAGCCCCAGCGCCTCCATCATCCGTTCGGAAAACCGCACAGGCTTGTTCGTCAACACCGCCAGCATATGGCCTCGCTCGCGCAGCGCGTGCAGCGTCTCTCGCACACCGTCATAGAGCACGGTTTTGTCCAGCATGTGCTCGCCATAATACTGAATAAAGAACGCGAGCGCCTTGTCGACATCGTCCTGCGACGCCGACACGCCCAGCGCGCTTTGTATCAACGCCTGCGCGCCGCGGCCGACATATCCCGCCACGGTTTCACCCGGCAACGGACCAAGGTCCATGTAGCCGCGCGCCGCGTTCACCGAGTCGATAAGATCTTGTTTGGAATCGACGAGCGTGCCGTCGAGATCGAAAATAAGCAGATGCATGATTAGTATCTATCCAATAAGATTTTGACATTTTTTGGCAGGAAATCATGAAGTGGCGAAGCCGGAAGCCAGTTGAGGGATGATGACGAGCTCCCGGA
>VFZW01000515.1 GCA_016871055.1 Acidobacteriota bacterium
AGCGGTTCGGCACGGTTTCCACGTACATGGTAACAGTATGCAACAATAGGCGCTACGTGTAAATACATATACGAGTATTTACATGGGTATACAGAACAAAGCAAAAAAACGCGCAACCCACGCCGTCTGAGAACCTTGCGGTGAAAACTACTGCTTATCGGCGGGGGAACTTCGGTCTAGTGCCGGGGAAGGCGGATCGAACGTATATCAGTTTGAGAGCGACGGTCGATTTCGTTTCGGCGCTGGGGGGAGTTCGTCCGGGCTGACTGGCACGTATCGCGTGGACGGCTTTGTGTTGACGCTCACTTTCTCGGACGGCGATGTGCGGCGACGGACCTTGTTTGGGACGAGCGCGGGAGAAGCGCTTGGGATGATCAGCGTGGATCGGGATTTATTTGCGAGGCAGTGACGAGTAGTAGCGCTTGACGACGTCCATGGCGGGTTTGCGCCAGGGAGTCATTGAATTGTTATCTGGCCCGCCGTAGCCGTTGGTGCCGACTTTCCACCAGTAGACGCCGCGGAACCAAGGTTTGTCTTTCATGGCGCTGATGATGGCTTCGTAGCTGCGGGCTTGTTCTTCGAGGTCGAGTGGCTTCGCGGTTTCGTCTTCCCACGGCTCTTTGTGTGAGTCCTTGTGCGCGCCGTAGCCGGCTTCGGTGAAGAGGACGGGTTTGTTGAATTTTCGCTGGACCGATTCGATGACAGCGGTGAGTTTCTTTGCGCCGTAGTCGTCTTCGAGCGGGTAGTAGTTGTCGATGCCGATCACGTCGACGGCGTCCCAGAAGTTGATTGTTTCGAACTCTTCGCCGTGATTGGCGGCGTAGGTTATTGGCCCGCGGTAGATGGCGCGTACGGCGGCGATGATTTCGCGCCACTCGGTTTCCTGCTGGGTGAGCGCGGGGAGTTCGGTGCCGATGCAGAGCGTGTCGGCGTGGATACGTTCGGCGAAGCGGGCGTAGTGTTCGATGTAGGGCTTGTACTCTCGCAGCCATTCGAGCGCTTCGGCGCGGGCCATGGCGGGTCTGCCTTGCAGAAGCCAGACGTGGGGTTTCAGCATGACTTTCATGCCGAGTCTGTGGGCTTCGGCTGCGAGAATTTCGATGCCGTCTTCGCTTTCGAGATTTCCGCGTTTGGGGGCTTTGCGAATGGCCTTGCCGTCGCGGGCGACGAAGCCGTAGGGAATGAGCGCGATGGAGTCGACGCCGTAGGCGGGGAGTTGGCGGAGCATTTCGACCGAAGCGGGATTTTCGTAGCTGGCGCCGCCTTCGGCGGTGAAGCTGACGCCTCTGTGGAAGTAGTCCATCGTGTAGGGCGCGGTGGGATCGGGTTGCTTGATCGCGGACATTGCGGCGAGGTGACGGGCTTGGCGGGATTGATCGAGCCAAGCATGGCCCGCGAAGCTGGCTGTTGCGAGGAGTAAGGCTAATACCGCGGGTGATTTGACCGGCAAGTGCGAGAGCTGCCAGCGAGGGCGCTTCCAGGTTGTCAGCAGCGCGAGGATCGAGCCGCCGATCAGGATTGCGGTGACAATGCGCCAGCCGAATTGCCACGGGAATGACATGGCGCGGATGAAAGCGAGCGGAAGGATTGTCGCGAGGATTGCGGCCTCCCAGCCCTTCTGTGTGCGCCACAATCCGGCGGCGATGAGAACGAGGCCAATGGCAAGAGTTGCGTCGAACGAGAGCGATCGGCGTTCGAACATGCAGAGGCCCGCGGCGATCCAGAGCAGTGGGCCGAAGCGGGGAACGATACCAATTCCTGCTGCCGCGGCGAGTCCATACATCGGACTCGCTCCGAATGCGCGCGGGCCGAAAGGGGAGAGGTCGATTGATGGAGAATCGGGACGCAGCCAGAGCAGTGCCATCGCTAGCCAATGCGCTACGTATGAGCACAGCGCCCAAGCCGCCATTGATCGCCAGTCGGTCATTTGCGGGGGTGTACGGCTTCGGCGTAGAGCAGGTCGCCGGTGAAGCCGTCGAAGTATTGAATGACTACGTGCGGGCGCGGGTAAGCGACCCAGCGTGTTTTGCCTTGCGCGTCCGGATTGGGGTAGACGTTGTTGACTTGCGCGGTGGCGTAGATGGGGAAGTGGCGTAGGCGCGCCGGGACGTCGTTGCGAATGAACGACGACCAGCGGATGTCGCACTCGCGGCCGCGCGAATCGAACTTGCCGTTGATGGGACGGCTGCCTTCGCTGACGAGCGGATGGTTCTGCGAGTTGTGCGGACCGGAGGCGAATTCCCAGACCGTGTCGGTGACTTTGACGGCCCAGCTGTTGTGGAGGTCGCCGGTCATGACGATCACGGGCTTGTTGAGCTTGTCCCAGAATTCGATAAGTTCTTCGCGTTCGGCGACGAAGGCGGTCCAGGCGTCGTCCTTGCCTTTGATCGGATCGGTGGAGCCGGGCGAGCCGATGTGCGGGATCATCAGATTGACGGTGGAGGCGAGGAAGAAGAAGTCGGCGTCACTTGCGGCCATGGAGGCTTTGAGCCAATCGTGCTGCTTCTTGCCGAGCATGTAGAGGCCGGGTTTGGCGGGATTGGCCATGTCGTGCATGTCGCGCAGGCCGCGGGTGTCGAGCAGGTAGATCTCGGCGTTGCCGCAGCGGAACTTGCCGTAGTTGTAGCGGCCGATGGAGTACGTGCAGGCCCCATTTTCAGGGGGCTTGGGCGTAACGCGGACGCGGTTCTTGCCGAGGAATTCGACGATGGAGTAGACGCCGGCTTTGGGATCTCCGGCGGGCGCTTTCTGCCCTGGCGGAATGCCGGCGAGTTGGCCGCCCCAGTGGATGTGGAGATTTGAGATTTCGGCTTTGTCGAGCATGGAGAAGTCGGCTTCGTTGTCGGTGAGGATGTCACCTTGAACCGTTGCGGCGCCGAAATGGAGGCCTTGTTTGGTGATGAGAGGGTGGCTGCCGGCGATGTAGTCGTACCAGGCTTGCAGAGAGATATCGCGGAACACGGCCTCGCGCGATTTGATGCCGGCGGTGCCGGTTCCGAAGACGTCGTTCAGGATTTCGTGATCGTCGGTGGTGAAGTAGCCGGGGACGTTGCGATGCCATTCCGACAGCGGCACACCGCGTTCGAGATAGAGTTTGTAGTTTTCCCAGACACCTGTGATTGAGGGATTGAGTTTAACGATTCGGGGCGTTTGCGATTCGTCGATGCCGACCTGCTTGCGCCATTCGGTGGCGGGATATTCGCGCTTCTCTTCGTAGAGCCAATCGCCGTTCATGACGCTGAACATCATCTTCGGCGCGTGGTGTTTGTTGAGCATCTGGTAGGCGGGGAGGGCGGGATCGACGCGCTGTTGCGCGCAGGAGCCGAAGGCGAAAGAGAAGTTGAAGAGGCCGCGGGGATTGGTGTCGGGGTGGCGGAAGTCTTCGGGCGCGGGGTGGGTCTTGAAGGTGCCGGGTTTGTCGCTCCCGTCGAGCTGATAGTAGTAGCGGGTGTTGGACTTGAGGTTCTTCAGTTCGAACCAGGCGGAGTTGTCGTGATCGATCGACGTCGTGATGGGCGGCGTGGTTTGATCGAGGTTGTCCTTGCTTGTGCCGTAGCGAATGCGGAACTGTCCGGCGCGTTCGGTGCGTCCCCAGACCCAGCAGAAATTGGGGCCGGAGTGGCCTAGAAATGGGCCGTGCGTGATGCGGGTTGTGGTTTGCGCCTGCGCGGCGGCCGAGCCGAGCAGAGCGGCTTTTGTGAGTTGACGTCGATTCAGCTTCATCGAAGCTAGTGAATCACATTTGGCGCGTGGCTGCTTTGGGGGGCGGTTTCGTTCAGAGTCAGGAGTATCGGTTGGGGAAGGTCCGCTCCCTTGCGGTCGCGGCTTCCATGAGAAGTCCCCCGCTTGTCAATGCTCATTTTTCGTTTTCTTCGACTTTCCGAGAAAGTTCTTCGCCGACCAACGGGAGGCGCCGAGCTGCCGCGCCCGTCCCTTATTAGGAAAAGAAAAATCTCAATGTT
>VFZW01000516.1 GCA_016871055.1 Acidobacteriota bacterium
GATCAGTATCCGGTCATAGCAACCCAACACCCCCGCGATCTGCGATCCGTACCGCTCGGTCAGTGATTCAACGCCCATCCCGGCATCGTATCCGATTTCTCTCTTTGGTTCCGGCTATGCCGGGTTAGGGCATTGGGCCGGGAACTGCCGCAAACGCCGAACGAAGGTGATACCGTATGGAGGCGATGCGAAATCGGCGGGTACTCATCGGCGCGGCATTGTTGGTCGTTACGGTGGCGGGGGCGTCTGCGTATCAGCGGCGGCGCTCGTCGAATTACGAATGGGAGATGCAAAACCCGGCTGAAGATCCGCTGGACGCGCTGGAACCCGGTGAGTTTTCGTTCGCGAGGCTGCGCTATCGCTCGGTAGGCGGCTGGAGGCGCGGATCTTGGGGCACGGATGCCAACAAGGCCGAACGGGTTTTTATCCAAGGCGTCCGGCGGCTGACCCGCGTGAATGCGCGTTCGGTGGAAGAGATCATCGACGTAGAAGACGACAACGTCTACAGATGGCCATGGCTGTACGCGGTCGAAGTCGGCCATTGGCGCCTCGACGAACCGCACGCGGCAAGGCTGCGGCAGTATCTGGATCGCGGCGGCTTCCTGATGGTCGACGATTTTCACGGATCGTACGAGTGGGCGGTATTTGAAGCTAGCTTGCGAAAGATCTTTCCGGACCGAACGGTTGTCGATTTAGACGACGGCGACCCGATGTTTCACGTTCTGTACGACTTGAACGATCGGTTTCAGGTGCCGGGGCGGCAGTACATCTGGTCGGGTTCGACGTCTGAGCGAGACGGCTACGAAGCGAAATGGCGCGCGGTGCTCGACGACAAGAATCGGGTTCAGGTGCTGATCTGCCACAACATGGATTTGGGTGATGCATGGGAGTGGGCCGACGATCCGCAGTATCCGGAGAAGTTCGCGTCGCTGGCTTATCGGATCGGTATCAACGCCGTCGTCTACTCGATGACGCACTAGTGTTTCGGGAACAAATCGCGGCGCAGGCGTGTCTGATTGCGCATGGCGATGCACATTCCATCCAAAGGCCCGTCGGCGCAGATCAACATGACGCCGCTGATCGATGTTCTGTTGGTGCTATTGATTCTATTCATGGTCATCACACCTTTGAAACCCGTAGGCCTGGAAGCGCGGGTTTTACAAGACTCGAAAGAACCGGCGTCACCCGCGGACCATCGCGCGTTGGTTGTAACCGTACGCGACGACGGCGGCGCGGCTATAAACAACGAATGGTTCGACGCCGCGGAGTGGCCCGGCCGATTGCGCACGGCGCTGGCGCGGCGCTCGGATCGAACGGTGTTCTTCACCGCGACCGCCGGCATGGAGTTTCAATGGGTGGCGAAGGCGATCGACGAAGCCCGAACCGCGGGTGCGAGGAACGTGGGGCTGATGCCGGCAGTGCGTTAGAACTCCGCGGCCAGGCCGGCCGATGGCAGTATCGGGAACATGCGATCGAAACCCAAACGCACGGCGCCGGTACGGAGATCGATCGAACGGAAATCGTCGAAGCGAACGTTACGGCGATGAATAGGAGAAAGCCCAGCACGATCTATTTGCCGAGAAGCCAGATCACCATGTTTTCGTTCAGTTCGTCGAACACGCGGTAGCGAAAACGCGGACCGCTGAGCTTGACGATGTTGCGGTTCCAATCGTTCGGCTGCATCCAGACGGCGTCGCGGCCCTCGGCTAGATCGGCGACGTCCCACCGCGTGTAGAAGCCGGGCATGACGGCGTCGTGCAGGCCGATATGACGCGGCGCGGAATAGACTGGTTCGAAGCTGTAGGGCGCGCGTTCGAGCCAAAGCTTGTTTAGTTTCGGTTCAAGGCGTGAGGCGAGTAGCAATGCGACGGCGTGCGGGCCATCGGCCACGCCGCGCGTCGCGCCAATCGCGCGAGCGGCCGCGGCGAGATCTACGGCGCGCATCGCTGGCAGGTTCCGCCCCGTAAGCCACGCTCGCGTGGCGGCTTGCCAGTCGCCGTGCTCGTTGAATTGCAAAGGCGCAGGGAAGGCCCGCGGCATTACGGCGAACACTTCTGCGCCGGATTTTGCGATTTCGATGGCGCGCGCGGAGAGCTTGGCCGTGGTTTCAAAGTGTACGACGCCGGGAAGATTGGAACGGCCAGCGGGCTTTACGATCCAGCCTGAAACAGTCACGCCCGGTTCTGTTTCGAGCATTACTTTGCGAACCTGCAGGCCATCTTTCGTTTCCTCGCTAACGGTTGCCGGCGCGGCGGAGTGTGGCCCGACTACGGCGAGACGCGCGACGTATTCGTCGATCGTACCCGTGACGGGACGCGCGGCGCGCTGTTCCTTCAAGATGTCAATTAGATCGCGAGACTCACCGGCGAGTTGCCCCGCCGCTGTGACGCGCAAGTCTTCGTTGGCGAACATCTTGACGGGCCGCTCCTTCCAATCCGCGCCGTTATTGAGCCAGCGGTTAAACCACTCATAAACGCCCTCGCGAATCTCAAGCGGCGTGCCGTGGCCGCCAGGTCCGACGACCCACTTGATGCGATCCTGCGCGCCGAAGATCTCATAGAAGTTGCGAGCCTCTTCATAGAGCGGCTTTGCGCCGGCGGGTGAGAAGAAGTCTTCCTTGGTCGAACCGATGAACCACGGCTTTGGCGCGAACGACTCCACATAATCGGTTTGATCGAGGCCCGCACCAATAAAGCCTGGAGGGCTTTGTTCGGAGTCGCCGATGGGTCCGTCGAAGAGTACATCGAACGATTGCATGTAGCAAAGCGGCGCGGCTACTTTCACCCTTGGATCGAGCGCGGAGATGTAGGTCGCCTGCGTGCCGCCGCCCGAGCAACCGGTGCAGCCAATGCGTTCGCCGTCGACCTCCGGGCGAGTGAGGAGGTAGTCGATCGAGCGAATTCCGTCCCATACAAAATAGGACGATAACGTTTGGTTGATTAGAAACGCCGCCGTGCCCGCGGTCCAGTGCTGCGGCACCCCGGGCGCGACGAGCGACACACCGGCCTTGGTCCAGTAGCTCTGAAATCGTTCGCCTTGCCCCATGGGATCAAACGCAAGTACGACGAAGCCCTGCATGGCGAGATTGGCGGCCATGCGCTGCGCGGCGGGCTTGCCTTCGTTCCAGTGACCGATCGCGTAGAGGACGGCCGGATGCTTGCCCGGAGACTTCGGCAGATAGAGATTACCCGTGACCCAATATTTGGGCAGGCTCTCGAACATCACTCTTTCGATTTTGTATGCGCCCGCGTCGAGCACGCCGGTGGTGCGCGCATTCAGCGGCCCACGATCGGAGGGCAGTCCGCCAAACACCTCGAGGATTTTCGCGCGTGTTCGTTGCTGATGTTCCTCCGCTTCGGCGCGCGTGCGAATCCTTTGAATACCGGCCTTGCGTGTAGCCAGTTTTGCTTTGGCGACGCTGGTGATCCAAGGCGTGTATTCGGTTTGACCGGAGAGGGAAACGGTTAGGAGGAAGCAGGCCGCGAAGCGCATTCGAGGATTGTATCGAGAATCGCGGTGATCTCGAAGACGGCGTTGTTACGTATCGCCGCCGCGTTCGCCTGGCACTCGGCGAGCCGTGCGGGATGTAGCAGTCTTTCCAGCGCCGGTACAATCTCGTGAAACGATGCCAACGATTCGCCGACGCTGTTCTCGGTGACCCAATCGGCGTTGAAGCGCTCCTGCGGCAATGTCCACGCGTTCTTTTCGACGATGACGGGTAGGCCCATCTGGATCGCTTCACTGATCGAGCCGGGACCGGGCTTGCCGATGAAGAACTCGGCGAGTTGCATGTAGCGCGGGATGTCTTTGGTGAATCCTTCGACAAATTTCAAGATCCGGGTCGTTCGCGCCTCTAAGCGTTTTCGAAGCTTTTCGTTTTTGCCACAGATGAGTACAAGTTGAACATCGAGCGGAGATTCGTCGATGCGTTTCAAAATGCTTTCCATGTTGTCCGAGCCA
>VFZW01000517.1 GCA_016871055.1 Acidobacteriota bacterium
CGCATCCCCTTGCAACACAAACGGCGCCCAATAGTAGGGGTGCCGCCAACGGGGCTCTTTCATCACCGCCAGTTTGGCCGCCCGCAACGCTTCGTCTTTCGGCAGACCCGCCTTCAGCCCGGCGTAGAAGCGGCGCATCAGCTCCGAAGTTGCCGCGTCGTTCACATTCCAAAGGCTGACGACAACGCTGCGCGCACCCGCCAGGAAGAACGCCCTTGAGAGCCCTTGCACGCCTTCGCCGTCAAGCACCTTGCCAAGGCCCGACTGGCAGGCCGACAGCGTGACCAGATCGGCGTCGAGGGAAAGTTGCGCGATCTCGCGCGCCTGCAGGAACCCGTCTTCATTGCGGCTCTCCTGCGCCAGTACGATCCCGCTTCGCTCCGGCTTCTCCCCATCGAAATACCCATGCGCGGCGAAGTGCAGATACCAGATCTCTTTTGACGCGCCTTCCTTCAGCTTGCCTTCCGACGCATCGGCGCCGAAGAAGATCTTCGACGCCGGAAACAGCCGCCCAATCGCGGCCGCTTCGGCCCGCGCGTTGGGCAGCGCGGTGAAAGCATAACCGCGTTCCAGGTGCTCCTTCATGGCGGTCGAATCGGAGCGCCCACGCGAGGGATCGGCAAACGCCATCAACGTGCGATTTCCTTGGACTTTCTTGCCCGCCAGCCCAGCCACGATCGACGCCGAGGGGGCATAGGAAACGCGGTGCGTCGCCATCAGCGGAGTGGCGGTACCGATGGCCTCGAATGGCAGATAGGCCAGCGCGCCATCGGGCACGATAGTCACCTTCCGTTTGTTCCGCAAGCGGTCCTCGACCGGCATCAGCAGCGTGGTGTAAAGCGCCCGCGCCGCGCTATCGATCGCTTGCAAGTCGCGAGCGCGGGTGAGAGCGCTCGAAGGCTTGGACAACATCTCGCGAAACGCGATGATCTGTTTTTCAAGCACGGATTTGGCTGGCAGTTCGCGCATCCGCAGGCCGGCGGCATCAATCGCCCAGGCGTAGGACTTCTTCTCCCCCAATGAGTACGTAATCACAACGCCGTCGTCACCGGCCACGGTATCGCGGATCTGATCGACGGTCAGCGCTTCGTGCAGACGCACTTGCGCCGGGCGCACGGCGACTTGCATGTAGAGATCGAGTTCGCGCTCGGCCTTCGACAGGGCCACGCGAAGGGCGGGTTTACGCGCCGCGGCGACATCCTCGCGGAAGAGCGCCTTCTGCGCGTCACGCACCGCCCCGGTAAGTTCCGTTTCCTTGGAGGAGACTTCCCGTTGTTGTGCCGCGCCCAACATCTCACCCAGGCTGCTGGCGCGCGCGAGTTCCAAATGCGCGAACGCCCGCTCGGCGTGGCCGGCGCCAGGGTCAGCGGTGTGAAGCCGCGCGAGAATGTCGACCAGCCGCATCCGGCGGCGCGCGTAGTTGGACCGCAATGCCGCCCGCGCCGATTCCAACGTCAGCGCGCGAATCTTGGGCTCGGTCGCATGCAGCGCCAGTTCCAAATCCGCCATTGCCGCCGCGAACATTCCGCGGGATTCGTAATAGGACGCGCGCGAATCCAGTCCGTCGGCTTCGGTAGTGGGGTCGTTCTCGGCCCTTGCGCGTTCGATCCCCAGCGCGTAGTACTTCTCAGCCTCGTCGAACCGCTTTGCTTTGGCCGCGAGCGCGCCGAGTCCGACGTAGGGACCGGCCCATCCCCTGGTTGCGCCGCTCTTGGTTGTAAGAGCCAACGACTCTTCGGCGGCCGCGCGGCCTTCGTCCAGCTTGCCCTCGGCAGCGTACAACGCGATCAAGGGCATCAGCGTTATGACGAGTCCCGGCGAGTCGCTCGAGTTCCGCGCGATGGCGGCCGACTGTTCGTATAAGGCAATCGCGCCGGGCTTATCGCCCAGCCGCGATCGAACGTTGGCGCGCGACCGCAGAGTCTTGGCCAAAAGCGACGGATCGTTCAAGCGCACGAGCCCGGTTTGGGCCTCGGCAAAATACTCTTCGGCCTTTTGCAGCTCGTTCATTGATGCGTACGTCGTGCCGATCGACGTCAGACAGGTGACCGTTTGGCGCTCGTTGCCGGCCTCGCGATAGAGCCGCAACGCCTGTGCGAAATTCTCCAACGCTTTTTGCGGATCGCGGGAGTTGCTGTAGATCGCACCCTTGTTGAAATAGGCCGTGGCGGCACGTTGCTCGACCCGAAGCTCCTTTTGGATCTCTATCGCTCGGTCGAAGTACGGCAGCGACTTCGTGTAATCGCCACGCGATGCGTAGGCCGCCCCGAGATTCATTACCAGCGTGGCTTCGTCGGAGGGGACGGGATCCTCGCGCATCACTTGCAACGCGCGTTCAAACGACGCGATGCTAGCCGTGCCGGCGCCCAAGCGCGTTTGAATCTTACCGACGGCGCTCAACGAATGCGATAGGTCGAGCCGCTCGTCGGGCAGCGTTTCGCGCAGACGTACGGCATGTTCGGCGACGGCCAGCGCGCCTTTCAAATCGCCTAATGTCTCGCGGACAACCGCAAGCTCATGCAGCATGCGCGCCTGCAATCCGGTATCGCCGCCAAGGGCGGCGCCCTGGGCCGCCATCTCTAAGATGGGCGCAAGCCGTTTGGCCTGTGCGCCTGAAATCCTCCCATCGTTTTTTACCGCGCGCGTCTCTTCCACACCGGTGCGAAACGCCTCGGCAAGGGCCTTTTCATTCTCGCTCGCGTCGTGCGCCGCGAGGGTCAGGGTATACTTTGCGCCCTTCGCCGACCGCACGGCGACCTTGTATTCTCCCGACACCGCCGCAATCCAAGGCAACCGTTCGGCGGCATAACGCACGGTCCGATCCATAGTGCCGACCGCTTTGCCATCGGGCGCGGTCACGATGATGGCAACATCGCCGTGGACCTGCCTGGCCGACGCTTCGGCGAACTGCCCGCTCGCGACCTGCAAAGTGTGCGTGCGCGACTCTCCGCCGGCCAGTTCGAGAACGGCCGTCTGCGCCAGAAGCGCGGGCGCGGCAAGAATCGCCAATCGGAAAATCGTTACGCCCTCCGTACTAGTTTCTTTATCACAACTGGTGCTAATCCGTCTCCAATACGCGCGCGATGAAAATCCGCGCCCTTCGGTACCGCGCCGCCCGGCGAGCAAGAGGTATAGTGGCGCTCGCCGTCATCAGAAGTAGAAGAACGTCTAGGTCCGTCATATCTCTAAGTGGCGACAGGGCCAGGTTTGTATCAAATATTATTTCGAGCCCGGATCGCCCTGCAAGACGAACGGCGCCCAGTAGTAGGGATGACGCCAGCGCGGTTCTTTCCTCAGCGCGAGCTTGGCCGCACGCAGCGCTTCGTCTTTCGGCAGGCCCGCTTTCAGGCCGGAGTAGAACCGCCGCATCAGCTCCGATGCAGCCGCGTCGTTCACATTCCACAAGCTGACGACGACGCTCCGCGCGCCGGCCAGGAAGAACGCTCGTGACAACCCCTGCACGCCTTCGCCATCGAGCACCCTCCCCAAGCCAGATTGGCACGCCGAAAGCGTGACCAAATCCGCGCGCAACTCGAACTTCGAAATCTCCCGCGCCTGCAGGAATCCGTCGTCGCTACCGCCAAGGGCGAGGACGATCCCGCTCCGCTCGGGGTTGGCTCCGTCAAAGTATCCATGCGCCGCGAAATGCGGATACCGGTAGCTCGACAGCTCCTCTTTCTTCATCCGCTCCTCGGAGGCGCGCTCGCCGAGGAAAGTCGTGCCGCCGGGGAAGAGCCTGCCGATCGACTGCACTTCGCCGCGCGCATTGGGCAATGGGGCGAATGAGTAACCGCGCTCCAGGACCGGGGCCATCGCGGCCGCGCCGGGCAGTAGCGGATCACCCATCGCCAGCAATGTGCGCGCGCGTTCGGCCGCCGGTTTTCGCAGCGCGCCCGCAATCGACGCCGACGGCGCGTAGGCGATGCGGTGCGTTTCAATGAAGCCGCCGATC
>VFZW01000518.1 GCA_016871055.1 Acidobacteriota bacterium
GCCTCCTCAAACGTTTGCGAACGCATGGCCTCGTCAAGAAGATCGGGCGCACCTACAAGTACTATGTCACCGCCTTCGGCAAAGACGTTGTCGCCACCGCCCTCAAACTCCGGGAGCTCGTCATCATCCCTCAACTGGCTTCCGGCTTCGCCACTTCATGATTTCCTGCCAAAAAATGTCAAAATCTTATTGGATAGATACTAACGGATTCACCGTCACGGTCTCTTTGCCCAGCACATAATCGGTCCCGCCCGAGGACAACTTCATTGTGTTGCCGCTCACTGTGGCAGTGAACGGGAACGAATCGGCGCCCGCTTTGAAGCTGCCGGTGAGTTGTCCGTTCAGAGCCCGGGCGGTGGCGGGAAAGCCCTGGCCTTGAAACGTGATCGTTCCGCTGTAGGCGCCACCGGGCGCCTCGCGCAACTCAATGCGCAACTCCTTGTTTTGATACCCGCCGCTGAAGCACTGGGCATAGGCGGCGATCGCCAGAAGTAGGATTTGCGGCCTCATATTTCTGTACGCGGAAAGAGCGCACCTTTCCTGTCAAAACGTCGCTATCGGATTCAGTGGCGATCCCGTTCCGCCGGTCACCGAAATCGGCGCCGCCGTTAACAGAAACTCCCAGCGCTTCCGCGACGCGCACGCCTCGGCCACCGCTTCCGGGTCCATATTGTCGAAGATCGGCGTGCCCATAGCCACCAGCAAAAGCTGATGCATCGGCTGCCGCACGCCCGGCACGCGCGACGGCATGACGTCGGTTGCCGCGTCCGATCCTACCATCGCGACGTCTCGTTTGCGCAGCCAGCCCGCACACGATGCGAACATTCCCGCACACTCGGCGCCCGCGTTCCACGGCCCCAACGCCGCGCGCCGCGCCCACCGCCCCGTGCGCAGAAATACGACATCGCCCGCGCCGACGCGAACGCCCGCCTCTTTCTCCCACGCATCGAGGTCTTCCGGATAGATCGGCGTGCGCGGTTCGAGATACGGAACGCGTTTGAGCCGCGGAATGTCGAGCAGAATCCCGCGCGCAAAGATGCCGTTCTTATACACGTTGATCGCCAACTTCTTCGCGCCTTCCGTGGTTACCTCGTTCTGCGAGTAACCGTTATACATCTTGCCGTCGTAGAACATGTGGCACAGTGAGTCCATGTGCGAATGCGCGATGCCGTGATAGAGCACCGAGTAGGTATCGACGGAAAACTGCCCGGCCGCGGGCGCGGCGCCCGTGGCTTCCATCACTTGCGCGAACGGCTTCGGATTATCGGCCGCGGTCTGTTTCTCGGTGTCCCGCGCCAATGACACCGAGACGCCTTCTTTCACGAGCGCCGCGGCTTTCTTACGCGTGGCCGGCGTGATCAAATTCACCGTGCCGAGCTGATCGTCCTTGCCCCATCGGCCCCAGTTCGACAGCTCTTTCATCCAGCAATCGACGGTGGCTTTGTCCACCTGTGGCTGTGCGGTCAGCAGCGGCGCGGCGGCCGCGGTGAAGAGACTTCGGCGTGTCATACGGCGAAGTCTATCAAGACTCCAGGTGCGGCACAGCTACCGCCATTCTGGCGCAGATGTGGACAGGCTACCGCACCGTAAACAAAAACAACTCCACTGAAAACGTCACCGTCATGGCAACGGCCGGCTGGGCTTGCATCGGCCGGTAGATCGATCGCCGCACATCCTCGATTCCTTCCGCGTCGAGCGCGATCCGGGCCGTGACCCGCCGCTGTTCCTCGAGAGTGAAATCGGATCCGCACTCTTCCAGCACGCGGCTGCTCCGGTCCCGGCCCGTGCCGCGAATCTCCTGCAAATCCTCAGCGGAAGGCACGCCCACCAGCAGCTTTCCACCGGCTTGCAATACGCGCCGGAACTCGTTCGACTGCAACCGCGCCGCCACCGTCACCACCGCCGTAAAGGCGCCATCGGCAAACGGCAGCCGCCGGTCGGCATTGGCCACAATCCACCGGCAATGGCGATAACGGCGAGCGGCCGCTTCCACCGATGCCGCCGAAATATCGACTCCCCACGCCTGGCAATGCGAGTCGCTCGCGAGATGAGCCGCGTAAAACCCATCGCCGCAACCGGCCTCCAGCAGCACGTCCGTTTCGCGCAAACGCAGCATCTCAACGGCCGCGCGCAGCACATCCGACGACGTGCCCCGGTCATGCAAGCGGCGGCGGGCAGCGGCGACTTCCGCCGAATCGCCGGGCTGCCGCGACCGGCTGTCCTGCGGCTGCAACAGATTCAGATATCCGCTGCGCGCCTCATCGAACGAGTGGCCGTTGGCGCACCGCCGCGAGCGGCCTATATCAGGCAAGGCCTCCCCACAATTGCGCACCGGACATGCGAGCATCCTCTTTCGAGTGTACCCGGCGATTACGATCCGCCAGCGAATGGCCGGATCGGCCGCCCTAATGCCTTTAGCAGGGCCTGAAAGTCCGGAGGAGGTTCACAGTCGACGCAAACGGTGTCTCCTGAGCGTGGATGAATGAACTGAAGATGTGCCGCGTGGAGAGCGACGCGAGTAATTCGCCGTTCCAACTTTTCGGGTGGACTGTACTTCCTATCGCCGATGACCGGGTGTCCGATCGCGGAAAACTGAACACGGATTTGATTCTGCAGTCCGGTAACCAGCGAGACGCGGACAAGCGAAGCACCCTTAAGGCGATGTTCCACGGAATAGCGCAACTCAGCCCGATCCGATTTCGGATCCCTTTCGGAGGTTACCCGTTGAAACATTCCTTCCTGCCGAAAATAATGAGCGAGTGACCCCTCGTCGAAGCGGAGATGACCGCGAACTGCCGCGAGATACTCTCGCACCGGGGTGTGTCGGATAAACTGTTGAACGAGTGCTTCTCGATCCGGCCAGGTTTTTGCAAACAGCAGAATCCCGGAAGTGAGACGATCGATGCGGTGTACGACATAGGCCCGTTGCCGCTTCGATTCCAGTTCTTCCGAAAGGAGAGACAGCGCAGACGGAAGGTCGGAGTTGTCGGTAGGCACCGCCAGCATTTTGGCTGGCTTATTGAGGACCACAACGGCATCGTCCTGGTATAGGACGCGAAGCTGCCGCCGATCCTGCTTTCCTAAACGGCGGCCGACACTGGACTGAATTCTTCTCATTTGAAGGTGGATCTGACTCCCCCAAGGGCGGCCGGTAAACAGAGCGGCAAAGCGACGCTCGACAATCCGTCGCTATGGTATCAAGATCCGGTCGGTTGACGCGCGATCCGTAAATTGACGGATCGGCGACGATCCTCCCAGAGGCAGCCACTTTCCTGGAACCGGACCTTCAGGGGGCAGTGTTGGAATCCGACCTGTACGGTTCCGGCTCCGGCCCGCGCGTGATTCGGTTCCCATCTTTATGTGCACAACCTCCGGGCGCCGATTTCGCTATATTTGAGGAGGAAGGAGGAACGCAATGACCTCAATCTCCGATTCGCCAACTCGCGCAGGTGCTGTTGATCCGGCAGACCTGCATGCCGCCGCCGTTCTGCTTCGCGACATGGGTGCAAAAGACGTTTACCTTCTTGGGTCAGCCGCCCGAAACGAATTGCGGCCTGACTCAGACATCGACATCGCGGTGCGTGGGGTCCCCCCTTCCCGCTTCTTCGCAGCGGCTTCAAGAGCCGCCGATGCCCTCGGTCGCCCGGTGGACCTCGTGGATCTTGACGTCCCCAGTCCCACAGTCAAGTACATTCTTAACGCCGGGATATTGGTACGTGTCCTCTGAGCTTGCTTGTAAGATCCAAGTCGGGTTGGAGGAACTCGCGATTGTGCGACGGCAGTTTGAGGTTGTCCCCTACGGTGAGACAAAAGTTTAGAGACAGTTGGCGGCCCCTGCAAAAAAGCAGTGGACAGCTAGTTTTAGTTTTAGCAGAATCGCAGTAGTCGAAGAGACGGAAGCGAGCTCTGCTGGAGAGCAACTCGCCGAGGGATCTCGGCTCGAAGACT
>VFZW01000519.1 GCA_016871055.1 Acidobacteriota bacterium
GCATGGCGCCGATGATGATGCCCGCCGCTCACTACATGGTGGCGGTCTCGGGTTCGCCTCGCCGTGTGCTCGACATCGCGGCCGGGCATGGCATCTTCGGCATCGTCACCGCACAGAAGCATCCGGAAGCGGTGATCGACGCGCTGGATTGGGCGGGTGTGCTGGCGGTCGCGCGAGAGAACGCCGCGAAGTTCGGCGTGTCGGAACGATGGAACGCCATCGAAGGCAGCGCGTTCGAAATTACGCCGCCCGGGCCGTACGATGCGATCTATGTGACGAACTTCTTCCATCATTTCGACAGGGCCACCTGTGTCGGCCTGATGAAGAAGTGGCGCGCGCTGCTGGCTCCGGGAGGTGTAATGCTGACGCTGGAATTTGTTCCGAATCCCGATCGCGTCACGCCGCCGACATCGGCCGCGTTCCCGATGACGATGCTGCTCAACACGCCCGCAGGCGATGCCTATACGTTCGCCGAGTACGAGGCGATGCTGCAGGAGGCGGGGTTCTCCGCGAACGAATGCCACCAAGTGCCGAACGCGCCACAGCAGCTGATTGTGAGCAGGTAATAAGATGGAAGGCGGTGAGACTCGCCGTACTATTCATTGCCTTCCTTCCGCTCGGAGCCCAAACCGGCCCCGCGTATTTTCGTTCGACCGTCCTGCCCACGCTTGAAAAAGCCAACTGCCGCGGCTGTCATCACGGCGGCGGCGTGGCCGCTGGAACACGCCTGCGCTTTCCCGAAGGCGAGTTGACCGCCGAGGAGTGGAAGACCTTCGGACTCTCGCTGCATACGCTCGTCAACCGCGCGAATCCCGCCAAGTCGTTGCTGCTCGACAAACCGACGCGCCGCGCGGCGCATGCCGGCGGCCTGCGAATTACTCCCGGCAGCGCCGAGGAGCGGGTCGTTCAGGAGTGGATCAACTATCTCGCCGCCAACACCAAGGCCACCGATCGCTTTGTCCTTGCCGAGCGCCGCGACACTGCCAAGCCCGTGATGCGGCGCTTGACTCACGCGCAATACAACAACACCGTGCGCGACCTGTTGGGCGACGACACGCGCGTTGCCGATCAATTCCCAACCGAAGATTTCGTCGGCGGATTCCGCAATCAGTTTCAATCGCAAAATGTCTCGCCGCTGCTTGCCGAAGCCTATACGACCGGCGCGGAAAAGCTGGCGAAGTCGGCGTTTCGCGGCGGCGATACGCGCGGACTCGTTCCTTGCAAACCAGCCGTTGCGGGCTGCAGCCAGAAGTTCATCCGCGTGTTCGGCATGAAAGCGTTTCGCCGCCCGCTGCTGGACGCCGAAGCGGCGCGCTATGAAAAATTGTGGGCCGGCGGAGGGGCGCAGATGGTGGTCGAAGGAATGCTGCAATCGCCCAACTTCCTGCTTCGCACCGAAAACGGCGCGGAGCCGTCATGGCGGCCGTACGAAACCGCGAGCCGGCTTTCGTACGCACTTTGGAACAGCATGCCCGACGCGGAACTGTTTCGCGCGGCATCGGCGGGTGAGTTAAAGACTCACGAAGGAATCGAAAAGCATGCGCGGCGCATGTTAACGGACGCGCGGGCGCGCACCACGATCGACGAATTCGTCACGGAATGGCTGCGCTTCGATGCGTTGCTCGGCGCCGTGAAGGAGCGCGCGTCGTTCCCGATGTACACGCAGGAGTTGGCCGTCGCGATGACCGAGGAAACGCGCCGCATGATGGCCCACCTGGTGTGGACGAATCAGAACTTCATGCAGTTCTTCAACGCGGATTACTCCTTCGTGAGCACCCAGTTGGCCCGGCTCTACAACATGAAAGCGCCATCGGAGGAGTTCGCCCGCGCCGAGTGGCCGCTCGAAAGCGAACGCGCCGGCGTGCTCGGACAGGCGCTCTTTCTCGCGGCGACATCGAAACCGTCGGAAACCTCGCCAACCGCGCGCGGGCTTTTCATCCGCGAGCAGTTCCTTTGCCAGGACGTGCCACAACCGCCGCCGGGTGTGAATGCAAATCTCCCCGTGCCGACGCGCGCCAAGCCGATGACGAACCGCGAACGCCTCGGCGTGCATCTTTCCAATGAGAGCTGCGCAAGCTGCCACACGCTCATCGACCCCATCGGTTTCGGCTTCGAGAAGTTCGACGCAGTCGGACAGCGCCGCGAGAAGCTCAAGATCACCTTCACTCCGGAGCGGAAAGAAAAGGGCGAGACCGAAACCGTGTATCTGGACTTCGATACGTCCGGCAACGTCGCCGGTCTCCCGAACGCGGCCTTCCGTTCGCCTCGCGAATTGGGTAATATTTTGGCAGGGAACACACAATGCCAGGAGTGCATGGTGAAGCAGTTGTTCCGCTACTACCAGGGACGGCATGAGAAGGCCGGCGACGCCGCCGTCATTCGCAAATCGTTCGAGGATTTTCAAAAATCGGGCTTCCACTTTCAGGAGTTGATGGTGTCGTTGTTGAAGTGGTCGATCTTCCCGCCGGAGATGTAAATGGCATTCGTACAAACCAAAGACAGATCGCTGGGGCGCCGCTACTTCCTGCGCAACCTTGGCGGGGTGACGATCGGCTTACCGCCGCTAGCGGCGATGTTCAACGCTAACGGCAACGCGTATGCGGCGACCAAGGCCGAGATCCCCACCCGCTTTGTGCTGTGGTTCAACGGCAACGGTGTCGTCGAAAAATACTGGATTCCCGCTGAAACCGGCTCGGGCTTCACGCTGACGCCGTGTCTTGCGCCGCTGGCGCCGTTTCGCGACGATATTCACGTCATCACGGGTCTTGACAATCCAGCCGCGCGACTGCCCGGCCCGGGTAACGATCACCACCGCTCGATGGCGGCGCTGATGAGCGGCACCCAGTTCACCGGCCGCGGTTCGGGCGGACCGTCGATCGATCAAGCGATCGCTTCGCGCGTGGGCGGCGACAGCCGTTTCCGTTCGCTGCAGATCGGCGTGTCGCAGGAATCCTTCGGCGAAAGCATTCAGCGCAATATGAGCTGGGCCGGATACGACCGCTCCCTGCCACCCGAAATGTTGCCCAACAAGCTGTTCGACCGACTATTCGGTGCACGCGACGCCGGCTGGATCAACCGGAAAAAGAGCGTTCTCGACGCCGTTCGCGAAGACGCCGCCGGATTGAAAAAGGCGCTGGGCAAGGAAGATACAACACGCCTCGACGAGCACCTCGCTTCGATTCGCGACGTCGAAAAGGCGATCGCCAGCCTGCCGCCGAACTATCGCCGTATCGATCCGCCCGAGGCTGAGGGCGACATGAAAGACTGGCCACGCATCGCGAAGTTGCAGAGCGACCTGCTTGCGCACGCTTTCGCAAGCAGACAAACGCGCGTTGCGTCGTACATGTTAACGAAGTGCCAAGGTCTTTCGCGATTCCCGTGGCTCGGCTACACCGCGGCCCGCCATCACGACTACACCCACCGCGACGGCAAGGCGCCCGGCTACGACGGCCCCGACGGTCAGCGCGTGATGCGCGACATCTGCCGCTGGCACGTCGAAGAGTTTGCGTATCTGCTCGGCAAGTTGAAGTCGATCCGCGAGGGCGATGCGTCTGTGCTCGACCGCACTTCGTTGTTGTTCGTGCACGAACACGCTGAAGCCAACGATCACAAGAACAACGGCTACTCGATCATCGCCGCCGGACACGCCGGTGGGCTGAAGACGAACACACACACGCGTTCAACCGGCACGGTTAGCGACCTTTATCTCGCGGCGGCCAACAAGGCCATGGGCGCGGGGTTGAAGACTTTCCCGTCGGCCTCGCGCGAACTGCCCGAGATCTTCGCCTAGCTTTTGAGGCGCCTCGCACAACGGACTGTGCGCTAGAGCAAAACCTGACATAATATAAGCGCTCTGGAAAATACGGCGGCGAAAAGAGATGGCGCGACCATACTCGGATGATCTGCGTTCGAAGTTTGTAGCGGCCTACGAGGGTGGGAAGGTGGGGC
>VFZW01000520.1 GCA_016871055.1 Acidobacteriota bacterium
ACTTTGGACGACGGACTCGCCGTCGTCAAGGACTTAGCCCGTCGAGATGTGCTTTCCGCCTTAGACCATCTAGGAGAAAACGTCAACAACGAAACTGACGCCCGAACGGCCGCAAGAACCGCCATGGACACTCTGCAAGCCGTGGCCGCCCTCGGCGCCGACGCTACGGTTTCCATCAAGTTAACCCAATTCGGCCTGGACTTGTCTGAAACACTAACCATGGAAAATGTTCTTCCTCTAGTGCGCGAAGCCAAGCGCCTCAACGCGCGCATCGAAGTCGACATGGAATCTTCCGCCTACACCCAGCGCACGATCGACGCCCTTGAGCGTATGTCGGACGAAGGCCCCGTCCGCGCCGTCATTCAGGCTTACCTGTACCGGACGGAGAAAGACATCGAAAATCTGAACGCTCGTAAAATTCCGATCCGCCTCTGCAAAGGGGCATATAACGAGCCGGAAAACGTCGCTTTTCCACGCAAGGCCGATGTTGACGACAACTTCAAGAAGATGGCAAACCGGCTCCTTGAACACGGAACCTATCCCGCTTTCGCCACCCACGATGCCGCCATGATCGATCACGTCCTCAGCCACAAACCGGCGGCCGATCAGTTCGAATTTCAAATGCTCTACGGCATCCGCCGCGACATGCAGGAGAGAGTCCTCGCCGGCGGCTGGCGGCTGCGATTGTATGTTCCCTACGGCCCCGCCTGGTATCCCTACTTCATGCGACGACTCGCCGAACGTCCCGCCAACGTTTGGTTTGTCGCAAAGTCTATTTTGTCGTAGAGACCCTTTCAGCCGCGTCTGTCAGGCGCTCGGAATTTCCGGCCACGAGTGCCGCGGATAGCGACGGCTTAGCTCCTTGCGCACCTGCGGATACAAGCGTGTCCAGAACCCAGCCAGGTCCTGCGTCATCTGCACCGGCCGCTTGTTCGGCGCGAGCAGATGCACCACGACGCTGACCGCGCCGCCCGCAACCCGCGGCGTTTCTTTCATGCCGAAGAAGTCTTGCAGCCGCGACGCAATCCACGGCGGTTGGCCTTCGGCATACCCCACCTTGGTGTACCGCCCGCCCGGCAGTTTGATCTTTTCCGGCGCTAACCGATCCACCGCCTCCCGCGCATCGCGCAACAAAATCCGGTCGAGACCGCCATCGCTCAACAGACTTCTCAACTCGCCCATCGACTTGCAGCCATAACAAGCCTCGGCCAGCGCGGCCCGCACGCGCGTCTCGTCCGGTTCCGGCGGACCACCATGCGCCGCCGCGAACCGCCATCGCGCCAACAGCTCCGGACATTCGGCCAACCCGGCTTCAAACGCCTTCTCCGCCAACATCGCCGCGGCCTTCGCTAAATCCACCGCGCCCGACCGCGACTCCTCGATCACAAATCCATCAAACGTCATCGCACTCACCGCCTCGACCCGCTCGGCCGCGCGATTCCACTCCACGCCATCGCGGCTGTCCAATCGGTCCGGATACAAGTCCAGCAGCCAGTTCGCATCGACCTTGCTCGCCAAACGAATCAGACGTTTTTCGATCTCCAGCGCGACAACCAACTCCGCGTCGCGCACGCCAGACGACTCCGCCAACTGCGCGGCCCCGCCCGACGCCAACAGAATCTCGCCGTTCGCGCGACGCCGCCCGATCCGATCCGGGAACGCCGCCACAACCGCCGCCAACAATCCTTCTTCGTTGCCGCGCGTTCGCACGCGCGCCGCGCGGCGAATCTGCTCGGCGATCCGCGGCGTTCCCGGCTGCCACCGCTGTTCGAGCAACAGAAAAAGATCCGAATCGACGTGATGATCCGGCGGCCCGGTCAATCGCTCGCCCGCGCTCAACGCCGCCGCCGCTCGCGCGCCCTCTTCGCCCGCGCCGCGCGCATCGGCTTCAATCACCAATCGCGCCAACCGCGGATGCAGCGGCAACGCCGCCATCTTTGTTCCCACCGCCGTCAACGAACCATTCTCAATCGCGCCGATTCTCGCCAACACCTGTTCGGCCGCTTCGACCGCCGGCGCGGGCGGCGGCGTCAACCAAGGCAGATCCGTCACGCGCTTGACGCCGCAGTCATGGAGATCCAGAACAAGTTGCGACAACTCTCGCCGCGCGATCTCCGGCGCATCCGCGAACGGCCGCCTGGCGAATTCCTCCCGCGTGTAGAGACGAATCACCGTTCCCGGCGCCGTTCGCGCCGCGCGGCCCGCGCGTTGTGTCGCACTCGCCTGCGAAATGCGCGCCACTTCGACCGAAGGGATTCCAGCCCACGGCGAATCGACCGCGACGCGCGCCAAGCCGCTGTCGATCACCGCCGTCACGCCTTCTATCGTCACCGAGCTCTCGGCGACGTTCGTCGACAAGATGATCTTCCGCTCCTTCGTTCGCGCCAACGCGCGGTCCTGTTCTTCGGGCGACAAATCGCCATGCAGCGTGACGACGTTGTGACCCTCCAACAACCGCGCGGCGCGGCGAATTTCGAACATGCCCGGCAGGAAGACAAGCACATCGCCGGTTAACCCGCGCTTCGATAGTTTTTCGACAGCGCCTTTCACGCGTTCTTCGAGCGGCGCGCCCGTCTCCGCGGTCCACTCGATTTCGAGCGGAAACAACTTCCCTTCACTGCGCAATACCGGCGCGCCGCCAAGATGCGCCGCGATCGGCGCGGCGTCAAGCGTCGCCGACATCACGATGATTTTCAAATCAGGCCGTTGCGTTCGTTGCAAATCAAGCAGCATGGCCAGCGCCGTGTCGCCATCCAAATGCCGCTCATGGAACTCATCGAGCACCACGGCGCCTACGCCACGCAAGTCACGATCGGCCAGCATGCGCCGCGTCAAAATACCTTCGGTCAGGAACGACAGCCGCATCTTCGGTCCTCCGACCGATTCAAACCGCACCTGATACCCAACCGTTTCACCGAGCGTCTCGCCCAACTCCGACGCCACTCGCCGCGCCGCCATTCGTGCCGCGAGCCGGCGCGGTTCCAACACCAGAATTTCGCCGGTGATCGCATCGAGTAGAGCAGCCGGAACACGCGTTGTCTTACCGGCGCCCGGGGGCGCTTCAATCACCAACGAAGAATAAGCGACAACCGACGCGCGAATGTCAGCGAGCAGCGCGTCCACGGGAAGCGAAATCACACTTCCCACAGTAGCCGATGTTCAAAACGTCATGCGCAACGCCAACTGCACGATGCGGGGCGTTCGCGCAGCGGTGAACTCGCCGAACCGGGCGTTGATTTGCCGGCCCGTTGCATCGAACCGCGCCGTTGAATCGAACGCGCTGAACTGCGTGTGGTTGAAGGCGTTGTACAGTTCGGACCGGAACTGCAACTTATACTTCTCCGTCAAGGCGAAGTTCTTGAACAGCGCGACATCCCAGTTGTTGATGCCGGGCCCTCGGAGATTCGACCGCGCGGCGTTGCCCAGCGTGCCCACCGCGGGCGGCGCGAAGACATCGGTTTTGAAATTGCGGCTAAACGTCCGCTCGCCTTTCGGCAGCGTGGGTTCCTGCAAAATGTTGATGCGCGCCCCGACGCTCGGCGTGCCCGTAATGTCGGCCGCGTTCACCAGGCTGTAGCCAATGCCGACCGGCGCACCGCTGACGAAACTTGCGATGCCGTTGATCTGCCAACCGGCCAGCGCCACCTTGAGCCGCTTCGCCTCGGGCAGATTCCAGAGCCAGTTGATCTTTAGCACGTGTGTGCGGTCGAAGCCAGCAAGCCCGTAATTCCATATGCGCGGCGACACAACGGTCGTGATGCGCGCCTGATCCCCGTCGACGTAATCCATCGCCTTCGACCACGTCCACGAACCGCCAAATTCTAGCCAAACACATTTGAAATGTTGAAACCATCGGTCGTCTGTCGGATGATCTTGTTGTCAAGACGAGAACAGGAGACTGGCGACCGATGGAAACGTTCACAAA
>VFZW01000521.1 GCA_016871055.1 Acidobacteriota bacterium
AGAGAACGCTGAACAGACCGGCTTTTGCGAGTTCATCGGTCATCATGAGAATGGGTCCGAACCACAGCAGGGCATCCCAGGCGCGTTTTTCGCCGAGCATCTCTTCCCACGTCACCACCTCCGAAATCACGAGGGCGCAGAGTCCGCCGAGCGCGACGAACGCGTTGTGCAGGCCGTGCCACGGCGATGTTATCCAGCCGGCCATGACGCCAAGCAGGATGATCACCAGGCGCAATTCGCGCGGGTTGAGGTTGCCGAGTTTCTTCAGTTCGTCCGCGGCCATGGCGCGCGCGGCCTTGATGTCTTGCGATTCGGGCGGCGTGGCGCGGAGGATGATCAGCGGTCCGATCGCGAGCGTGAGCACGCCGGGCACGATGGCGGCGATGGCCCAGGTCAGGAACGTAACGTCGAGGCCGTGGGACTTGCGGGCGATCTCGGCCATGATGGGGTTGGCGGCCATGCTGGTGAGGAACATGCCGGAGGTGGTGTAGGTCGAGAGGTAGCCGACGAGGATGAGATAAGCGCTGGTTTTGGGCAGATCGCCGAGCGCCTGCGCGAGGCTGCGGGCGACGGGGAAAACGATGCCGCCGCCGCGGCCGGTGTCGGACGGTATGAAGGGCGCGAGCACCAGGTTTGTCGCCGCGACGGCGTAGCCGAGCGTGAGCGGGCTGTGGCCGATGCGGTCGATTAGTACATAAGCGATCCGCGGGCCAAAGCCTGTTGATGTGACGGCGCGGGCGAACAGGAACGCCGAGAAGATCATCCAGGTTGTCGGGCTGGCGAAGCCGGCGAGGGCGCGCGCGGGAGTCAGTGTGTTGGTGAGGACGAGCAGCGTCATCGCGAGCACAACGCTGGCGCCCATCGGCACGGGCCGCGCGATCAGCGCGATGATCGTGCCGGTGAAGATGGCGAGCAGATGGCGCGCGTCGGCGGCGAGCGACGACGGCGTGAAGTAGATGGCGAACGCGGGAACCAGCGGCGCGGCCCAGCGCAGTGCGGCGTGGTTCATGCGCCAATCCCGGCTAGCTTGTGAATGTCGCCCCCTGGGATTGGGCAAGGTCCGCTCCGTTGAAAGTCAGGAGTATCGGTGGGGGAAGGTGCGCTCCGTTGAAAGTCAGGGGTATCGGTTGGGGAAGGTCCGCTTCCTTGCGGTCTCGGCTCTGTAGGGTTGTCGGCGTAGATGGGATGGTTCGGGTTGGGGAGGAGGTGGCGACTTTCCTCGTTTTGAGCGGCCCGCGGCGGGCCATTGGGGCTCCCTTGCGGTCGCGGCTCTGTAGGGTGGTCGGCGTAGATGGGGCGTCTTGGGCTCACATGTACATCCCGCCGTTCACATCGAGGACATGTCCGGTGATGTAGCCCGCCTCTTCGGAGGCGAGGAATCGAACGGCGGCGGCGATGTCGTCGGAGGCGCCGAAGCGAGCGAGCGGAATGACGCCGAGCATCTTTTGCTTGATGTCCTCGCTCAACACGGCGGTCATGTCAGTGGCGATGAAACCGGGGGCGACGGCGTTGACGGTGATGGCGCGGCTGGCAAGTTCCCGGGCGAGCGATTTCGTCAATCCGATCAAACCTGCCTTGGCGGCGACGTAGTTGGCCTGGCCCGCGTTGCCCATCTCACCCACCACCGAAACGATGTTGATGATGCGGCCCCAGCGCTCCTTCATCATGCCTTGCATGACGGCTTGCGAGGCGAAGAAAGCGCCGCTCAGATTCGTGTCGAGCACGACCTGCCAGTCTTCCGGCTTCATGCGCAACGCGAGGCCGTCCTTGGTGATGCCTGCGTTGTTGACGAGGATGTGAATGGGGCCGTGATCCTTGGCGGCTTGCTGAATCGCGGCGGTGATGGAGTCTTTACTCGAGAGATCGATGGCGGCGGCGAAGGCTTCGCCGCCCTGCGATTTGATCTCATCGGCCACTTGCCGGCAGGTCTCAAGAGTGCGCGCGGCGACGATAACACGCGTCCCGGCCTTGGCGAGCGAAAGGGCACAGGCTTTGCCTATGCCGCGGCTGGCGCCGGTGACGAAAGCGGTACGAACTATCATGGAATAATCATATGGCATACAGCGATTTGCGGGGCTTCATCGACGCGCTTGACAAAGCGGGCGAGTTGAAGCGAATTCCTTTCGAGGTCGATCCGGAGTTGGAAATCACGGAGTTCGCCGACCGGTCGGTGAAACAGAACGGCCCGGCTTTGTTGTTCGAGAAACCGAAGGGGTCGAATGTCCCGGTGTTGATCAACGCGTTCGCTTCGCAGCGGCGCATGGAGATCGCGCTTGAGGTCGAAAAATTTCAAGACATCGCCGACCGGATCACCGACTACTTGCAGATGCAGATGCCGCAAGGGCTGATGGGCAAGTTGTCGATGCTGCCGAAGCTGGCCGAGATGGGTTCGTTCTTTCCGAAGAAGGTAGCGAGCGGCGCGTGCAAGGAAGTGATTCGCAAGGACGGTTTTTCGCTGCGCGATATTCCGGTGCTGAAGTGCTGGCCGCAAGACGGCGGGCCGTTCATCACGTTGCCGATGGTGTTCACCAAGAATCCGGAGACCGGCAAACGCAACTGCGGCATGTATCGCATGCAGGTCTACGACGAACGAACGACGGGCATGCACTGGCAGACGCATAAACAGGGCACGGAACATTATCGGCGGCGATTCAAGGCGGGCGAGAAACGCATGGATGTGGCGGTGGCGATCGGCGCGGACCCGGCGGTGATGTACTCGGCGATTTTGCCGCTGCCGCCCGATTTGGACGAGATGATGATCGCGGGATTCTTGCGGCGGAAGCCGGTGGACATGGTTTCGTGCGAGACGGTCGATATCGAGGTGCCGGCGAATTCGGAGTTTGTCCTGGAGGGCTACGTCGAGCTTGGTGAGACGCGTACCGAGGGGCCGTTCGGCGATCACACCGGGTTCTATTCGCTTGAAGACGAATACCCGGTGTTTCATGTGACGTGTGTGACGCATCGCAAGAATCCAGTCTATGCGACGACGATCGTGGGGCCGCCGCCGATGGAGGACTACTTCATGGGCAAGGCGATCGAACGGATTTTTCTGCCGCTGATGCGGTTGCAGATTCCCGAGATCCGCGACATCTGCATGCCGGCCGAGGGGATCTTTCACAACCTGATGCTGGTGTCGATTCGCAAGAGTTACCCGATGCAGGCGCGCAAGGTGATGCACGCGATTTGGGGCTTGGGGCAGGCGATGTTTACCAAGTGCATTGTCGTCGTCGATGACACGGTCGATGTACAGAACGTGAGCGAGACGGCGTGGAAGGCGCTCAACAACATCGACCCGCAGCGCGATATCGAGTTCGCGATGGGGCCGATCGATTCGTTGGATCATTCGAGCCGTATGGCGAATTGGGGGTCGAAGTTCGGCATCGACGCGACGCGGAAGTGGCCGGAAGAGGGATTCACGCGGCCGTGGCCGGATGTGATCACGATGCCGGCCGATGTGAAGCAGCGGGTTGATGCGATGTGGAAGAAAGCGGGGCTGTGACGGTCACGCTCAACGCGGCCGAGACGCTGGCGCTCGGCGCGGGCGGTTGGTGGCTGGCGGGGCGTTTTGCGTTTTTCGTGCGACTGCATCTGCCGGCGCCGATTGTGGGCGGGTTGTTCCTGGCCTGTTGCGTGACGGCGTTGCGATCGGCGGGCGTGGAGTTTGTGTTCGACTCGGTGTTGCGCGATGTGTTGATGCTGGCGTTCTTCACGACGTTGGGGCTGCGGGCGTCGACGGCGTTGTTGCGGCGCGAAGGGCATCGCGTGGTTGTGTGTCTGGCGCTGGCGGTTGGCGGGGCGATCGTGCAGAACCTCGTTGGCGTAGCGATGTGCCGCGCGATGGGGCTTGATCCGCTGATCGGCGTCGTCGCCGGCGCGACGACGCTGGCGGGTGGACCGGCGACGGCGCTGGCGTTTGGGCAGAC
>VFZW01000522.1 GCA_016871055.1 Acidobacteriota bacterium
TTCGCATCCAGCGGACCGCTTGGCAGCGTCTTCTGCCACGCCAGCGCCTTCGCCATCATGCGCTTCACAACCGCCGGTTTCGCCGCCGCCAAATTCATGCTTTCATAAGGATCACGCGGAATATCGTACAACTCCACGCGCGACTGATCCGGATTAAACAGCAGCTTCCAATCCCCCTCGCGAATCGAAAGGATCGGACTCTTGTTCGCGTGATAACCCGCGATGTTGAACCGCCACTCCCAATGAACCGGCTTTACCCGCGCCCGCGCCTTCCCCGCGAAAACGTCCGCCATCGACTCCCCATCCATCGTGCCCTCCGGCGTCACACCCTCAATTTCCAGGAGCGTCGGCAGGAAATCAACCGCCGCAACGACAGTCTTGTCGTTCACCTTCCCACGCGGTACCTGTGCCGGCCAACGAACCAAAAACGGCACGCGTACACCGCCTTCATACAGGCTCCGCTTGCGCCCTCGGAACGGCCCCGGCGATCCATACGCCGAATGGCTCGCGTTGCGAATATGAATGTCCTCCGGCCCGTTGTCGCTTGAATAAACGACGATCGTGTTCTCCGCAAGCCCCAGTTCATCGAGCTTCTTCAACAACCGCCCCACTTGCCTATCGAGGTCATGCACCGACGCGTTGTAGATCTGATTCGCACCCAGGTGCTTCGTGCCGGAGCCAGGCCCCTGCCCCTCAAACGGCTTCAACTGTTCCGGCGTCGGATCAAGCGTCGCATGCGGCAACAACATCCAAAGCTGCATGTAAAAGGGCTTCGCCCGATTCTTCTCGGCGAACTCAATCCCCCAATCGACAAACTGCGCGCTCGACCTCGCGCGGAATCCTGCCGCCTGTTCCTGCCACCGCGTCTCCATCGACGTCACCGACTTGTGTTCATCGAATCCATACGCATCCGGCATCGGTGCATTGCCGTTGTGCCCCAGGTGCCACTTGCCATAATGCGCCGTCGCATAGCCGGCCTTTTTCAACTGCCACGCCAGCGTCGGCACGGCCGGATCGAGAAAGTGCGGCATCCCTCGATTGGTGTTCAACTCCTCTGCGGCAAAGTGACCATGAACACGATGCCGTGCCGGATAGTGTCCGGTCGTAAACGCCGTCCGCGACGGCGAGCACACCGAGCCGCAAACGTAAAACTGCGTGAACAACATTCCCTCGTGCGCCAGCCGATCGATCCCCGGTGTCTTCAAGTTGCGGTTGCCATAACAACTCAAGTCGCCCCAGCCCATATCATCGGCAAGGATAAAAACAATATTCGGCCTTTGTGTCGTTTGCGCCGAAAGACCCAAGCCTCCCGCCAGAGACAAAAACTGCCGCCGCTGCATATTTACTTCACCTCCACAATCACAAACTCCACGGCCGCATCCGAATCGTTGCGATAGCTCTGCTTCCCCTTCTCGCGCCACTCGGTATGCCCATCGGAGAGCCGCACCACCACCTGCGGAGCGCCATACGAAACCTCCTTCGACGCCGACCGCGCCTTCACCGGCACACGCAGCACCCGCACCTGCGGGTTCTCCGAATCCAGCTTCGCGGACTTCGGCACGCGCGCCAGCTTCGTCAACGTCGGCGGCTCGTTCTTCATCTCAATCTCGATAATCCGAAACGCCGTGCCGCCGATATTCTCACTCGTGTGCAGGCCAACCTTCGGATCCCACCGCACCTGCCCCGCCGTGAACGGAATATCTTTCGGGCCCGTCTCCATGTTGACGATCTGCATCGTGCCTTTATCCAAATGCACCATCACGCGGTTGACCAGATGCACATGCGGCCGGCTCTTCTGCGTCGGAATGTTCGCCGCCTTCACCACACGCACAAGCTTGTTCTCGAACACCAGTGGATTCTGCGCGAACGCGCAGCACGCAACGAAAGCCGAAAGGAGGAATCGCATAGAGAGTCCGTACGATTCTGCCACAATAGTGACGATTGGATCTATTCGAGAAGCCGCGCGCCCGCATGACGGAGCTCCGCGCAATCCGCCAGGCCGCCGCACAAGAGCACGAAAAACGGCACCATCGCTTCGGATATCTGCGCCTCGCGCTCGGCGCCATGCTCCTCTACGCCGGCTGGCTCGGCCGCGCACACCCCGACGAAACGCCCTGGCCGTTTTTGATCCAACTCGTGTTGTTCATGTCGGCGACGATAATCCACTCGCGCGTCATTCGGCGCATGGAGTTCGCACAACGCTCGGTCGACTACTACGATCGCGGCCTCGCTCGCCTCAACGGCAACTATTCGAAAACGCCCTCGCGCGGCGACTCCTTCGCCGATCCGCACCACCCTTTCTCGGGTGACCTCGACCTCTTCGGCGCCGGCGGCCTCTTCGAACGCCTCTGCCACGCTCGCACGCGCGAAGGCGAATCGACCCTGGCCGGTTGGCTGCTAGATCAAGCCGGCCCGCCCGCCGCCCCGGCGCGCCTCGCCGCCGCCGCCGAACTCGCCGATCGCGTCGAACTCCGCGAAGCGCTCGCCGTACTCGGACCGGATCTTAATTCCGCCCTTCACCCAAAGGCCTTGCGCGAATGGTCCACCGGCCAGTCAAAGCTCTTTCCGGCCGCAACAAAATGGCTCTGGATCACAGCGGCGTTCTCCGCCGCCTGCGTCGCCGCGTCGATCGCGTTGCAAGCACTCTCGCCACTCGGGCTCGGGATTTTGCTGTCCTCGGCGGTCTTCGGCCTTCATCACAGAACGATCCTCCTGGCCCTCCACGAAACCTCGCACGCCGGCCGCGATTTGAAGGTGCTGCAAGAAGCCCTCGCCCTTATCGAAAACAACACCTTCGAAAGTGATCTGCTCAAGAACATTCAGTCGCGGATCAAGAGCGACGGACCCGCCGCCAGCCATCGCATCGGCAAACTCGCCACACTCGCCGAATGGATCGACTCCCTCGACAACCAGGGCTTCCGTCTCCTCGATCTTCTATTCTTGTTCTCCCTCCACTTCGTCCGCGCCGCCGACAACTGGCGCGCAATAAACGGCGCGCTCGTCGACACTTGGCTGAAAGCGGTCGGCGAATTCGAAGCGCTCGCATCGATATCGGCATGGCAGTACGAAAACCCCGACACCGTCGCGCCCACCTGGACGGACAAGCCCACCCTGCGAGGCGAGGCCCTGCGCCATCCACTCATCCCGCGCGACCGCGTCATAACCAACGACGCCGATCTCGGCGCCGCTACCCGCCTGCTAGTCGTCAGCGGTTCGAACATGAGCGGCAAGAGCACGTATTTGAGGACTCTCGGCCTGAACGTCGTGTTAGCCCACGCCGGAGCAACGGTCGCCGCGAAGAGTCTGACGCTGAGCCCCCTCTGGCTCGGCGCATCGATTAGAACGGTCGACTCACTTCAGGAAGGCGCATCACGCTTCTACGCCGAGCTACAGCGTCTCAAGACTATAGTCGACATGTCCGGCCAGGACCGCAAGCTCTTGTTCCTGCTCGACGAACTCCTCAGCGGGACGAACTCGCACGACCGACGCATCGGCGCCGCCGGCATCGTGTCGAAGCTCCTCGAAAGCGGCGCCATCGGCCTCGTCACAACCCACGACCTCGCCCTCGCCGACATCGCATCGGATCACACCAACGTCCACTTCGAAGACGAAATCGTCGATGGCAAAATCCACTTCGACTACCGTATGAAACCCGGCGTCGTCCGCACGTCGAACGCCCTGGCCCTCATGCGCGCCGTCGGCCTCGACGTGCCCGCGAACTAGCGGCCTTTCGACGACGGGTCCGGATCGACGACGATTTTGATATCGCGGTATGCGCCCCCGCCTGCGACGTCAAGTAACGATCCCCCGGCAGAGCCGGGGGCCTTCGTTCGTGAGCCGCTCAAAGCGGCTGGTCGGGGTCGCTGTCGCGGCCCCGTGGTTTGGCGCCACCTCAACGGTGAC
>VFZW01000523.1 GCA_016871055.1 Acidobacteriota bacterium
GGCAGGTGAAGGAGCCGGCGACCGGAGGCCGTGAGCAGCCGGGACGCCAGGAGGAGGGACACTCCGTACACACGGAGGATATCCCCGGCCCAGATGGTGAGGTTGAGGAACCCGATGACCAGAAGGAACAGCCCGCGACGCACGAACGTCCTGCGCACCTCGGCCAGAGCCGCCGGATCGGCGCTCGCAACGGCTTGGCGAGACATGAGAGTGAGGCCGATGCCGGCGAGGACCACGAAGGCGGCGGCGGCCCGCCCATCCAGGAACGCCAGGAGGCCGGCCAGCTCAACAGGGTCGGAGCGATCCGACGCGGCCACCAACGAGAAGTGGACGACGATCATGCCGAGCAGGGCGAGCGACCGGGCTACGTCGTAGCCAACGACGCGCGCGGACGCGGGTGCCTCCGTCGACGCGACCACGTGCCGCTGCTCGCCGGTCTCGCCCACTCAGTCCCCCTCCTACCGCCGAACTAAATCGCTCAGCAGCGGCGGGGCTGCTGAACCTGTGACCGTGGAAAAACGTTCGTGCCCCCGCCGGCTGCTGCAGCACCTGGTTCGACGGCTGGTTGGGAATCGCTCCGCTGACCCAGTTCGGCAAGTTGTCGTCCCTCACCGCCTCATCGGCGGTCACTTCGGCTTCCCGTGCGTGCCACCGTCGGACAGGTGATTCCGGTTTTTCCGCTGCACGGGCGCCTCGGGTGCCTGCCACCCGCGCGGGGCGTTGACGACAACAACCGGCTTGCCCGTGGTATCGTGGACCCGCAGGTTGTCGGCGATCGTGCCGTTCTTCGAGTGCCGCCAGCAGTGGATCGCCTGCCCGTCACTCTTGATGACGTTGTCGATCACTTCGTACCCGTCGAGGTTAAAGTTCGGCTCGATGGCGGTCAGCCCGGTCTCCATGTAGTTGTGGTTGCACTTCACGTTGCGGAGCCGGCCGCGGTGGGACGGGTGCCCGAGCAGGTAGGCCGCGCCCGCCGGGTTGAGCGTGCGGGTCCGCTCAATCGTGATGTCCTCGGCGTCGAACGACTCCCCGCCCTCCGTCCTCCCGCCGGCCAGCATCTTCCCCGTGTGCTCGCCGTAACACATGACCGACCGCATCGTGTTCGTCATGGTGATGCCTTCGACGCGGACGCCCCGGACCCGGCCGTGGACGAGAATGCAGGCGTTGATGTCCTTGACCAGCCCGCTCGGTTGGGCATTCTTGCCGGCGTTCATGTCGATGGTCCCGCCGCCGCTGACCGTCACCTTCTCGATGTAATCCTTCTGGGTGCCGTGCCCGATGCGGATGCCGTAGGCGGCGGCGCCGCCGTAGGAAACGAACCAGAGGCTCCCGGCCTTGTGGCCCGTCCGATTGGCAAAGCGGACTTTCACCCCGTGGCTGAGCTCTTGCCAGTCGCCAGTGATGGCGACGCCGCGGTGGGGCGTGTCGAATAGCTTCCCGTCCCCCCAGCGGAAGCTGTCGGCGGCGCCGCCTTCCCCCGCCTTGTCGATGACCAGGGTGTACACCGTCGCCCCGTACAGCTCCGCCCCGTCTGCCGGGCCGCCCGTCCGCTTGAACTCCCCGCCCACTTCTAGGTCGTCCAGTTTGCCCTCCTGGGAGTCCTGATCGACCGTGATCTCGCCGACGGTGCCGGGCCGGCAGCACCCGCCCGCCAGCTTGAGCGTGGCCCCCGTCTTTAGCTCGATGTGGACGGGCTTGTCCACGTACAGGATCGACTGATGTCTGGCGAGCTTGTGCTCGTGCAGGCCGGGAAGGAAGACGAGCTTGTCGCCGGGGTTGGCCGCGTCGAGGGCAGCCTGCGGCGACTCGCCGGGCTTGATCTCGCGTTCGGCGGCGCATGCGAGTGCCGAGAACAGGCAGAACGCGGCGAGGGCCCCGATAGCCCCCCGAAGCGAAGCCGGCGTGTTATTCATGTGCAGATCCCCTGAGGATGTCGGAACGGTTCGATTGACCCCGGTCGGCCTTCACCCGGCCGGCTCGCCAGCGAAGACGCGGTCGCGGGCGGCGACTGCGTCCGGACCCAACCGCTCCGCAATGCTTCGGTAGGCCTCGCGCCGGTAGCCGTAGCCGCGCCGCGAGCGTGGGACCTGTTCAAGCCAGTCGTACAGGTGGAGGCGGCAAAGGTCGGCGAAGTCGTCACCGTCGAGGTGGACGAAGTCACCGGTGAACCGGTCGCGCATAGGGTACGGGGGTTGGCTGCGCTCAAGGGCGGCGTCGAAGGATGCACGGTCCATCGCGCAATTGAGGTACGCCAGCCGCTCGGCCCGCTCGCCGGCGACCGCGCGGACCTCCGGCCGCCGCTCGAGCGGCAGTTGGAACCGCTGAAACTCCTCGGTGCCGTAGATCGAGTGGAACAGGGCCGCCCGGCACGAGTCGGTGCCGCAGCCGTTCTCGCGCATCAGGCGGTAGACGGCCAGGAGATGGCCCATGTAGGTCTTGCCGGTGTGGGGCATGTCTTCGATGCCCAGGCCAAGCAGGAAGGCGGTCATCTCCCTGTACTGCGGGTCGGTCATGGGTCCTCCATTGGTTCGCCGCACGATTCGTTCAACCGAACCGGAGCCCCGTACAGTCGCGGACGGTTGCTCCGAATTTGCCCCCGCCGAACGACCAAGTTCACCTGCTGCGGCGGTGGGTGAGACTTTGAACACTGAAAAACCGTGATGCCGCCGCAGTCAGGTGCAACTTTTGGTTCGGCTTTGATCAGCAATCAACAAGGAACTTCATTATTTCTTTCCGACCGTCAAGTAAATGCTCGTCACACCGGTCAGTGGGGCATCATCTTGGATTCGGGTGTCGCGGACGAAACAGTGTTGGAGCAATCCCTGTTTGTCCAGGCCCAGACTACGAACATGCTTCGCGGGAACTTCCGCCTCAACGATCTTTTTCGCGATCGTGTACAGTTCGTCCAGCGTTCGTGGCTCGGCAGCGCCCTTATGTTTGCCGATGTCTTTGCCGGTTTCCACCCACTCCGTCTTGAGCGGAGCCGGCTCCCCAGGCTTCGTGGGTGTGGCGGTGTCGAACCGTCGCTCCACAACTTTGTTTGCCTTCACCACCACGATCGTCTCAGCTCGGTAGCCGGTAAAGCTGGTGCGAAGCACCTTGTAGGTGTAGTTGCCCCCGCACGCCTCTTTGACGTTCGTCCACTTTGCAAGACTCGTGGCGAGTCGTTCGGCGTCCGACGGATCGGCAGCACCCGTGGCACCGCAGGCAAGAAAAGCGAGGGTAACAAGTATGCGGAGGAGCATAATGACATTCCTTGATATTGAGATAGCGTGCATGGCCGAACGACAAAGTTCACGCGGCGGGCGCGTGAGACGTTGATTTCAAAACGGACATCGCCGCCCGCTCGCGTGCAACGCCTTGTTCGTCGGATTCTTCTCGTTTGTTTGGGTCATGCATTGGCATGTTTGAGCGGTTGCCACAGCCCAATGGTGTTGCCTTCGCTGTCCTTGACCTGAGCATAAATTCCCATGTTCGGAATCTCGTGCGGCCCCATCACCTTCGAGCCGCCTGCACGTTCCACATCAGCGATACGCTGTTCACAAGATGCGACCTCAATCACGACGACGGGCGATCTGCTGCCCCCCTCGTCACCGCGAGGGTACATTCCGCCATTGATTCCGCCCGGTTCGCGTGGCATGAACTGATCGTCGACAGGTGTTGTGATCACGAACGAATAAGGCATGTCTCCCGGAGCATCCGAGATCTGCCAACCAAAAACAGTTTGGTAAAAAGTTGCGGCCCGTTGCTTGTCAGCGAACGGTATCTCGAAGTGGCACACGCGATCCATGGTTTGTCCTTCACGTTGAAGTTGTTGGGGCGTAACTCGATTCGACGAACAGTTGAGTATCCCGACGTCGGGATAGGGCGGGTGACGACGCTGCCCGCGTGTCGGGT
>VFZW01000524.1 GCA_016871055.1 Acidobacteriota bacterium
TAAACGATGCGACGGTGGAAGCCGAGTGGGACGCGATCGAAAAGTCCACCCTGAAAATGTATAAAACATTTCCGTTCTATCATGTAGCGGGAAATCACGATGTGTGGAGTGAGAAGTTCGAGCGGGTGTATGAGAGGCGCACAGGGCGGCCGGTGCGGTATTCGTTTGAGCGGAGCGGGGCGGGGTTCGTGGTGCTCGACAACAGCCGGTCGGATGCGCTGTCGGAATCGGAGATGGCGTATTGCGATCGGGAGTTGACGCGGTTGGGGATGGCGCGGCCGAAGTTTGTATTCTTGCACCGCCCGTCCTGGTTGATTCCGGTGCGGATGGGGATGGGCGCGCATCCGTTTGTGCGGCTGATGGAGAAGCATCGCGTGGACTATGTCTTCAGCGGGCATGTGCATCAGTTCCTATCGCTGGAACGGGCGGGAGTGCGGTACGTGATGGTGGGCAGTTCGGGCGGCTCGATGGATCGGGGCGTTAGCGGGGGATTTCGCGAGGGGTGGTTTTATCACTGGCTGGACGTTACCGTCGTGGGGGCGGTGGTCACGGTTTCGGTGCGGGAGTTGGCGGGGCGGCGGACGGCGCTGGAGGAGTGGGGACCGGACGGTTACGCAGGTCGTAGATGAAGATCGAGTAGCCGGCTTTGGCGGTGGGGCGCATTTCGCGGAAGCGCCTGTAGAAGTCCTTGTACTTGGGCGGGAAGCAAGCGCCGTGGAGGAGCGAGGCGCTGATGGCGTGGAGTTCGGGGGCGGGTTCGTAGATGGTTATACCTTTCGCCAGCGCGTCGTTGTCGGGCGGGACGATGGGGCGAACCTTTTGATCCCAGAAGTGACGCCAGGGGACGTCGCCGCCGAAGTAGGAGAGGCGGAACTCTTCGACGTTGTTGGATTTGGCCCAGGTTTTGAGGGCTGGCAGGTCCTGGCCCCAATCGAGGTTGGAGTCGGCGAGGTAGCGGAGGCCGTTGTCGGGGCCGCCGGCGGCGAGGTTGAAGAACGCGATGCCGTGAGGGAATCGCGCGAGGGATTCGGCGGCAGCGAGGGCGATCAGGATCGTGGCGGTTTTCAGATGGGCTTTGGCGAGTCGCGCGACTAGAAGAGCGCCGAAGGGGAGCGCAGGGATGATGAGACGAATGCCGAGTTGATGGCCCGATAGCGAGGCGAGGGCGATGTAGAGGAGGGGCGGAAAGAGGAGGAACATCCGGCGTTCTCTGATTGCTACGACGGTGCCTGCAGCGATGGCGAGGAGAAGTCCGATCGGAACCTTGACGGCGAGGGCGGTAAGAGAATAGAGGGGCTGGGCTTGATGGAAAATTTCGCCATTGAGGTAGATCGGCGGACGTTCGGCGGAGCTGTGAAGGAGGCTGACGCAACCGCTCCAAAAGTCGGCGGGAATGGGGAGCCATTGGAAGAGCTGCGCGATCCAGGTGAAGGCGTAAGGAATGGCGGGATCGGCGAACTTGTGTTGAATTTCGATTGGGTGGAGGATGCGGGTGTCGAATTGATAGGCCGCACAGAGGCCGGCGTAGACCGTGACGGCGAAGACGGCGAGGTGTTTGATGCGTTGGGGGCGCGTAAGGATGATTATCGGCGCGATGACAGCGAGGACGATCAGCGAGAGTTTGGCCAGGATGCCGGCGAGTGTCGCCAAGGTGAGAAGCAGCATGTTGCGGCGGTCTGCCGCGTACCAGAAGGCGGCGTAGGCACATGCCGCGGCGATGTCGTTCTTGACGAGGCTGCCGTGGGCGAGGGCGGTGGGCTCGAATGCGAATGCGGCGGCGGCGAGCAGCGCGGGCGCGGGACCGCAGTCGCCGCGCGCCCAGTGCCAGATGAGGAAGAGCGTCAGCAGCGGGAAGATCAACACCGGGAGGCGGAAGGCCGTGGTGAGATCGTGAAGATAGGGATCCTTGAGATCGACGAAATAGGCGCCGGCGGCGATCCATTCGCGGTGGGCTTTCCAGCGCGGGTCGTCGGGCGGAGGGATCTGCGAGGCGCGCCAGCCGGTAACGATTTTGAGAAGCGGCGCGAGGTCGGTTTCGGGGAAGACGTTCGGGGCGGTCCAATAGAAATGCGAGGCGAGCATGTGGTTGGGCTCGTCGGCGGTGAGGCCGCCGTGGGTGGCTTGCCAGAACTGGAGCGCGAACATCGTTGCCGCGAGCGCGGCGACCGGTTTTATCCCCACCATGTTTCGCCGGCGGCGAGGTGGGCGCGGACGACGTCAGGATTGAGCGTGATGCCCATGCCGGGTTTCGATGTCACCTTGATGTGACCGCCCTGGATGTAGGGTTCGTCGAGGAGGAGGACTTTGTCCATCCAGTCGCCTTTGCCGGTGACGGTTTCGGTGGCGATGTAGTCGTGGATAGTCGAGGCCCAGTTGATGTTGCCATAGGTGTGAACCTGGCTGGCGGTGTTGTGCGTGGCGATGGGCATGCCGAAGGGGGCGGCGAAGTCGGCGATGCGTTTGGTTTCGAGAAAGCCTCCGGAGTTGCGGAGATCGGGGTTGAGGATGTCGCAGCCTTGATTGACAACGAAGGGGAGGAAGCCTTCGCGGCGGGCGAGATTTTCACCCATGCAGATGGGGACTTTCGACGATGCGGTGAGGCGTTGCCAGGAGGAGGTGTAGTCGACCAGAAGCGGGTCTTCGAGCCAGAGCGGTTTGATGGACTCAACGGCTTCGGCGATTTGAATAGCGGTGCGCACGTCGTACTCCCAGTGGCAGTGGACGAGGATGTCGTGATCGAAACCGATGGCTTCGCGGCAGTTCTCGAAGCCGCGCCGGATGGCGATCAGCTCTCGCGAAGACAGGGTACGGTTCGTAAGCTTTTCATGCGGGAAGCCGAACTTGTGCGCGGTGAATCCAGCGGGGTTGGCTTTCACTTTTTCGGCCCAGGCTTTGCAGGAGGCCTTGTCCATCATGTTGGATGGGGCGGAGTGATCGTAGACGCGGACGCGCTCGCGGAATCGTCCGCCGAGGAGGTTGGACGAGGGCGTGTGAAGGAGTTTGCCGGCGAGGTCCCAGAGGGCCATTTCGATACCCGAAGCCGCGCGCATGAGGTTGTGGGCGGAGCCGTCGGTGCGGGCGCCGGAGAGGTTGTTGCCGCCGACGCCGAGCTTGGTGTAGATGGTGTCGATTTGCAGGGGGTCTTTGCCGGTGAGCCAGGGCTTGAGGCTGTCGATTTGCTCGCGGACGCCGACGCCGGGGGAGCCGTAGGCTTCGCCGATGCCGAAGACGCCATTGTTGACAGTGATCTTCACGAGCGTGTAGGTGCGGCCGCCTTGCATCATCATCGTTTGGACGTTGGTGATGGAGTGTTTGCCGGCCTGGGCGGCGGCGATGTTAGCGAAGGGGAGGGCGGCGAAGCTGCTGAGGAGTTGGCGGCGTGAGAGCATGCTTGGCGATTATTTCATATCGGGCATAATTAAGTCATGGCAGTGATGACTAGCTCGCTCGTGCACCAGCCCAGGATCGATAAGGCGCTGAAGAAAGTCTTGCGCGCGCTGCAGCCGGATGTGGTGCGGATCCGGTATTCGCTCGAGGACAATTTCATGGGGGATCCGTCGATATTCTTTCGTGTGCTGCTGTCGGACGAGGCGGCGAAGGAGCATCATTTGCATGAGAAAGCGCAGCGAGCGATGAGGTTGATCACCGAGGCTGTCGATCCTCACGAACTCCGCTTGGAATCGTATTTCAACTATCGAAGTGTCTCCGAGCAGGAAGAGTTGCGTAATCCGATCTGGGATTGATTGCAGAATGGCGTATCACGACGATCTCCTGGAGCAGGCCTGGCATCTAGTCTCCTGTCTTGGATAATTCTTTACAACGGCGCACCTTGTCGAGGATAACGTCTGCGGAGGCCTTCCATGTGAAGGGGGTCGGGGCTCCGTTC
>VFZW01000525.1 GCA_016871055.1 Acidobacteriota bacterium
CCGTCGCCGGCTTGATCATGATGGAACTCAGTTGCCAATCCGTCCAGACCGCCGCCAACAAGGCCCACAGGAATCGATCCGCAGCCGTCAACTTCGGCCGCTGCACCGAACGTTGCAGAACACCGAGTTGATGACGGAGGGCCAGAATCTCAAGCTGAAGCGCCGGTCGCTGGCGAAAGAAAGCCAAGAAAGCCGCCGCCAGCGCCACAAACGGAGGCGAACAAGGGAATCGAAGGAAGAAAGGCAACCCTCACTTTATCAGCGACTTCGGGGTTTGCGAGAGCCACAATAGTACCACGAGACGGCTAACATCCCCTCGCATAGGTATATCATCGGCAGAATGAGGGGGGAGCATGAGGCTAAAAGTCAACTTGGATCCATCCCGGAAGGTGCGCCCCGCCCGCGCCATCCAGCACGACACGCCGCGTTTTCGGAAACGGCATGTTCGGCATCGGTCCTTTGCGGATCCCCGGAATCCGCCCGATCTGCATCCGAACCTCCGCTTCGCCGATACCCGGCACGTACGCCTTACTCGACAGCCCGGCACCCCAGCCGAGCGGAATCAGCAAGCTCCCGGCCGGCAACGCCGACTCCGCCGCCGCGAGTTTTTCGACCGCCTCGGTCAACGGTTTCATCGCCGCCGCTCTTGCATACTCCCGGTGCTCGGCGATCCAACGCCGCGTCTGGACGCGCGCCGCTTCCATCGCCGCTTCCGGAATCGCCGCCGTGCCGTGGAACGTCGCGCCGGGTTTCGCCATCTCGACAAACAACTGCCCCGGCTTCCATTCCGATTTCCCTTCGCCTCGCACTACCAGCACCCGGCTCTGATACACCCGAAACGCATCGGCCGAAGCCCGCGCGTCGCCTAAGCTAAACAGACCGGCCGGCCGAACCGGAGGCGGACTGAACCGCCGGCCGCCCGCTACCGCGTCTTTCCAAATCGCCAGCGCTTTCGACGGGTCCATTCCGCCCAGCCACCAGGCTGTCCGAATCGCGCCTTTCAGCGCGCTGCCCGGAATCACGCCGCGCCCGGCCGCGCGTGCGAACCGCGCGACGTAGATATCTTCGTTCCGCGCCTTCTCCCAAACCGCAACCAGCCCGGCCGACGCAAACGGAATCTTCTCGGCGCAGTAGTTCTGCGCATAGCCGCCCCATTGCGTCCACTCCAGCCGCTCGGACTTTCGCAGCTGATCGAGATAACTCTCCAGACGGGGATTCCGCGCCAGCAGCTTGAAAATCTTCTCCTGATCGAGCACGCGAACTTCGTTCTGCCAGACCATGTAGTCGATCGGCGTCAACTCTTCGCCCGACCCCGCCAGCGTTGGCGTAATCGCCGTAGCTACAAACTTGCGCAGACTCATTGGCCGCGCTCCCCGGCCGTGCTCCACGGCAGCGCTAAACCGGCGCCATAGCGGGGCGCAACTCGCCGCGACGGAACGCCGATAATCCGTCCCGCCGGCTCCGCGGCCGATTGCAATACCGATCCTTCGCGCACGAACTTCTGATACGGGCCGAACGCGCCGCCCGCGCTTGCTCCGAAGCGTTCAACAGCGCCATAGGCGCCGCCGGTCCAATCGATAGCGTCCGACTCGGCGGGCGCTATCAACCCCAGCGACCACCATCGGTCCGATGCCTCCGCGACCGGCCATCCCATCTTCCCGGCCAAGTGTCCCAACGAGCCCTCGCGAAACCGCGGCCGCCGCGAGCGACCCCAACCGGCCGCGCGCCAACCGCCGATGCCATCGTCGGCCAGAAACCGAAACGCGCCCTTCAAGCGCGGCGACCACACTTCGCGCGCCGCATCGTCCGCGAACGACGCCAAACACCAGGCCCCGCCGTGTCCGCCGAAGTCGATGCCGTTTGTCGACGCCGATTCCACCGCAACTCGCGAAGCACGATCCACCGCCGCGCGCGTTCGCTCGATCGGCCGGAACGGGCCGCCCGCGCCCGCGCGATCGGCGGGCAGCAAACAACCCGACGACAAATCCAGCACCCATCGGCCTTCATCGAACTTGCCCGCCGCCAGATCGCTAACCGCGCTGAACGGAGCAAAACGCACCGCACTCATTCGCACCCGCTTCAGGTGCCGGTTCGCCTCGCGAACCTCTTCGGCCAGCGGCGCGAAGAAGCACTCGGGCAAGGAAGGGAAGAGCGAACTCAACCGCACCGCCCGCGCTCCGCCGGCCAGCCACTCCTCGCCCCATCCCAGCCGCTGGAACGCGTGGCACAGCGCCGCGAACAGGCTGTCGCTCGGGACAAGCGAAGCCGGTTCGCCCGGGCGGCCGGAGCCGCAGCGCCAAGGCGTGAGCGGTTGCAATTGAACGAGCAGCGCGGGGCGATCGAGCGGCATCCGTTATTCCGAAAGCCGAACGGCGAATTCGTCCGACAGCACCGCCGATTGCAGCCCGTCGAGCGAATCGGCCTTGGCCACTTCTTCTTCCTGCGCGCCCTCGGCGTAGTACTTGCGCCCGCGCCAAACCGCGCGAATGTTCTGAAACGCTACGCGGCCGGAGCCGCGCGAGCCGCCGCCGCCAAGCGACGAATCTTCGAGCAGCCGCAGACCCTGCACCAGCACCGCCGCGAGTTTCCGATCATCCTCGTGCAACACGTCGAGCACCAGGCGCACGCGGAATTTCGCGCCCGCCGGCACGCGTTCCAGCGTCCGCGGATTGGCCTGCGCCGTAATGCGATCGATCGCGTTCTCGCTTTTGACTTCGGTCATCTCATCGTCGAGCCGCTCGCGCATCTGCGCGGTGATCGACTCGGGATCGAGCGGAGCATCGTAGACCGCAAGCCGCGCCGGCGTGACGTGGCGCGACTCGGTGGCGTCGCCCTTCACACGGTCCATCCGGCCGGGGTTACGGCCAAACAACAGACACACGGCGTCGTCGGGTCGATCGCTCTGGTGAATGCGAACTTCCTGGCCGCGGTGGCGCGAAAGGTAGATCATCTCATCGGGCGACGTCAGGCCCAGCGCCTGTTCGAGCAGGCTGCGGATGCGGCCGCGGATCGACGATCCCGGCACAATCGGCCGGCCGTAGGCGTCTTTGACCACCGGATTATCGGCGCCGCCGATCTCCAGCGAGCCTTTGCCGGCGCCGATATGCAAGCCAGTGAGGCAGACGAGCGACGCGTCGATAATGAGTTTTCCGGAAAGCCGGAGTTCGGGAACTTGTGTAGTGGCGCTCATGGGTGGGTCCGGTTATTCGTTGTAGGCGATGATGGCTTCAAACAGATCGCGGAAGCGGTCGTAGCCTTTGCTCTCGTTCTTGCGCGTGACTTGCAGCAGCAGCTTTTCCATCGGGTCGAGACTGCGTAGCGAGTGGCGCGCGATGGTATAGGCCAGCCGCGCGCGCAGCATGACGAACTGATGCTGACGATCACCCTCGGCGGCGCGGCAGGCGCGCCGCACGGCGCCATACAAACGGCGCAACTGCGAACGCGTGCCGGCGTCGAGATCGCGCAACCGCGCGACGACGACGTGGGCCTGGTTGTCGAGATAAAGCGAGTCGGCCAGCAGCTTGTCGTAGTCGATTTCGATCGGGCCTTGCGGCATGCGGTCGCGGTCTCTGCCCCGGTCGCGGTCGCGCGGTCCTGAATCGCGCTGCGGCTGTTGCTGCGGAGGCTTGTTGTTGGGCCGATTCTGCTCGCCGCGCGGACGATCTCCGCCCTTGCTCTTTTGCTGCTGTTCGCGTGGAGGCCGCTGCTGTTGCTGACGAGGCTTGTCGGCCGGCTTCTCCGCAGGCTTTTCGGCTGGCGCGTCGGCGACAACAGCGGCTTCAACCGGCGGCTCGGGCGCGGCTTCGGCCGGGACTTCAGCCACCGGCTCCGGTGTTGGTTCTGGCGCGATATCTTGAACGTCTTCCGGCATAGAACTCCTTTATC
>VFZW01000526.1 GCA_016871055.1 Acidobacteriota bacterium
CCTCAAACTCCGGGAGCTCGTCATCATCCCTCAACTGGCTTCCGGCTTCGCCACTTCATGATTTCCTGCCAAAAAATGTCAAAATCTTATTGGATAGATACTAACCAGTAGGCTTGCTCCGGCAGGAGGTAGGAACCGGCTTGACGGCGGCTCCGACCCGCTACTTCTCGACGAAAAAGTGTCCGGCGAAGAGCGCGTCGATGCCGGAGGAGTAGAAGCTGCGCACGGCGTCGCGAGGCGTGCAGACCAGGGGATCGCCGAACAGGTTAAAGCTGGTGTTCAACAGCACTGGGATGCCGAAGGCCGGAGTCGCTTTGTGAAGCAATCGCCAGAAGAGCGGGTTGTCGGCCTCATCGACGGTATGCACGCGGACGAGGCCGTCGGCCATGATAGCGCCGGCGAACTGGTCGCGATGGGCGGCTCGGACTCGGCCGACCGTCGCGAGATAACGCGCGTTTGGACCGACTTCGAAATACTCACTTGCCAATTCGGCGGGCACCGAGGCCGCGAACTTCCGGTACGGCTCGCGGTGTTTGATGAAGACGTTCAGATTCTCGGTGGAGTAGGGATTGACGGGGCTGGCGAGGATCGACCGGTTGCCGAGCGCGCGCGAACCGAACTCCATGCGCCCCTGCATCCAGGCGACGATGCGGTCGCGCCGCAGTTGGTCGATCGAGGTATCCAAAACCTCTCCGGTCGTCAGGAATCGCGTGAATCGCAGCTTGCAGTTTTCAAAGACACGCTTGATCTCCTCGAGATCCGATTCCGGTCCGAGGCATCCGTTGCCAATCGTCATCCGGCCCGATCCTCCGAGCACGTTGTGCCAGGCGAAGGCGAGCGCGCCGAGGGCCGTCCCCGCATTTCCGACCGCCGGGTTGACATGCACATTCTTATAGCGGCCGGAGCGTTCGAGGCGGGCGACCAGAAGCGCATTCGAAAATACGCCGCCGCCCAGACAAAGATTTTCGCCGCTGCCCGCCAGATGCAGCACGATGTCTTCGAGCGCCGACTGCACCGACGCGGCGATGTCGGCCGGGGCTACGCCAGCCAGTCCTTCCACTGCGGGTGGTTGGGTCTGGGCTACCCAATCGCCGTCGAGTGTGAACGCGTCCTTGAACAGCGAGGACTTCACGGGTGCGCCGTTGGTGGAGAGCCACTGTACCTTCTGCTCATCGACGCCGGGATGGAAGCCGAGGTAGGAGGTCACGCGCGAGTACATTTCGCCGAGTGAATCCGGCACGTAGAGTTCACGGTCGGGAATCAGTTGCGGGCCGGAGGCGGACCAGCGGGCGCCGCAGCGGAAGTCAGCGCCATTGTCGAGTGTGAGAACGGTGGCGCGGTCGAAAGGCGAAAAATAGTATGCGGCGGCGGCGTGGGCGGTGTGGTGTGCGGCGACGATGACGCGGGCTTTGGGGAAGTGCTTGCGAATGGCGAGGTGAATTTGGGTTTCGAGCGGAAACGGCCGCGCGACCGCGACGATGTCAACGGCGCCGCTGTCGATGGCGGCGAGCTTGAGGACGGCTTCGATCGCCTCATTCGGAAGCCCCGCGGCGGTTGGGATTCGAACGATCTTCTTCTGTTCGACGGCCGCCAGGAGTTGGCCGTCGCGGGCGATCGCAGCGGCGGCGTTGTGACCGATGCCGCCCAAGCCAAGTATGTTCATAAACTCTCAGGATAACTTGGCGTGAAGGATTTGCAGTTGGGCGATGGAAAGCTGCTCGGCGCGCAGGCCGCGTTCGGGCAGCGTCGACCAGTCGGCGCCGTGGTAGGCGGGCTGCAGGTTGTTGCGAAGCGTTTTGCGTTTCTGCTTGAACGCGAGACTGACGAAATCGAGGAACGACTGCGTGGGCTGCTGATTCGAAAGCGTGAGCCGGACGACGGCGGAGTCGACTTTAGGCGGCGGGCGAAAGGCGCCGGGAGGGACTTTCATTACGATTTCGACGGCCGCTCGGGTCTGCGTGGTGACGCTAAGGTAACCGTAGTTGCGAGAGGACGGCGAGGCGGCGAGGCGGTCGGCGACCTCCTTCTGAATGAGAAGCACGGCCGGCTGAATCACGGCCCTGGCCGCGAATATGCGCTCGAGAATCGGCGAAGTGATGTAGTAGGGGAGATTGCCCGCCAGCGCCGCTGGTCCCCACTGGGCGAGGTCGGCGTCGAGGACGTCGGTGTGGTGAACATGCAACCGCGGGTGGCTGGGAAATCGTCGTTGGAGCGCGGCGATCATCAGCGGGTCGAGTTCGACGGCGTGGACGTCGGCGCCGGATGCCAGCAGTAGCTCGGTGAGCGCGCCTTGCCCCGGGCCGATCTCGACGATCGTCTCCGGCTTTGCCGCGCACACTTCCGATGCGATGCGATCCAGCACCGGACGGCTGTGTAAGAAGTGTTGTCCAAGCCGCTCGCCCAGCTTAGCCCTTCACTTCCACCTGGCTGCGCCGGATGGTGACGCGAATCGTGTCGGTTGCCGGTTGGCCGAAGAACTTCGCCGGTTCAAACTTCATGAAGAGCAGGTTGTTTTCGACGGCGCGGCGCATTTGGACGTTTTGCGTCCAGGCCGATTCGTCTTGGGGAACCGTATAGTCGATGACGCGGCCCGTGGAATCGACGCGAACGTCGATCGTGATCTGATCGAGATTGACGCCAAACGGCGACAAGGCTTCGACTTCGGCCGACTGGAACCACGGAGCCGGCGTGTCGGCGTTCTGGCCGGTGTGCCGGACGAATGATGGCAGCAGCGCGCTGAACAATAGCAGGGCGGAGGCTAAACCGCCGGCAGTGGGCACGCCGAATGGCCGCCACATTTCGCGGGCCCATTCACGCCCCTGCGCGCGCCACTCGCCGATTCGCGTGGCGAAGTTGCGCTTGGCCGCGCGGCGGGTGATCTCCTTCGAAGCGAGAACGCGGAGTCCGACGGCGAGGTTGACCGGTACCGAACGTGCCGGTAACGAATGGACAACGCGGCGCTGATGCTGAGTGACGCCGGCGAAGTCGGCGCAGGAGGCGCACGACGCTTTGTGTTGAATGAGCGCCTCGCGCATTTCGGCCGTCAATTCGGTGTCGTTGATGTCTTCGCACCAAAAGGCGAAAGTCCGGCAATCGATCGGATGCATCATTTCACTGCTCCCGTGAAGAAACCAAACCCGCCGGTCGCCGGTTTGAGTTCCCGCTGCCCGGCCAGCACTCGTCGAAGCGAGTCGCGGCCACGCAGGATACGCGACTTGACGGTGCCGAGCGAGATCTCCAAGACATCGGCGATCTCTTCGTAACTTAGGTCTTCCAGGTCGCGAAGGATAACGGCGGCGCGAAAATCGGAGTTGATCTCGCGTAGAGCTGTTTCGATGAGCGCGTGGCGCTCCTCATTGAGCACAAGTTCGTAGGGGTCGCGGGCGGGGTCGGATATGGACTCAAGCCACGGCCGGGTGGATTCGTCGTCGGATTCGAGGGCGACCTCCTGACGGCGATGGCGGCTGAACCAGCGGCGGTGATTATAGGCCTCGTTAATGGCGATCCGGTAAATCCAGGTTTTCAGCGTGCTCTGGCAGCGGAAATGGTCGATGGAGCGGAAGACCTTTAGGAATACCTCTTGGACGACGTCGGCGGTGTCGGCCGGATCGTTCATCAGCCGGTAGACGAGGTTGTAAACCGGCTGTTGAAAGCGGCTAAGAAGAGTTTCATAGGCCTCCTCTTCACAGGCTTTCAAACGTTCCACGAGTAGCGCGTCGGAAGGCGCGGTGATGCCGGCGCCTGGGTTGCTCTCGTCCAACCGCACTGTAATTAGCTGTTCGGCCATAGTGCGAATCCCCGTATTCACTAGATTCACGCTAGCACAACCGGCTGCCGGCGTGTCCTGCTGGATGATTGGACGC
>VFZW01000527.1 GCA_016871055.1 Acidobacteriota bacterium
CGCGCGCGGAAGACTTGGTGCGACTGCACGCATTCATCGATCAGAAGATCGGTTCGATGATGAGGAAGACCGGAGAGGTTGTGGTTGACCGGGTGATCGCAACGTCGGCGACGGCGGCCGCGGTGGTGTGCGCGGCCAACGGCGTCGGGAGGCGGGAGCGCGAGGCGGCGGACCGGATGCGCGCGACGACGGCGGCGGTGGAAAGGCTGGTGAAAGAACTGGCGGGCAAGCCGGTCGCGGCGCGGCGGAAAGTACCAGGGATCGGACTACGGCGGGCGGAGATTGTCGTGGCGGGCGCGGCGGTCCTGCTGCGATTGTTGCGGGCGTATGGGGCGAAGTCGGTGTACTACTCGACGGCGGGCGTGCGCGATGGGATCATCGCGGATCTGGCGGCACGGCGCGCGGGAGCGGAGTTGTCCCGGCTGGACAGAGAGCAGCGGCGGATTATCGAAGGCATGGCGCGAAAGTTCGGGATTGAAGTGGAGCATGCGCGGAAGACGGCGGAGTTGGCGGGCACGCTGTTCGATGCGCTAAAGCCGTTACACGGGTTGCCTGCCGGGTGCGGGAAACTTCTGGAGGCTGCGGCGCATCTGGCTGATATTGGCCACTACGTGAGCGATATGGGCCATCATCGACACTCTTACTATTTGGTCGCCAACGCCGATTTGGCGGCGTTTACGGCGGAGGAGCGTGAAGTCGTGGCCCAGTTGTGCCGGTTTCATCGGAGGTCGATGCCGGCGGCGCGGCATGTGTTCTATCAGAAACTTCCGCCGGCAACGCAGCGGCAAGTGTTGCGAATGATCCCGCTGTTAAGGCTGGCCGATGCGCTGGATCGGAGTCATGAGCAGCGAGTCGAAAATTTGGAAATAGAAATGCAGGAAAAAAAGACGGTGATCGCGCTGTCGTCGGGCGCGGGCATGAATTTGGAGATCTGGGCCGGTGAGCGTGCAGCGGAGGTATTTCGAGAGGTCTATGGGCAGGAGTTGGAACTTCGGAGGCGGCGCGGACGTTAGTGACATTGACGCGTGGGTGGGTCAAAATGGGAATGCTGGCGATGGGTTTTAGAATTTTCTCGATCTTGTGTTTCGTTTCGGGCCTGACGCTCGTGGCTCAGCCAGCGGATGCGCTGGAAGACGGGAATATCGACGCGGGGGCTGTTGCCGGCGCCATTCGTCCGGCGATCGATCCGGCGCGACCTTCGAAAGGCGGCGCAGTTGAGAGTAAAGTCGACTGGGGCTCGATGGCGCGGCAGGCGGCGTTGTTTACGGGATTACAGCACGCATTTCGGCTGGGAACAGAACGTGGGACGCGCGTCGGGATGAAGGGTCCGTTCTGGGCGGGGTATGCGCAATCGGTCTCGAGCATGCATGGTTGGGGGGACGGCGATCCGTTCCTGGTGAACTACATCGGGCATCCGATCCAGGGATCGATCACCGGGTTCATCTACCTGCAGAACAGCCCGCGAGAGCGGATGTTGCGATTCGGACGGGATCCGCGGTACTGGCGCAGCCGGATGAAGGCGATGGGCGCGGCGTTTGTGTATAGTTCACTGTTTGAGTTGGGACCGGTGAGTGAAGCGAGTATCGGAAAGATTCAGTCGCGGCGGCCGCAGCAGGGTTTTGTCGATCACGTGGTGACGCCGATTATCGGAACGGGCTGGCTGATCGCCGAGGATATCGTGGACGAGAAGATTGTCTTGCGGCTGGAGGAGCGATTCGAGAACAAGTGGGCCCGCATGATGGTGCGGAGTTGGCTCAATCCGACGCGGTCATTTTCCAATGCGATGCGATTTAAGTCGCCGTGGCATCGGGATACGCGTGGAGGTATTACGGCGGGGCATTATCGGGCGCCGGCGACGTTGGCCCCGGAAGGGGCCCGGGAGTTTCCGTTGGCGGCGAAGTTCGAACTGACGGCGATACCGATCTGGACACGGTTCGAGGGTACGCAGTGCGCGGGCGGGGGCGGGCAGGCGGCGTACCGGGTGTCGGCGGACTGGCAGATCGTAACGCAGTTGAGCGGGTGCCAGTTGCGGGATCTGGCGGCCAACCGGTCGGCGGATACCTTGTTCTACGGTGTTGGGCCTCGCTGGACGCCGGCGGCGGAGCGGCGCGTGAGCCCGTTTGCGCAGGTGCTGGTGGGCGGAAACAAGATCACTCGGTATGAGGTCGACGTGGCGCGCGCGGCGATTCTGAAGGCGGAGGCGCGTAGGACAGGGGCGCCGATGCCGGCGCAGGAGTTGTACACGAAGGGCGAAACGCGGAACGGACTTGGATTGATGGCGGGAACGGGAATCGATGTGCGACTCAACCCGGCGGTGGCGTTGCGCGTGGCGACGGTGGAGTATACGAAGTCTTGGGCCGGAGCGATTGACGGGCGGGCCTACAGCCGGGGATTGCAATTGTCGTCGGGTGTGATTTTGCGCATGGGCACGTGGTGATTTATACTGGGGGAGTCCAGTGCTGGGAGATCGTTCAACGGTAGGACAGCAGACTCTGACTCTGCTTATCGGGGTTCGAATCCCTGTCTCCCAGCCATAACTTTGTGCGGCGACCGTTATTTCGCCAGGTACGCCGTAATTTTGGACTCGCGGGATTCCGACTTCACGATCAGCCGCACGGCTTCGACGTGTCGGCCGTCTTTGATATCGAGCAGGCGGAAAGTGCCGCTCTCGGTCTGGCTGTCCCTGAAATCGACGACTTGCACGTTGCCGTTTTGAAAGTGAATCTCGGCGAAGTCGATGCGGGCACGGCCGTCGACGTTTAAGAACAGCGCGTTGCCGCGGTTGTTGACGTTGAGGGTTGTGTCGACCCAATCCTCGCGCTTACGGATGGTCTCGGAGTCCTGCCATACGAGGCGGTCGCGCGCGGGCAGCGTGACGACGGTTCGCGTCCAAATGACTGGCGGCGCGTAGATTGGGGTGCGCACGACCACGGGGCCGCGCACGGGCCTCACGATCACGTTTCGATGGGGCCGGGCGATGGGATGACCCGCGCCAACCCGCACACGGACGCGTACATCGGCGGCGGCCGGAACGGCCATGAGAGCTGTCAACAGCAACAATTGAAATTTCATATTGCCTCCTGACTACTATCTCGCGAAACGCGGGCAATCCGGATCAGTTGGCCGGCGATTCTTCCATGAAGTGGTAGGCCACCATGTGGCACATAATCATGTGCGCATCTTCGATACGGCCCATGTGTGGGTTGGCGATGTGGATGTGCAACTGGGCCATGGGCCCAAGCTTGCCACCATCGCGGCCGGTGAAGGCGATGGTCCGGCAACCGATTTCGTTGGCCGTCTCCATGCCTTTCAACACGTTCGGCGAGTTGCCGGAACCGCTGATGGCGAGGAACACGTCGCCCGGCTTGGCGAAATTTTTCAGTTGTTCGGCGAAGATGACGTCGTAGCCGACGTCGTTGGCGTAGGCGGTGAGCGTGGGGAAGTTGTCGTTCAAGCTCATGATGCGGAACTTCTTCGCCTTGCCAAAGCTGGCGCCCTTCAGGACATCGCAAACGAAATGCGAGGCCGAGGCGGCGCTGCCGCCGTTGCCGCAAACGAAGATTGTGTTGCCGGTTTCGCGGGCGCTGTCGAAGAGCCCGATGACTTGTCGAACCTGGTCGGTATCGATGGCGTTGACAACGCCGGCGAGGTCTTGCTTGTAACGAGTAACGGAATCCATGAGTCCCTTCCATTTTAACGCTCTAGTGTCCTGTCTCATATAAATATGTACATATAGGCAGAGTTGCCTCATGCTGGGTCATGTTCACCCCAGCAGCTCCCTTGGCGGTAGAAGCGAGCCAACGGGAGCAACTCGAAGCCTTGCTCCGGAACGGAAGCTCCCCCCAGCGTGTGGCGCTACGCT
>VFZW01000528.1 GCA_016871055.1 Acidobacteriota bacterium
ACCCAGCAAGGTCTCCAGAGGCTGCAGTGGCGTCTTTCGAAAGCCGTGGACGCGGGCATAGAGATATCCTTCGTGCCGTATTACCCGGCCATTGTTGCTGTCAAGTTGCGTCAGGACCGGTTCCGGAACCTCTGCGACCGCCGCCCCCAAGCCAAATACAGCGACAACCGCCAGGCCGGATACGGCCAGTGTCTGGCACCCGCCCGCATGGCGACTAGAAGTCACGAGTTGATCGACCTTGACCGCTATACGGCTGCACCACGGCCGGCGGCGGTGCTGCGGAATCTACGGACCCAGCGGGTCGCATATCATCGGAACGCCGAAATTCCTGCACGGCCTCGACCGTGCTGGGTCGCCAGATTGTGACAACCCCGACCACGGGAAGATTGTTTGCGGGGTGCCGTGTTTCCCAGCTATGCAGCTCCTGGATACCCACTATGTTAGCACTGGCTGCATTCGCCGTGATGCGCTCAAGCATTTTCGAATCTTGGGTATAAGAGCGCGCTTTTTCTGCAAGAGTTCTCGCATTCTCGCTCCATGTAGCATCAGCATCAAAGAGAATCATCTCGCCCATAAACTGCCGGATCAGGGCATCGGCCAAGAGACGCGCTCGTCGGTATGCACCTGTTATGCTTTGAGTATGTTCGCTTCGAGGCTGAGCCTGGGAAAACGCCAGAAGAACAAACTCGCCCTTCTCGTCGCGAACAATCTGAGTGCCGAACGTCGAAAGGAGCGTTCTAAGATCGCTAGAGGTGACACTTTTGATCGCCGGTCCCGGATTGCCACGCGCAATAGCAGCGAAATCCCCACTAAGCATCGCTTCCGCTGCGGCGACGCTTCTTTTGGTCTGAATAACGATGACCCCTACTTCCCCGTCGCCATTCGCCTTAATTTCCTCGAAGCTTGCGATCGTCTGAATCGCTTTGCATTGGCTTGCGGCAGAAGCCGCTATAACCTGCTTAAACTCCTCCTCACCGAGAATTCTCTTCATCTGCTGATCGGACACCGGTTTGTCGGGATCGAGCTGCCGGCGCTTGATTTCTTCACGTACTTTATGATTGATAATTTTCTCGAGGTACAACGATGCAGTTTTCACCGAGCTGAGATCGGACTTGGTCTCTACATCGCTGTGGGCGGCTTGGGCAATTTTTCCGGCAGCCTCGGCGGCTAACCCCTCTCGCTCCAATCTCGCAGCGTCGGCGTCCGCCCGACTGGCAGCAGGCTCGTTGTAGGTTAATGATATTTCAGATTGTATTTTTAGCCCGACCAGCCTGGCGCATTCAGCTTTTGCTCTAGTCTTCGCCTTGATGAAAGCATTGACCCGGGACTCGACCCAGTCTGTATCGGAAGACTTGGCGCCAATCGATGCGACTCCGGCCGCTGTGACATACGCTCTTCCGTCCGACAGATTTCCTGTGCCCCTTTCAAGGCCATCGCGGTTTTCGTTAAACCATTTATTTATCCTCCCATGAACGTTCTCTGTCCCTGATATGCTTGTAGGCAGCGGCGCCTGAAGCCTGGAATCCACGTCGCCCTGCACGGCGCCAGCCTCTATCGGAACCAGACTGCCCGCGATCAATACGCCGAATGCCGACCAAACCGCCATGTGTTTTCGGCAACGGTTTCCTATTTTTTTAGCTAACGCGTTTATCGGTAGCATAGTGCATCTCCCATTTTCAGGTATGTAGCTTTTGCAATCAGCCCTCACCAATCGTCGGGTTCACGATTCCGGCGTTGCGAGTTGTTGAGAATTTGGGCCGGTGGGAGGGCCTCTATGCCGATAGAGATACTTGGGATACCAGGCGTGGCGTCGGCGACAAGCCGTGCCAGCACTTCGCCGGACTTCACCGTACCAAGCGGGGCACCCTCAATAAGGACTGCAGTCGCGGTTCGGTCTGTAACGCTGACGACTCGTGCCCGACCGACAGCGATCTCTAGCCGATCAAGCGACTCGCGAGTATATGGATCGAATAACTCCTCGCCCAGCCGCATCAAGCTGTACACCCGACCGACCTGAACCGTGTTTCCGCCCTGATTGAAAACAAGCTCTTTGCCCGCCACCGCTACGACAGCAATGGGGTATATGGCCGACACGATAAGCTGTCCCAGGTCTTCGCCCACATCGATCGCGTGCCGCTCCGTGCTCGAATTAGCGGCTAACAGACCCTTGTTTTGATATGAGTGTGCGAACTTGATCTGCCCGGTCGCGACATCGATGACGCGGAGATCGACCAGGGCAGGCGCGGACACACGGGTCACTACCCGGCCTGTCGGCCGCCGCACCTCCTCCTGTTTTTTGGAGAACTCCTTGAGGACCGCAAGCACGAGAAGATCGGCGCTCACCCGCTGACCCAGCTTCGCCCGCTCTTCAACCCTTGCATTGGGCCGGCTGATGGATTCCAGCTCCTGGCCGGAGAAACTCACATAGCGCCTATCCAGAACCGCAAATTTTCGGGTTTGCGTCAGGTAGGCTTCAAGAGCCGAAGAAACGACCTCGCCAAACTTTCTTGCACTCTCGTCACCGGCAATCTGCCGCGACAGGGCAAGAGGAGGCACGGCGATCCTTTGTCTTTCGAGGCTTGGAGGATCGACGTAGTGGGGGATTTTCGCTTTTATCTCGACGAAGACGCGGCCAGATCGTTCTACACTGCCCGATTGCAGCACCTCGAATGATTTGACCACCCCTGACGTTATCCGCTCGATGTTTTGCCGGAACTCGTTCGCCGATGAGTACTTTCCGGATTGCGCGCTTTCGATCATGGAAATTGAGATCGTGCTGGCGATACGAACCCCAGTCACCTGGGACACGGCGGTCTCCAGCGCATCTTGAGTGGCGGCCCCCTCGTCTTGCCCAAACCCGCGGGCGATAACTTCCTTGACTTGAACTTGTGCGCTCGCCGACGCTGGCAGCAAAGGTAGCACAAGCAAAACAGAGAAGGCTATGGCCAGAACAAAGGATATACGCATTAAAAATCCCTCCCTCTGGTTGAGCCCCTCTATCGGACTATTGGAGACCGCGTTTACGGAGCATGTCGACAATTTCTCTAGCAGCGGCATTTGCAGCCATTGTCAGAGCGCTATTCGCTGCTTCTATTCTATCACTCCCCTTCTGTCTAAATTGAACCGGCGGGATAGAGCCCACACTAGAAGGAACTCGCTTCCTGATATCTCGGACATCCATAGTCAGGGCAACCGTCACGAGTACGGTACTGTCTGGCTGAGGCTCGGATTTCAATATATCGAGCAGTCCGACAGCGAAGAAATGCATGTCACACTGTCGCGCCGAATTGTACATTCGGGTGCGCACGTTCGAGGGTATAAGCTCAGCGTTGTCCCCGGGCTTCGCAAAAAATTGGGCGATGTCGTTCATCGGCGCCCCAGGGCATTGCTCGGCTACATCGGAATAAGTGCTAACATCAAATCCAGCCGTCGACAGAACATTGGTGACCGCATTGTTTACGGGTTCCGACTGCTCGACCACATAGTCAAATTTTGTGTCCCTTCGCTGAATAGTTCCCTTGGTCTCGGTTCGCGCAGTCTGTGTGACAGCCAATGCGTCTGAAGATGCGCTTGCGCTTGAGTCTCGCGTCGATTTTGAGGACTCCACCGACGCCTCGGGCGCTGCTGTTTCGACCGTGACTGAGCGCTCCGAGACTGTTTTGTCTAGATATTCCTTGGCATCGGCAGCCCGCCTGGCAAAAAACACAAACGTAAAGGATGCCTTATCGGCAGAAGCTTGGGCAGCGGCTCCACCTTGGGCTGCGCGAACGAGAGTTTCAAGCGCAGCATCGACAGCCTTTTGATCGCAGTTTCCCCGTACTTTCACGGAAAAGGTTGCGGTCGCCTTGTCGAACTCCT
>VFZW01000529.1 GCA_016871055.1 Acidobacteriota bacterium
CGCGTATCTTCACGTAGGTCTCATCCATCCGCCACGAGTCACCCACCGGGCGGGCGTATCGTTTCCAGCGCTTCTCGAACTCCGGCATGTAATGCTGCACCCAGCGCAGAATCGTCGTGTGCGCAAGTTTGATGCCACGTTCGCTCATCATGCTCACCAAATCCCGGTAGCTCAACTTGAAACTCAGGTACTACTGAACGCACACCACCACAATCTCCGCGTCGAAATGGCGGCCAGCGAACAGCTCTTCAATCGGAACGAAGGAGGGCATTGCGTCATTCTCTCTCATCTCGGCAGGTTTGCACCAGAGCCCATAGGGTTACGACTGCCGCGCCGCAAGCCCGGCCCGCCCACGAGCACATCCATTAACCCGCGTATTCTCCACAGCCAGTCCTCGGCATACCAGACGTGCCCGCCGCCGACTCGGCATGCGGCTGGATTCTTCAGACCGTGCTCCAGCGCAGGGGGCCCCGTCGAATATTCGCACATACCAATCGCAAGGTCGGGCCAAGCTTGGGTATCGGAAAGCGCTGATGTCACATTACGTTGATGCTCGCCGGCCAATCCAGGGGCAAAGAAATCTCCCCCCCCCCCGCTGTCGCCGATCGGAAAGTAGCTCGAGGTCTGGCGGTCAGCGATAATGATGTTTTGGCCCGACATCGATGAGGGACGGAAGACATAGCCCGGTGGCCGCAAGCCTCGACACGCGACGCCTGAGGGCCCAGCTTGAACTAAAGAATCGGGCGCTCGCCTCCAGTGCCGAGGGCATCACGATCGCCGATGCCGCCCTACCGGATAACCCCCTGATCTACGCGAACGCCGGCTTCGAGAGGCTCACCGGTTATGCCGCGGCCGAGGTCATCGGACGAAACTGCCGCTTCCTTCAGGGCCCCGGCACAGATCCGGAAGCCGTCGCCGTCTTGCGGGCGGCCATCCAGAATCGGAGGGCCGTGACGGTAACCCTGTTGAATTACCGGAAGGATGGCACTCCCTTCTGGAACCGTCTGTCGATCACGCCGGTGCGCGACGCCGCGGGGGCGGTCACACATTTCATCGGGGTTCAATCGGACGTCACTGAGGAAAAGCTGGCCAAAGATGCGTTGCAGCATGCAAACGAACGCCTCGAAGCGGCGAGCCAGGTGATGAAGCGGGATATGGCGGCAGCCGCGGCGGTGCAACGGTCGCTTCTGCCGGCGGAGATGCCGTTCGTCGCCGGCATGCGGATCGCCTACAGGTTCGAGCCTTGCGGGGATGTCGGTGGCGATTCGCTGAATGTCCTGCCAATCGACGCGCGCCACCTGGGTGTCTACATTCTGGATGTCTCCGGCCACGGCGTTAGCGCGGCGCTGCTCTCGGTCTCGCTGAGTCACATGCTGTCGGTCGAACCGGGGCGATCCTTCCTGTACCAGGCATGCGCCGGGAATCCGAGCCAGTATTGCATTGCCGAGCCGGTGCAAGTGGTCACGCGATTGAACCGGCACTTTGCCAAAGCCACCGGTGTCTCGCAATTCTTCACGATGATCTACGGCCTCCTGGACAAGGAGACGGCGGAGTTCCGATACGTTTCCGCGGGGCATTTCGGTCCCGTCCATTTTCACTGCGGCGCCGCGCAGCCGATCCAGGAAGCGGGCGGGATCCCGGTCGGGCTCTTTCCGGGGGTGACCTACGAACAACACAGCATCTCGCTATCCAAGGGAGACCGGTTGTACTTCTCCACGGATGGCATTCCGGAAGCGGAGAATCCTGCCGGCGAGCAGTTCAGCCTCGATCGCGTGTTGGAGATCCTGACGCGGAAACGCGATTTGCGGCTGGAAGAGACGCTTTCATCGCTGATGCAGTGCGTCGGGGAGTGGACCGCGCCTGGCAGTCCGTCCGACGACGCGTCGCTGCTGGCGATCGAGCGTTCCGCATAGGACAGCGATGCCGTCGTTCGTGAAAAGCGTGCTCGTCGATGCACCGGTGGAGGACGTCTTTCGCTTTCACGAGCGCCCGGATGCTTTCCAGTTGTTGTCGCCCGCGTTTCCGCCCGTTCGCATCATCGCCCGAACCGGCGCGGGCATCGAGATGGGAACGCGCGTGGAACTTCAGGTAGGTTGGTTGCGTTGGGTCGCGCAGCACACGGTCTATGAGAAGAACCGGCTCTTCACAGACGAACAGGTCGACGGGCCTTTCGCAAAGTGGATTCACCGGCACGAATTCGAAGCAGTTGGCGGCAAAACGCTTCTGACGGACCGGATCGAGTATGAACTTCGGGGCGGCTCGCTCGTGAACCGTCTGTTCGGCTGGACTGTGACGCTTGGCCTGCGCAACATGTTCGCTCACCGCCATCGCGTCACCAAGCAGGCTATCTCTGCCGCGGGAATCCGTTCCGCGGCAGCTTCGACCTGATAAGGGGAATACCCGCCGCGGGCAGACGGCCGCATGGTGCTTCCCTTCCGGCGCATGTTTCTCGTGGTCTGCCGGTAACCGCATTTACAGGGCAAGGCCGGCGAATGCGAGCAGCGATGCCACGGCCGCGATCGCCATCCGCCTTGCGGAAGTAGCCGCGCCCGTTCCGTACGTTGCCAGCGACACCACCAGGACCATGAGCGACACCGCAATTTCGACCACCAGGACCGAAGCCGTTGCCGCCTGCGCCACCCGCACCGCGACAAAGACTGCGATCAGGACCCCGCCCGCGCCGATTGCGGCGCGGAGGCTGCGTTCGCGGTACAGGCAGGCCAGATGGACAGCGTACTGCATGGTATAGCAGAAGTACAAACGGCGGTCGCCGGTAATTCCACAGAGGAGCAGCCAGAGCAGGCCCGGAGCCAGGGCGGCGGCGAGCGCCGTGGCATCCGCCCGCGCGGCCCGGAACTCTAGCCACATGACGACGCAAGGCAGCGCCCAGGCCCATCCTCCGGAAAGGGCGGCCGCGACAGCGGCGCCGAGTCCGATCGAAGCACTTAAGAGGCGCATTTCCGATTTCACAGCTCCTATCCGAAAAGTGTACTGGACACAGAGCGGCCGGCCTGTTTTTTCAACTGCACCCGCGCCGCTGGCCGTGGCCGGGGAGGCACTTGGAAGTTCACACGTCGAGACTGTATTCCCGTCCGGTCTTGCCGCAGCGGCGGAGATGTCAGCCGGCGCCGGCTAGCCTGCGAATGCATGCATACTAAAGGGCGCCGAGAAGCCGTAAAATGTAGCTTCCGGGCCACAGAGGCTTATGGAGAGATCAATGAATCAACAGCTCTCACAGCAAGACTTGGACCTCATCTTTCGTGAAGCGCGCACGTTTTCTGCCTGGCTTCCCCAACCCGTTGCGCCCTTGCTGTTGCGCCAAGTCTATGATCTAGCAAAGGTTCCCCCAACCAGCGCCAACAGCCAGCCGTCGCGGTTCGTCTTCCTGACCACTCCGGAATCGAAAGCTCGTCTGCTGCCTCTTGTGGCGCCCGCCAATGTCGAGAAGACGCGCACCGCGCCGGTCAACGTGATTGTCGCCTGGGACACCGAGTTCTACGAGAAGCTGCCGAAATTGTTCCCGCACACCGACGCCGCAGGCTGGTTTCGCGGCAACGTGGCGTTGATTGCGGAAACGGCGATGCGCAACAGTTCGCTGGGCGGTGCTTATTTCATCATGGCAGCGCGGGCGCTGGGACTCGATTGCGGTCCGATGTCCGGCTTCGACGCGGAAAAAGTAGACGCGGAGTTCTTTCCGGATGGCAAATGGCGGGTGAATGGCTCTGGTGCAAAATCTGGGTTGACACTGGCTTGATACCGTTTCGGTCCGCGGGTCTCGATCGAACCCGACTCCGATCACGCTGCCAACGCGGCTCGCCAGATCTCTGGCATCGTCGCCCCTGCCC
>VFZW01000530.1 GCA_016871055.1 Acidobacteriota bacterium
CTCCTTGCCGATCTCGCCACGCTGACTCAAAATCAGGTTCGCATGCGCGACCAGTCCTTCCAAATGCTTGCCTCGCCTACCCCCGTTCAACTCCGCGCTTTTCACCTCCTCGGCGTCACACCCTAACACTTTGTTCCCAGCGCCGCACACCCTCCTCTTCGTCTAACTCGTTTGGAGTGTGTCGATTGCCCCGTTTTGCCAAGGGGAACTTCGGCCTAGACGGCCTCGGCCTGGTTCGCGCGCTACACGACGATCCGGATCTGAACGGTATTCCCGTGCTGATGCTAACGTCGGTCGACTTGCCCCGATTCGCGGCGATTCGCGACGAACTGGGTGTCGAACACTACCTCACCAAGCCGGTGTTCCTGGACGATCTGCGCGAGGTGACGCGGCAAATTCTCGGGCGTCGCGCGATCGGCGCGCCGCACCCCCGCCAGCGGTCGAGCGAAAACAGACTGCGTGTTCTTGTTGCCGAAGACAACGGCGTCAATCGCCGGCTGATGGAGCAATTGCTGGGACGTCTCGGCCACGATGTCCAATTGGTGTCCAACGGCCGCGAAGCCATCGAAGCCGCGCGCACCATGAGATTCGACGTCATATTGATGGACTGCCAGATGCCCGAGGTCGATGGTTTCATGGCGACGCGCCATCTGCGCGAAGCCGGCGACACGACGCCGATCGTCGCGCTCACCGCCTACGCACTTGAGGGCGACCGCGACAAATGCATCGCCGCCGGCATGGATAACTACTTGACCAAACCTATCGATTTCCCGGAATTGGAACGCACCCTAGGCGCGTACGTTCACCCAGGTGTGAACGTGCGGATGCCCGCGGAAGTACCAGATCATGTTTGAACTTTCCAACTGCCACACATCCCAGACCTGATCGTTGCCGATGTCGAGGTTCTTGTAGAACGCCATGGACAATGAGTCGACGCCGCCTTTGGCGTTGATCAATTTCATCGCTTCTTCGACGTCTTTCTTGCGGAACGGCAGTAGTAAGTCCGCCAGCACCTTCTTCACAAGTTCACGCTGGTCGCGCGACATTTCCTTCACTGGCAGTCCTTCGTGTTGCGCCTTTAATGCCACTGTCGCGTTCTTGGCTTCTTTGCGCGGATCGCCCAGCAACGCCGCCGCGCGTTGCTTGCCGTCGAGCGCCTTGAATACTTCGTTCGCGCGTTTGGCCTGATACCAGTAAATGTTGCCCGGATGATCGGGCGCTTCGGTAGCCGAAGGGCCGGCTTGGTGGCCGTAGAAAATCGGTCCGCCGAACGCAGCGCCTTCCACCGAGTCGCCGTCGCAGCGCGCCGTACAGTGACGGCCCGTAAGGACGAACTCAAATTTGCCTGAGCCCGGTTCGCCGAAAAGCCCGATCGAATAGGCGCCGAAGTCGCCGGCGTCTTCTTTCATGTGCTGCATGACACGGTCGGCGAATTCGGGGTTGTGCAGGCCGCGGAAGATCTCCTCGATCATCGCTTTTTGATCGGCGTTGAAGTAGTTGCCAATCTTCTTCGGCGTGATAAACCAGTTGGCGTCGACCTTCGATTGCAGCTCATGGCCGAACGGAAAGCAGATGACTTTGCGCTGCTCCTCGTTCAGACTTTTGTAGAGACTGGCGACGACGGTTTCCGGCGATTGATTCTTCTTCGGCGCGGCAGAGGCCGCGGCCGCTGTGGCAAGGGCGAGAAATTCCCGGCGGTCAGGATGGAGCATGCGGGAATTATGAGCTAACGAACGAGCGAAAGCAAGGCCTTATCGCGCATTCCGCCGGCGGGAGATCGCTACCGCCCCAAGCCCGATCGCGGCCAGTATCCAGTTTCCCGGCTCTGGAATCGCAGCGCTCGGATCCATGCCAACAAAACTAAACTCCGGCAGTGGCCCGACGGCGTTCAGCAGTTGGTCGCTGGGTACGATCAGCCCCATCGTGAAATCCGGATCGGCGATGACTGTGAGCGTTGCCCTTACGTTAATGACTTCGCCGTTAGGGATGACGACATTTTGCGCCGTCCTCGCGAAACCGGCGAACGTTGTTGCGTTGCAGAGCGTGATGCCGTTGATCCCGAAGCAGGGTCCGTTGGCGCGCGGAGCGAGCACCAGCTCAGGAAATGCGATGAGACCTAGCGCATTACTCTGCACGGTTACGCGTAGCGAGACGGCGCCGGCGGATACGGGGCTTCCGAAGAACCCTCCCGTTGACAGCCATGCGCCGATTTGACCGTTAAAACCGCCATTCTCGACCCAGGTGCCGTTCATCGACGCTATGGTGTAAGAGGCCCGGCCAGTGCCGTCTGGATTCGTATCCGTAAGCAGGTAACCCATGAGCGGCCCGGTCATGGCGGCCCACCCGTAATTGAACACTCCATTCGCATTGACGCCGCTGGCGCCCGCGAACGAAAATCCTAAATTCTGGACGCCGGACTCAAAAATATTGTTGGCGATGATTGGAGACGCCGTTAGATACCCGCCACCCGGGCTCGTCAAGATATCGACGAGTCCCGTGAAGTTGTTCGGAATGTAGGTCGAACCTCCGTTGTTTGGAGCGCCGCCGTATGGCGCGACACCATGCACGATGGAGCCTGTGCTGGCCTGGAATATGGGAATCGCGGTCGCTGGAGTCGCCGCGATTGCAAGCAGAGCTAAGGCCAAGAAACGCAATGGGCACCTCCACGGCGTACTATCGTAGAGTCAGCTTACGCCGATAGGGAGGCGAATTCAAGGGGAAAGATGGGGAAAGATGGGAACTTGACCCCTGGCATCGCTTGAAGGCATTTTTCACAGCATTGCGCGTTCTGCAGCAAGAAGGGAAATACTTACCTTGCGACTGACACTACTCGCCCTCCATACGATAGCCGTCTTCGGCCAACGCGGCATTCCGACGAATCTCGAAATTCCATCGACGGTCCCCAAACACCTCGTCGCATTTATGGGCGACTCGTACTCGGCTGGCGAAGGCGCGCCTGCGCCGGAGCCGGCCCGTTGGGCGGATCCCGGGTGTCACCGCTCCGCAAATAACGGCCGTGTCAACGCTGCGACGACCCTGGACTTGGCGGTGCCTAACCGTTCCGTCATTGGGCTTTTTGGACAGACAACCGTCGATGATTTTCATTCCAAGGACGTATCGTGCAGCGGCGCGACAGTATCCGGCGGAATTCTGGGCGGATACCGGGGTGTGCGGGAGATGCGCCCGTCAGGCCCAGCGCCCAGTCACAATGTGCCATCGCAAATCTCACAGATTGAGGATTGGATGAAGGCGTCTCCTCGAAACCGCTCGAATATCGATTCTCTCGTAATCGGTATCGGCGGCAATGACGTCGGCTTCGCCACGGCGGTTTCGAACTGCATGAATCCGATCGAAGGCAACTGCAATGAGAACATGGGGTTGCGGAGTTTGATGAATACTGGCGGCGCGGGTCTAGTTGGCTTTAACAATCTGAGGGAGGAGTTCATTCGATTGGACGCGCAAGTTCGCGAGAGACTGAATCCCCAACGGATCATTCTTACCTCGTACCCGAATGGAACACGCGACGAATTCCGAAGGTTGTGCGACGAGCACGACGAAGACTTTTCGATATTCACGATCGACGGCAATACATTTCATCCTGCGTTCAACAGCTTGTTCGGCGCGACCAAACACGTGAACGCGGCCGAGTCGGGATTTTTAGAGAGCTCACTGCTTGACCGCGTCAACGACTTGCGGCGCTCAATCGCCGCGGAACTCGGTTGGGAGTACATCGATGTGCAGGAATTCACCAGAACACATGGGTACTGCGCCAATGA
>VFZW01000531.1 GCA_016871055.1 Acidobacteriota bacterium
GTATACAAATACAAGCAGGCTGCCAAACAGCTTTGTGAACGTTTCCATCGGTCGCCAGTCTCCTGTTCTCGTCTTGACAACAAGATCATCCGACAGACGACCGATGGTTTCAACATTTCAAATGTGTTTGGCTAGAACTCAGCGCGCAAGCCCATCGTGATGGCGCGGGCGCCAACCTGAGGACCAGTCGCACGGCCGAAGTTCGCGTTGCCGACAACGCCGTTCACACCGCCAAACCGCGTGCGGTTAAACAGGTTGAATGCGTTTGCCTGCCACGTCAGAACCACGGGGTTCTTTTCGTTGGCAAAAAGCGTCGTCCGCTTCATCAGCGTGACGTTTTCGAACGCAATCATGGGCTGCCGGAAATCGTCGTAGAACAACGCCCCGTTGCCGAGCGTGAACGGCGCCGCGGGGCTGAATGCACCAGCATTGAACCAGCGGACGTTCGGGTTGTTCGGATCCAGGTCGCCGTAGCCGGTGCTGGTCCGAATCGGAATCGCGTTCCGGTTAGCCTTGGTGTAGTGAGAAAACAGCGTCGCATTGAGCGGGTTGCCAGGAGTCGAAAGCTGAATCAGGTTGCCCGAGTAGTAGCGCTGCGCGCCGCTGATCGTCCAACCGCTAACCAGTGCATTCGGAATGGTGTGCATCGAGCTCACGTACTTCTTGCCCTTGCCGAACGGCATGTCGTACGTCCACATGAAGTTCAAAACGTGGGGCTGATCGAACGGCAGGAACGACTTCATATCGCTGCGGTTGTAAGCATCCTGCGCACCGACGTTAAAGTGCTGGCTGAAGATCTGGCGGAAGTGGAGATTGGAAAGCGACTTCGACCAGGTGTAGGAGCCGAAAAGCTGCAAGTTTCCAAACCGCTTCTCAACCTTCGACTGCAACGAGTCGTACCAGGTACGGCCATCACCCGAATTGCGGCTTAGCACGTCGAGGTACTGCGGGAACGGACGCAGCGCCTGCGCTACCGAGCGGCCCACCGGGAACGACGCGAACGGAGCGCGAATGCCCGCCGCTTGCGCCGCCGCCGAACTCAACGGCTGCGTCAGCAAACCGCCGCGAGAAAGCTCGCTGGCCGGTAACTGATTTAGCGTGATCGTCGAATTCAAACCGCTGCCGCGATTGGCCACATAACCCACGTCGAAGAGGAATCCTTTCACCTCGTGCTGGACGTTGACACTCCAGTTGTACACGCGAGGAGCGTTTCCGAACTTCGGCCCAAAGTAGTCGATGTTTTGGAAGTTCGACAGTGTCGGGTCGAGCACTGGAGGAGGACGGAACGCGGCCGATACCGGAATACCACGATCCCAGTTCAGGACCGGATCGACGCCATTGCCGGTAAGTTGGTTGGTGAACGCAAAGCCTTGACGGCAGCCGCAGCCGCCGTTGCCGAGCGTCTGATAGAAGATGCCCCAGCCGCCGCGGATCACGGTCTTCGGTGCGACTTGATAAGCAAATCCAACACGCGGTCCGATGTTCTTCATATCGGTCGGGAACGGACGCAGAACGCCCGCGCGGCCCGGTCCGGTGCCGTAGAATTCCAACGCGCCGGCCGTGTTGTTGGCGCCCGGATTGGGCTTGGTCAGGTTGATTCCGGAGTAGTTGCCCTGCTCGATGTGCCAGTTGACCGGCACGTCGTACCGGAATCCGAGGTTGAGCGTGAGCTTCTTCGATACGCGCCAATTGTCCTGGAAGTAGGTGGCGAAGTAACGATATCGAACCTCGTTCAACAGAATCGGCAGCACCGTGTTGTCGGCTTCTTCCACCGCGCCAAGCAAAAGGCTGGCGAACTCGTGGCCGCTGCCCGCTGTGCTATTCGGCACCGCGGTCTGGGCGCGGTTGAAGAAGTAACGGCCATTCGATCCGGCAAGGTCAAATCCGAAGGTCGTCAGGAACCGGTAGTCCCAGCCGAACTTGAACTCGTGCTTACCCTTCAACCACGTGTAACCCTGCGTGAACATGTAGGTGTCGTTGTCCTGGCCGCCGTTGGCGACCTTGCCGTCCTGCACGCCATAGGGCGACAGGCCCGCAGGCCCGCGGAACACGACGCGAGGCATTGCGTCCGCCGCGGCGGGCAGCCCCGGAATGCCGAGGCGCGACGCCGCGCCGCGCTGCGCCGGATTGTCCCAGCCCTGACGGGTCGCCGAAATACCAATGGTCGTGTGCATCAACAGACTCGGCCGGATCGACCAGTCATGGTTGCCACGATAGTTATACGGCTTCTGCGTGCTTGCCCCAAGGCCATTGCCGATCGGGCCGGCGAAGTTGGTCGTGTCGGAATTGCCGCCATTCTCGCGTGAAACAAAGAACGCAACCCGGTTGCTCGGATTGAACGCGTGATCGAACTTCAAGCTCCAGATCTTCTGTTCCACCGTTTGGAGATTGACGAAGTCATAGTTCTGCAAAAGCGCTGGCCGATTCGGATCTGGAATCAGTGGCAGAAGGTTTCGCGAAACCGAAGAAAACCGAGCCGCCGGAATCATGTTACCGGGGAACGGCTGCCGAGTTGTGCCGGAAGTCGTCGCCGGGTCGTAGATCAGCTGATTGCCCAACTGCGAAAAGTTCCCCTGCTTCATCAGCGCCGTCGGAACGGTGCTCACCGGAAAACCGATGTTGGCCGGCAGCAGCCGCTGCGTGTAGGTGTAGTAGAAAAACGTCTTGTTGCGGCCGTCGTAGACCTTCGGGATAAAGATCGGGCCGCCGCCCGCGCCGCCGATTTCGTTCTGGCGCTCCTTCGGCCGGAAGTTCTGCGCCGGATTCGGATTCGCGTTGCGCGCCCAGGCATTCGAATTCCAAATGTCGCGGCGCATGTTGAGAAACGCCGTGCCGTGCCACCAGTTTGCTCCGCTCTTGGTCGCGTAGACTTCCACGCCACCGCCGAAGCGGCCGTACTCAGACGAGTACGCGCCCGTCACGAGTTTGAATTCGTTGAACATCTCCGCTGAAGGCATGTTGAACACCGTACCGCCCGATTCCGGAATGATCAGCGATGCACCGTCGATCTGCACTTCCTGCGCGCGGCCGCCCGAACCGGAAATCGACATCTCCGCACCGGCGTTCACGCCCGGCATGTATTGCAAAAAACCACGCGGGTTGCGGATCGCACCAGTGAACAGGGGGAGGTTCGTCATGAACTTCGGTGAGAAGGAATGGCCCTTTTCGCTCGTGGTCGTTTCCAGCAACGGTGCATCGGCGGTTACTTCTACAACTTCCTTCACATCACCAATTTCGAGAGTGATGTTCATGTCCCAACGCTGGGCAATTCGAATCTCGATGCCCTGCCGGTTCAACTTCTTGAATCCACTCTTTTCGAACTCGACTTTATACAGGCCGATCGGAAGCGTCGGAAATACGTAGATTCCAGCGTCGCTCGTCGTAGCGTCGAAGCGGGTACCGTTGATAGTATTCGTCGCCACCACCTTCGCGCCAGGAACACTTGCGCCGTTCGCATCAGTAATCGTCCCGCCCAGCGACCCGGTCGCCGTCTGCGCATAAGCAGCCAGACTCCCGGCAAGCACGATACTGACTAACGAGGTCAATCTCTTGTATGTCATTTCACCTCTTTGAAATTCGGGATTCAACCCTATGAAAAATCATAGACTTGCGAGCCCTTTGGTACTGATCTCAAACGATTGTAGAACATTCTTTTCAAAAATTCTACAGCGCTGATTTTCTTACTGCTCCACCTCCCCGCGGTGCTCCGCGAGGAATTCGTCATCTATCGGCCGTCTCCCCCGAAATCCTTCCGTCAGTCCATGCCAGTGTTCG
>VFZW01000532.1 GCA_016871055.1 Acidobacteriota bacterium
GACGCCTTTCGCCGCCAACAGGAGAATCCGGCAGCGTAGCGCCACACGCTGGGGGGAGCTTCCGTTCCGGAGCAAGGCTTCGAGTTGCTCCCGTTGGCTCGCTTCTACCGCCAAGGGAGCTGCTGGGGTGAACATGACCCAGTATGAGGCAACTCTGCCTATATGTACATAGTTATATGAGACAGGACACTAGCGGAATGTCCATCCTCGATTCGTCGCTCGACCAGACGCAGGTGCGCCAGTTGTTGAGGCGGCTCGGAATCGAAGAACGCAACTCCGGCGTCTATCACGACGATTGGGCGTCGCCCGGCGACGAAGAGATCGACGTTTTCTCACCCGCCGACGGCCGGCGGTTGGCTTCTGTAACGCTCGGCCTGGAAGAAGACTACGATGACGCCGCCTACACGGCGCGGCATGCGTGGCCGAAGTGGCGCGACACACCCGCGCCGCGGCGTGGCGAAATCGTTCGCGAGATCGGCAACGAACTGCGCGCGGCCAAAGATGACCTCGGCATGTTGGTCTCGCTCGAAGCCGGCAAGATCCTGGCCGAAGGGCGCGGCGAAGTGCAGGAGATGATCGATATCGCCGACTTCGCCGTTGGCCTGTCACGCCAGCTCTACGGCCTAACGATGCACAGCGAACGCCCGGCTCATCGCATGTACGAGCAGTGGCATCCGCTCGGCTTGATCGGCTGCATCACCGCCTTCAACTTCCCTGTGGCGGTGTGGAGTTGGAACGCTCTGATCGCCGCGGTCTGCGGCGACTGCGTGATTTGGAAACCGTCCGAGAAGACGCCGCTGACTTCGATAGCGGTCCACAACATCGTGCGGCGCGTGATGGAGCGTCACGGATTCGCGGGCGTGTTCACGCTGGTCAACGGGCGCGGCGATGTGATTGGCGAGCGGATGATCGCCGACCGCCGAGTGCCGCTGGTCTCGGCGACCGGTTCGTGTCACATGGGCCGGCGCGTGGCCGAGGTGGTCGGCGAGCGGCTCGGCCGCACGCTGCTCGAACTCGGCGGCAACAACGGTCTAATTGTAATGCCCGACGCCAATCCCCAACTCGTGATGCGCGCCGTGCTGTTCGGCGCGGTCGGCACGGCGGGTCAACGCTGCACCACGCTGCGGCGGCTGTTCATTCATCGCGACTGCGCGGATGAGTACGTCGAATATCTGAAGAAGATGTGGGCGAAGATCCGCGTCGGTCATCCGCTCGATCCAAAGACGCTGTGCGGGCCGCTGATCGATCAGAGCGCGATCAACCAGATGGAACAAGGCCTTGCCGACGCGCGCGAGCAAGGCGGAGAAGTGATCTTTGGCGGCGAGCGCGTCGAACTCGACTACGAAGGCAAGCCGCTGCTTGGCGGACTTTATCGGCGGCCCGCACTGGTGCTGGCGAACTCGTCGATGGCGATCACCAAGGTCGAAGTCTTCGCACCGATTCTCTACGTCATGTTTTTCGACGATTTGGACGACGCGATCCGCCAGCACAACGACGTCCCACAAGGCCTTTCGAGCGCCATCTTCACCGACAATCTTCGCAACGCCGAGCGCTTCCTCGGCCATGCCGGCAGCGACTGCGGGATCGCCAACGTCAACATCGGCACCAGCGGCGCCGAGATCGGCGGAGCGTTCGGCGGCGAGAAGGATACAGGCGGCGGACGCGAGTCGGGCTCGGACGCCTGGAAGGCGTACATGCGCCGTCAAACCATCACCATTAACTGGTCTGAAGAACTTCCTCTGGCACAAGGCATCGAGTTTGACCTATGATCGAATCTTGCGCCAATGAACAAATTTGTCATATGCGGCCCGCAGGGCTCCGGTAAGGGAACGCAAAGCGAACTGCTTTGTCAGGACTACGATCTCGTTCACATCTCGATTGGCGATATCTTTCGCTGGAACGTGAAGCATCACACTAAACTCGCGGCGCGGATCAAGCGGATCACCGACGCCGGATTGCTGGTGCCCGATGAGATCGTGGAGAAGGTCGTCCGGGACCGGCTCGATCAGCACGATTGGAACTACGGCTTCGTGCTCGATGGATTTCCGCGAACGCGGTCGCAGGCCGAATATTTGTTCGAGAATTGGAATCTCGACAAAGTCATCTACCTCCACCTGACCGACGAGGTTGTGTTTGAACGCGTCATGTACCGCGCGCGCATGGGCCAAGGCAGCGGCTTCACCAAGCGCGCCGACGACAACCCCGAGGCGCTGAAGATCCGGTTGCGCGAGTACCACGAGAAGACCAAGCCGCTGCTGGAACTTTACGAGAAGTGCAACATGCTGATCACGGTCGACGCCAACCGCGCCATTTCGGAGATCTACACCGATGTGCGCGAGAAGCTAGGCCTGCCGATTATGCCGTAACGGCCTCTTCGACGCGCGCCAACACATACGGCCCTTCGGGAATCACAGCGACGCGCGCGTTCGCCGGCAAGCCTTCGAGCGCCGCCGCGATGGCGCCTTGTACATCTTCGTAGGTCTTGCCCCAGAGCTTCGATTTGTAGCGGGCTTCGAGGCCGGGGACGTGGAACAGCAGCGTCTTGTCGCGGCACACCAACGCCAGTTTTTCCAGCTGCCACTGATCGACGACAACGGGCCGCGCGGCCACGTGATCGAGAAACGAATCGGGCGTCGGGAACTGTTCGAGCATTTCGCAGAACTCGGGCGCGCCGGCGCCTTCGGTGCACGCCGAGACGACGAGAATCCGGCCGCCGGGTTTCACGATGTGGCTCGCCGCGGTGATGCCCTTCACCGTCTGATAGAACGTCAGGTCGAGCGGGTAGCCGGCGCAGGTGGTGATGACGGCATCGACCGGTTCGTCGATACGTTCGCGCATGACTTTGCCGACGAACTCCATGCCCTTGCGGTGGGCCTGTTCGGGATGCCCGGCGAAGACTTGAGCGATCTTGCGGTCGCGGGTGAGCGAGACGTCGACCAGAAAATCGTGCCGCGCCATGCGGGCGATTTCGAGCAGTTCGCGGTGCAACGGATTGTCTTCGACCGAACCCTCGACGGCGCGGCGATCGCGCATGAACTTCGGGCTGTGCAGAACCTTGATCGTTTCCTGCGCGGCGAGACCGGGCGCGATCAGCTTGCGTCCGCCGGAGAAGCCGAGCATCAGATGCGGCTCGATGAAGCCGAGCGTGATGTGGAGGTCCGCGGAGATGAAGCGCTCGTCGATGTGGACAGGCGTGCCGCTAGCGGTGTCGCCGAGGTAGCGGTGTTCGGCGAGAATCTTGGCGTGGTGATTCACGACGCGAATCTTGCCGTAGAGATCGGGGCCGATGATCTCACGAATTTCGTCTTCGGTCGCCGGGCGGTGCAGACCGGTCGCGATGAGGACGGTGACGTTGTCGCGCGTGATGCCGCCTTGTTCGAGGCGGGCGAGCATCGGCGGAAGCACGAGGCGATTCGGCGCCGGGCGTGTGATGTCGCACACGGAGATGGCCGCGGTCTTCTTGCCGCGCGCGAGTTCAACAAGCGGCGCGACGCCGATCGGGGAATCCATGGCGGCTTCCAGCGCGGCGAGGCCGTCGGGCAGGGCGGTCGCCGATCGCGCTTCGAGGAATTGGTAGTTGACGCCTTGCGGCAAGGTGGCGGGGAGGCCAGTTTTTCCAAAGGCCAGCTCGATCTGCATAATTCTATAGGTTAACGCGGGACGCCCGTGGATCACAGCAGCCTCCTGGTGCCGGCGGAGATGGGTTGCGGTTTCCCGTTTCGCTTTGGCAACATCTCGGGCGAGTGCACTGCGGCCTGCCAGACGGCGAG
>VFZW01000533.1 GCA_016871055.1 Acidobacteriota bacterium
GGAAGGCCTCCGCAGACGTTATCCTCGACAAGGTGCGCCGTTGTAACGAATTATCCAAGACAGGAGACTAGGTCGATGTCTTCCGAATACCGGAGCGGACGTTTGAAGAGTAGTTTGTTGATTGCTGTACCGCCGCGAAAAGCGATCTTGCCGGTCAAAGTCGGCGAATTGAAGATATCGCACAGCGCGCGGCAGATGATCAGGTCCTGTTCCACCTGCCGGATATCCGGCCACGGCGCCTTTGAACGCAAAGCCTGGATATAGTCTCTCGGAATCAATAGTCGATCTCCACGCGTTCGTTGATGATCAGCATCCACTCTGGCGTTTTCTCGTCAAGGTCGTTAAGTCCTTCGGCAGTCGGTTTCACTGAGGGGTCCAGCGGTACAGTCGACTTCGCGCGTTTCACAAAGGATCGCAGAGACTCGGCCTGGCGCGTGTGCCCCATATTCTCCAGCAAATATCCGAGGCGGCGTACAGACGAGTTCTCGTAATGAACAGCCGCGCTGGACAAGTCGGCTGCACTGGCTTCGCGGCCGAGATCCTTGACGATTTGGGCAAGCCCGTTGATGCCTCCAACTCTGTGAAAGTAGCGCGCGCAATCGAGCAGCGTCAATTCGACTCCGGCTACTTTCGCGTAACCAGAGTCGCTTTTCAGCGAGCCCATCCACTGCTTCCGATTCAACTGTTCGAAGGCTCTCGGAGTTTGGTAGACGAACTCCAATCGATGCCGGCCGATCTCAAAGGAACGCAACTGCTTGGGAACGACGATCTGAAATACCATCGCCGCCTGATGCGAGGAGCCGTGGAACGCGGCGGCTCGTAACAATGAGATTCGATAGTCCAGTTGCAAATGTTGCATTAGCGGGTCAATCCAGCGAGCTGGATCGGGCGCGCCTGCGATTTGATCTTCCGGGCGTACGATCACGTAGAAACCCCGCCAAGGATTGGCGAGCCGGCCGTTCTTGATCTGCCGTGTTAACGCGGCAGTCAACGCGGAGGCGGTAGCGCTGCGTGCGGAGCGCAACTCGTCCCGTGTGAAGAAGGTCCGGCCATTCGCCAACCGATCTTTGATGTATTGCTCAAGCATCGCTACCCCAGATCATAATCGAAAACCGATGCTTTGTGTCCGTTTTTGCATATGATCTGGGAACGGCGGAGCAGGTCCTCTCCCCTTACTTTCGCAACGGCCTCATCGCGCACGGTAATTCCGGTGTGGACGACCTCATTCGACAATGCCATTGCACGTCGCCACGATTCCCCGTAAGAGGTTGGTGCGGATGAGAGGACTTGAACCTCCACGCCCTTGCGGGCACCGGAACCTAAATCCGGGGCGTCTGCCAATTTCGCCACATCCGCGCGGCTGGGTCAAACAACTCCAGTTTAACCTACCGCCGCGACCGCGAACTCGTGTGCCGCAATTCGCCGCTTAATCGGCCGCCGGTGCAAGTCGACGATCCGCGGCGAATTCACCCCGCACGGGCAAGGATCCTTGACAATCCGGCCCGCGAGCCCGGTCTCCAAACGCAACAGCGGCAGCCGCGGATTGGCCAGGAAACTGATCATCAGCCGTTCGTCGATTAGAGTCTCAAACAACGCCGCTTCTTCCCGAACGTGAAGGCCATGATGAATTTCGCATTCCCACGCCAGCAGTTCACCGTCCAGTCCAAGGAACTGCTCGAATACCGGAACTTGATACGCCGCCCAAAGCCGGTCTGAGTCTTCGAACGAAAGCGGACCTTGCAGGATATCCGAGAACGCGATCACCGCGTTGCGCAACGGCGCCGCGCCGGCGTCCTGCGCGTAGCACCGCAAACTGTCGACCGGCGCGGCGATCGCGTGCGGCTTGAAACTCCAGAGCTTTTCATCGCGCAGCGATTCAAACGTCCGCACACGCCACGTCTGCGAGACATCCCGGCCCACCACCGCGGTGCGCGGCGCCCTACCGGCCGGATAAACAAACTCCTCGCGCTTCGCCGAACGCGCGCCGGCGTCGGTGTAGCGGTCGGTGTGGCAGAGAAATTCGAGCAGGTCGATCGACGGTACATCGGCCCATTTGGCGGACTCGCCCAGATCGAGCGATTGACCATAACGCGTGGAACTCCGCATGGCGTGATACACCTCGCGCAACCGCGCGGCGTGCCGGTCCTCGGACGGAAGGCTCCGCCGGCGGATCCAGGGCATCGGAAGGGAAAGGGTCACCTTGTGATAGTGGGCGGCGCGAAACATTTCTCTCACGTTTTGTCCACAAAATCCGCAGCGAGCCTTCTACACTGGTAGGATGAGAGGATTATTCCGTAAGATTCTCGTAAGCGGCGTGGTACTGGGCGCGGCGGCGTACGCGCAGAACATCAGCGTGGGCATTCGCGGCGGCGTGCCGCTCACAGACTTCCTTGAGGCCGATTCCAAGACCGGCGCAATCACCAACGTCGTTACGGGGAAAGGCAACGTCATCATCGGACCGATGGTCGACGTCCGTTTGCCGTTCGGCCTCGGTATCGAATTCGACGCACTCTACCGCCGGTGGAACGCAACCGGGGCGCTGAACCGCGGCAGCGCGTCGACGTGGGAGTTTCCGCTCTACGGCAAACTGCGCGCGCCCGGAATTCTCTTCCGGCCGTATGTAGGCGCGGGCATGAACTTCCAGCGTCTCGGCGAGTTGCGCCAGTTTATCGCGGGCGGCACGGCCGATCAGTCGCGGCGCGGATTTCTCGGCGCGGGCGGCATCGACTTCAAGCTGCCGAAAGTGCGGGTCGCGCCCGAAGTTCGCTTCACGCGTTGGAACAGATCCGGTCCCGTGCGGTCGACCAATCAAGTCGACTTTCTCCTCGGGGTCAGTTTCTAACCGCTGTGCGACTTGCCTTATTCGGCGGAACCTTCGACCCGATACACTCGGCGCACATCGCCGTCGCCCGCGCCGCGGCCGATCACTTCGCGCTCGATCGCGTGCTGCTGATCCCGAATGCGATTCCGCCGCACAAACAACGGCAAACCGGGGCGTCCTACGAACACCGGTTCGCCATGGTCGCAGCTGCGGTCGAAGGCGACCCGAGGCTGGAGGCGTCTAACTTAGAACGTGGCAACGAGACGAGTTACTCGATTCTCACGATCGAACGCGTGCGCGCGGCTTGGCCTTCGGCCGAACTGTTCTTTCTGATCGGCGCCGATGCTTTCAGCGAAATCGAAACGTGGCGTCGCTGGCGCGACGTAAGCGCGCAGGTCGAGTTCATCGTGTTGTCGCGGCCAGGTTACGACTACGATATTCCGGCGGGCGCGACCGCTCACCGCCTGGACACCTTGCAAATCGACGTATCGAGCACCGCGATCCGCCGCGCGCTGACCGCCGGCGAAATGCCGGACGCGTTGCTCGAGCCGGTGGAACGCTACATCCGCGCACACGGCCTCTATCGAGCGTCAGGGTAGCTTGCTCGCCGAGAGCTCGCGCCAGTGCGCGCGAGCGACGTCGCCCATGTAGTCCGGACCGGCGAGTTCGGCGGCAAGTTTGGCGTACTTCTTCGAATCATCGCGTTTTCCGCGCGTCTCCTCGAACAAGGCGAGGTACAGGTTTGCGTAGAACTGCGCGGTCCGGTTCGAACCCGCCGCGCGCAGAACTTCGGCCGCGCTTCCCTGCCCTTTCCACAACAAATACTGCTCGTGCATGCCTTGGCGCGTATCGGCCTTGATCGGGATCAGTTCCTTCCGCGCCTTCGCGAACCCGTCGATGCGAGCCGCGCACAGCATGTGAAACGCCGCGTTTTCGAAGTCCTCC
>VFZW01000534.1 GCA_016871055.1 Acidobacteriota bacterium
CCCAAGCGGACAAGTGTCCGGGCGCCTTGGCAGAACGGAATTTCGGAACGCTGGGTGGGCGGTTGCCGCCGCGAGATCCTCGATCACGTGATTCCGTTGAATGAGGCGCACCTTCGCAGGCTCATCCGCGACTACGTGAACTACCACCACGACGACCGCATTCACGACTCCCTGGAGAAGGACACACCGAACCGGCGGCCAGTAGAGCAGAAGCCCAACGCGAACGCAATCGCGATTTCCATGCCGCGCCTGGGTGGGCTGCACCATCGCTACTCCTGGCAACAGGCTGCGTAGAACCACGCTGCCGCCGTTGTGCTCTCCTTGATCGCCAAATCGAAATCACCGACCACGGGCACCGGGCTGCGGACCTGCCGAAAGATGCAACTCCAAGGGCACCGTGGCCGGAATCTGTCTGAGCCGTCTCCGTGGGGGACCATGGAAACCAGTGCCTGCCGTCCACCCGCTCCGCACCAGCGGAACCACGCGCCATGAGTTCCACGTTACGAAACGTTGCTCCGCGCTTGCAGATTCAGTTCTGGCTACACACAGCCGTCACCGGCCTGCGCGTTGAGGACTACTTCCAGCAGGGCAAACGCTGGTGGTTCCGGTTCCATGAAAAGGGCGCCAAGGTGCATGAGGTCCCGGCGCACCACAAGGCCGAAGCGTATGTCGACGCCTGGATCGAGGCGGCCGGTATCGGCGGCGCGGGGAAGTCGCCGCTGTTCCAGACGTTTGGCCGGGACGGAGCGATTACCGGGCGCGGGTTGTATGAAGCCGACGTTTTGCGTGTCGTGAAGGTTCGTGGGCGGGAGACTGGTCTGCCGAAGTCAATTTGCTGTCATACCTTCCGCGCCACCGGCATTACGGCTTATCTGGAAAACGGCGGAACGCTTGAGAAGGCGCAGGCGATCGCCGCCCACGCTTCGCCACGAACGACGAAGCTATATGACCGGACATCGGATTTGCTGACGCTGGATGAGATCGAGCGCATCGCGATTTGAAGCCGGATATCGAATCGCATCCGGCATCGCCGAAGAACCGGCCCGGGAATTCCATGCGCCAGTAGTTGGCGATCGCACCGCTTGGGTTTACGAACCAAGAAGCCGGACGACAAGCCGTAAAGGTGGCGGGGATGGCGCTTATTGCCGCGCGGCCCCGTTTACAGCCGGACGATCTTGCTCGACGACAAACCCTTGGTCGCGTTGCGCGTATCGACGATCAACCTGGACTGCTCGATCACGGATGGATAATCGAAGTCCTTATGATCGGTGACGATGACCACGCAATCGGCGGCCCGGCAGCCTTGGGCGGTGTCGATTGCCTTTTCGTCGAGGCCTTCGTGGCTGAGGTCTGGAATGTGGGAATCCGAGTAGCTGACGATGGCGCCGCGGCTCTTGAGCAGATGAATAATATCGAGCGCGGGCGACTCGCGAACGTCGTCGATGTTTTTCTTATAGGCCACGCCAAGGATATGCACGCGCGAGCCCTTCACCGGCTTGGCGGCGTCGTTGAGCGCGGCTTGAATCTTGTCGACGACGAAATGTGGCATCTGGCCGTTGATGTAGCCGGCCAGTTCGATGAACCGCGCCTCGATGCCGGCCTGCCGGGTTTTCCAGCTCAAATAGAACGGGTCGATCGGAATGCAATGTCCGCCGAGGCCGGGGCCGGGATAGAAGGGCATGAATCCGAACGGCTTGGTGGCGGCCGCGTCGATGACCTCCCAGACATTGATGCCCATGCGGTTGCACATTAACGCCAGTTCGTTGACCAGCCCGATGTTGATCATGCGGAACGTATTCTCAAGCAGTTTGACCATTTCGGCGACGCTGGTTGAGGCCACCGGCACGACCGTCTCAAGCGATAGCGCGTAGAAACGCCGGCCCAGTTCGGTGCAGTCGGCCGTAATGCCGCCGACAACTTTCGGGATGTTGTAGGTCTGAAACTTAGGATTGCCCGGATCGACGCGTTCGGGTGAAAAACACAGGAAGAAGTCCTTGCCGCAGCGCAAGCCGCTTTTTTCAAACATCGGCAGCAACAGTTCGTCGGTCGTGCCTGGGTAGGTGGTCGATTCGAGAATAATCAGCGTACCCGGACGCAGATGACGCGCGATCTGCTCGGCGGCCGCGACGATGAACGACATGTCGGGATCTTTGGTCTTCCGCAGCGGTGTTGGAACACAGATATTGATTGTGTCGACTTCGGCCAAGCGGCTAAAGTCGGTGGTCGCCGACAGCAGACCGTTGTTCACATGGCCCGCCACGATCGACGTTGGCACGTCCTGGATGTAGGACTCGCCGCGGTTTAGCATGTCCACTTTTCCGGCCGTCACGTCGAAGCCGGCTACCTTCAAGCCCGCTCGCGCGAACTCGACGGCCAGTGGCAGGCCGACATAACCCAATCCAACGACACCACAAACAACCGTTCGATCTTCGAACTTCCGGCACAGCGCGTCAAAAAGATTCATTCTCAGTGTTCAATCCTACCTCTAGTATCGGCTTACGGCAGCCAACTCCGCACCCCCAACCTGTCGATTCGCCTGTCAATCCAGCAATTTTCGCTTTAGCCGATGTGACCATGACGGGTGTAATCCCGTCGCGCAACGACCATGAATGCAAACCCGCAGACCCGGGCGGCGTCCGGCCCGGATCGATCAGCTTGGTTCGCCACAGTGGCGGCATTCGTTTTGACCACCGCCATGCAATGGAGCGGCGGCGCCTATCAGGCCGAATTTTGCGGCGCCGCCGACGAGCCGGCACACGTCGTCAGCAGCCTTCTGGTTCGCGACTACGCCGGTAGTTGGCCTCTGGCCGATCCGATGCCTTGGGCGATGAACTACTATCTGCACTATCCCAAGGCCGCTCTGGGACACTGGCCTCCCGGTTACTTTATCCTGCAAGCGGGCTGGTGGTTGATCGTTCCTCCCGGAAGGGTGTCGGCGATGCTGTTTAACGCGGCTACGGCGGCCGCCGCCGTGCTGCTATTCTACCTCCTTGCACGGCGCATTCACTCCGGCTGGCCGGCGCTGTTATTCAGCGGGTTGCTGCTTGTTTCTCCGCTATTTCAGCAGGCCGCCGGGCAGGTGATGTCGGACCTGTTGAGCCTGACGGCGAACTTAGCGGCGATACTGTTGTTGGCGCGGTTTATCGAGCGGCCATCCAACCGGCGTCTGCTGGCCATAGGCGCCGCCGTGGGCGCCGCCCTTCTGATAAAAGGTACTGCCGTTGTGTTGCTTCCCGCCGTCGCTCTGGCGATTACCGCCGATCGCAGTTGGCGGCGTTTCCGTGTTGCGCCGGTTATGGCGGCCGGCGTGTTAGCCGTATGTCTGCCGGTCGCTCTGTGGTATCGATGGCAAAACAGCTCTGGGACAATGGAACTCCGCCACCGGGGCGGTGTGATGGCGCCGATACCCTGGGCGATCGGTTATTTGCCGGCCGCCGCCGGCCCGGGATTCATGGCGATCGCGCTAGGCGGCATGGCGCTTGTGCGTCGCAACCCCGCGATTCTATGCGCCGCCGCCGGTTTGATCAGTTTCGCCGCGACTTCTTATGTCGTTCGCGCATTTCGGGAACCGCGGCACTGGATCGCGGCATTGCCGCTTATCTTACTGTTGGCGCTGGGGGCGTTCGCTTGGCTCGAACGGCGCGGCAGACCGGCGGCTTGGGCCGTAGCCGCGCTAGCGGGAGTTTACTGCGAAGAGCGCTTACCTCGTGCGGGAGCGCGAGGTAAGCGGTTCATTGTGAATCACTTAGCGGGCATGCGCTC
>VFZW01000535.1 GCA_016871055.1 Acidobacteriota bacterium
GCGGCCCGAGCGCTACAAGGCTCAAAAACTCAATTTTCAGTCCAAATCGAAAAAGGTAATACTACCTGCAAGCGGCTCATTCCAATAACCTTGCGCGTTGGCGTTTCGCGATAGCCGGACACTAGTGTCCGCAGACACAGGCTGGCCGCGCTCGGCACGGCGGCGGGAGCGGTGATAGTTGTGCTGATCGGAGTGACGGCCTGGTCCCTGGCGAGAGACTCCGCCGCGAAGCCAAAGCTGACCGATAAGGACACTATTGTCCTCGCGGAGTTCGAAAACAAGACTGGCGACGCGGTGTTTGATGACACGCTTCGCCAGGGACTGTCCGCGGAGCTGGAGCAGTCGCCGTACCTGGCACTGATTTCGGACGTCACTGTCCGACAGACGCTGACTATGATGGGTCAGCCCAAAGACGCCAGGCTGACGGCGGAAATCGCACGGCAGGTCTGCGAGCGAACCGGCAGCGTGGCAGTCCTGGATGGGTTGATCGCACTTGTTGGAAGTCAATATGTCTTGGGCCTTCGCGCGAGGGATTGCCACTCGGGAAGCACTTTGGATCAACAGCAGGTGGCAGCCGCACGGAAAGAGGACGTCTTAAACGCTCTCAGCGAGATGTCGCGAAAGTTTCGAACGAAGGCGGGCGAGTCGTTGGCAACGCTGGAAAAGCACGCCATGCCGCTTTCGGAAGCCACCACTCCTTCGATGGATGCTTTAAAGGCCTTTAGCACTGCCACGAAGTTGAGTCTTTCCTCAGGGAACCATGAGCGGTCCATTCCGCTCTTGCATCGCGCCGTCGAGATCGATCCCAACTTCGCGATGGCGTACGCCAGGCTGGGGTATGGTTACGGCAGTGCACACCCGGAACAGTCCGCCGAATACGCGGCCAAAGCCTGGCGGCTGCGTGATCGGGTTAGCGATCGAGAAAGATTTTACATCGACTTCGCGTATCACCGGCAAGTGACCGGCAATTTGGAGAAGGTCTACCAAACGCTTGATCTTTGGATTCAAACCTACCCCCGGCGAGGAACGATGACAGCCAATCCCCAGGATCTGCTGGGCGGCCTCGCCTCGCTGGGAATTGGCCGATTCGAAAGGGGCATGGAAGCCGCGCTGGACGGAATCGCGACGGATCCCGATTTGGCGTACCCGTATATCAATCTCGCTCTCGCGCAGCTTTACCTGAACCGTCTCACCGCGGCGGAAGAGACCATTCGCCGCGCCACGGAACGGAAGGCACTGACACCTCATGTGCCGATGCTGGAATACAGCCTCGCGGCTCTAAAGGGCGATCAAGCGCAAATAGAGCGAATCGCAGATTCGGCGAAAGGGAAACGTCTGGTTGGGCACCGGATCGCCCACGTGGAGGCTCTCGCCCTAGTTCGTGCCGGCCGCTTACAGGCCGCACGGCAGGCGTCGGTTCGGGCGGTGACTCTTGCCCAACAAGAACGGGGAAGCGACCTTGCCGCGACCTATAACGCTACCCGAGCCGTGTGGGAGGCGTTTTGCGGGAATCTCGCGGAAGCGCGCACGAGCGCCTTGGCCGCGCTCGATCTTTCCCCGAGCCGCGATGTCAAATACGCAGCCGGCCTCGCCCTGGCGCTGGCCGGAAATTCGGCCCAATCCGAAACTTTCGCCGGCGATTTGGTGAAACGATTCCCCGAAGACACTTTCGTCAACTTCACCTATGCGCCTGTCCTGCGTGCGCTAGGCTTTCAGGCAAAGGGAAATTTCGCGGACAGTTTGGAGCGGCTGGAGGCCACGCGGACGTATGAGCTTGCGGCAAACGGCCTAAACTTTCCGAATCTCATGCTGGGCGGTTTGCATTCCGCTTGCTTGCGAGGCGAAGCTTATGTTCAAATGCGGCGATATGTGGAAGCGGCCGCCGAGTATCAAAAGATCCTCGACCACCGCGGCCTGGTAGGCTTGGATCCAATAGGCACTCTCGCTCATTTGCAGCTTGGCCGGACGTTCGCGTTGTCGGAAGACAAGGCCAAGGCAAAAACGTCCTACCAAAACTTCCTTACGCTTTGGAAAGAGGCAGACCCGGACGTGCCTATCCTGAAACGCGCGAAGTCGGAGTACGAAAAGTTGTAACCTTTGGGCGCCGATTCCTTATGCCAGTTATGAAACGCCGATTGGGATTACGATCATGACCGACAGCGACACACTCCACTCGGTGCCGGGAGGTTCCCGCTTCCCAACGACGCGATGGACTCTTGTGGTTGCCGCCGGCGATCCGCGTCCCGCGGAAGCTCGCTCCGCGCTGATCGCGTTGTGCGAGAACTACTGGTATCCGCTTTACGCCTATCTGCGCCGGCGCGGATATGCCGCCGATCAGGCCCAGGATCTGACGCAAGAGTTCTTCGTCCGCGTGTTGGAAGGGAAATATCTGAATCGCGCCGACCGGGAAAGGGGCCGGTTCCGGTCGTTTCTCTTGACGTCTTTGAAGTCCTTTGTCGCCGACGAACGAGATCGCCAACAGGCTCACAAACGGGGAGGTGGTGCGGTTGTTTCGTTGGAATTGTCGTCCGGTGAAGCGCGCTACCAATGCGAGCCGGCACACGACGAGACGCCTGAGCGGATATTCGAGCGGCGCTGGGCTCTCTCGGTGCTCGATCGAGTCGTGGAGAAATTGAGAGAGCAATTCGTACGTCACGGCCGCCCGGAGCATTTCGAACGGCTGAAGGTATTTCTACTCGGACGCTCGGATGCACCATATGAGGAGTTGGCTCGCGAACTGCACACGTCCGAAGGTGCGCTCAAAGTTGCAATTCAAAGGCTGCGAAAAAGGTACCGTGAACTCTTTCGCAAAGAGATCGCCGATACAGTGACCGATCCCGCGGAAGTGGAGTCGGAACTCCGGTTCTTGGCTGCAGTCCTGACTTGCGATCCGAAGCGATAATGACCGGGTTGTGGGGCCGGTTTGTTCGCTACTCCGTTTCCATGAATTGCGCGAACACGCCGCGTATGGGAGAAATCGGTTCGTGCTTTTGGCGGTCCAGGAGTTCGGTCTCCGGCGTGCCGCTTCGCAAGCGCTTCAGCCAGTCCTCCGGATCGAACTCAACGCCGATCGGATTCTTGGCGAACATCGTCGCCATGAATTGACTGGCGTCATCACTCGACCCCAGACAGTCGACTTGAAACTCCATCTGATTGCCGTCTGGATCGGCGTAGTACATCGACGCCGTGATGCCATGGTGAATGCACCAGTATGGCTTGATCCCCTGTTCGCGAAGTGCTTCGTAGTTTTCCAGCAGCACGCGCAGTGTGGGGTATGTGTAGCCGACATGATCAGCCCCGGTCGAGTTTTGTTTCTCTCCCACACCACCATCAGGCTGGAAAACCGACATGTTGGCGATTCCGAAGCGGTGATGTTCGTCGTCGAACGACAGGAACGCCAGCGCGGCGTTTCCGTAGTGCACGCGGGCGTTGAACACCGTTTGATACCAGCGCAGCATCTCATCGAAGCGCCGCGTGCGATAGACGACGTGGGCGAGTTTCGTGGGCGGAACGATTGGCATGTCCGCCATGGTGCCGCGCTCAGTTCTTCTTCGGGTCCTCGTGCACCGAGTACTGCGCCTGCGGATCGTTCAGTTTAATTTCGATGGTCTTCTCTTCTTCGGCGACATCGTAGATCTGCCCGAACGTCTGGAAGCCCTTCGCGATCACCTGCACCTGAATTTTCCCCTGCGGAATCGGCGGAATCGTTGCGATGCCGTCCTGGTTGGTGCGTATCTGATACGTCGTCATGATCTTCTT
>VFZW01000536.1 GCA_016871055.1 Acidobacteriota bacterium
GACCGCTCAGCAACTCCGGGAAGCCTTTCCCTGGGATACCGCGCCCCGTTATTTGCTCCGAGATCGCGACCGGATCTTCGGGAAAGAAGTCTTCGATCAGATCAAATCCATGGGTATCAAACAGGTCCTGTGGGCACCGCGTTCCCCTTGGCAACGGGCTTATGTCGAACGGGTCATCGGCACCATTCGCCGCGAGTGCCTGGACCACGTAATCGTGTTCGGCGAAGGGAGCTTGTACCGTCACCTGCAAAGTTTCGTGGACTACTATCATCGGAGTCGGACCCACCTGGGATTGGAGAAGGACACACCGGAACCTCGCCCGATCCAATCGGCGGACACGGGGCGCGTGGTTGCGATCCCTGAAATCGGCGGCCTCCATCATCGTTACGAGCGCCGCGCCGCCTAAGGGCATCTTCGGCGCGATTCCGTCCGCATTGGCATGTGCCCTTGCGCGGCCCGATTGACGGTCGCCGGGGCCGCGACAGTGAGCCTATTGGCATCGCGGAAACAGGCATTGTCAGCCGACGACGCGGGGCGAGTGAGGTCCAAATGCTCTCCCTCAAGAAGCCCCAAAGGCTGTGGGTCCAGGCCGATCAGGCGTTAAGATGAGGTTTCCGAGAACGACAGTACGCGCCCGGGTCGGCATCTTCGACCCTGATTGACTAGCGGCGGGCACTCAGCGAGCTGACGGCGGCCAAGGTGCGCGGGCGCTACAAATGGACGCTCAAGGATCGCAAGCCAATCGGCCGTTCCGGCCTACTTGACGACCGTGACGCTACCGTTTTGAATCATCAGATTCTGGCTTCCGGATGCCGTGGCTGACGCTCCGGTCTTTTTGACCGTAACGGTGCAGGGGCCGTTGCCCAGATCGCGGGTCGACGACCCGCCAATGGACGTCTGCGCCGTAGAGGAACACTTAACGACCAAATCGTGAGACGTCGAGTCTCGATTAATCAGTTTTACGGCAAGGGCCAGGGAGGCCGTGGCGGCCAGAATCGTTACCAGGATAAAAGGCTTCATCGAGGTTGAGTCTACGGTACGAAACCGCGAACGTCAAGCGCTTTCTCGACGCCGCCCGCGACTGGGCCCGCAATGGAGGCAACTCCGGCGAACCCCGTCCCGACGAGGCCGTCCAGGCCGTCTTCAGCTTCGACGACTTCTTCTCCATGAAGATCTCCGGCACCGGTCGTCCGGTCTCGACGATCGACCCGAAAAGCTTCCTGCCGGTCTGCGGTACCGATGAGTACGCCGTCGGCGGCCCCATCCCGAACAAACCCGGCAAGTTTTACGCCCTCAGCACGTCCTCACCCTGGCTGGGCCAGCAGGCCAAGATCGGCGAACGCCGGTTCGTCTACACGGGCACCAGCTTCGTGGACAAGTACTGGGAGGAGATCAGCGGTCGCGAAACGCCCGGCAAGTAGGCCCGCACGGCCCACCACGAGTCGTGCCTTCCCAATCTCTGTCTTTCTTCCTGCGAATGGCGCGCGAATTCCTCAATCCGGGTCGCTCGCCATTCGCTTTTCCTGGCCCAGCCGCCCCGCTCGTTCGGGGCGCTTTCCTTTTGGAGAACCACTATGAACTGGATCAAATCCCTGTACCGCAAGCTGTTTGCTTACTATTCCGGCCGCGCCTCGCAGGACGTGTCCGCGGCCATCGACCTGATTGCCCTGGCTCTGCCGATCGTCGAGCGGATCGCCGCGTTCACCCCCACTCGCTCGGACGACGAGATCGTTCGCCTGTTCCGCGACTACGCCATCCCGCAGGCCGAAACGTGGCTGGCGCTGCCCGCGAGCAGCGCGGACGGGCGCTCCTGCAGGTCGCGGCCATTCAACTGAAGCGTGTCACCCCGGATGCCGCTGACCGGATCATCGACTTTGCAGTGCAACTGGCCGTCGTGCAGTTCCGGGCCGAACGGGGGCAGGGCCGATTACGGAGACCGTACTCGGTGCGTGGGAGCGGTTTCTCCGCTCCCGCAACACCGTCGGCGGATATATCGTGCTGCTGATCATCCTGTTTTGCCTCCTGCCGGCCGTCGGCTGCACGAGCGCGGCCGTCGACGACTACCGCAAGGCCATCTTTGGCGCGCTGCTGCTGGCCATGAACTCAGCCCGCGGTGCGGCCACGAGCACACCCGGGAACGGCCAGGCGAACGGCCATTCTTCCAAATAGACGAGAGCACTTTCGAGAGAACACGAGGACTTTTATGACCCTGACGATCGCCCAGATTCTAGACTGCAAGCCCGGCATGGAGAAACTACTCCAGGCCACCGTGCCCGCGGCCACCGCCCTACGGATCGCCCGGCTGGCGCAAAAGATCACGGCCGAGCACAAGACGGCCTATGAGGAGTGCCTGAAGCTGTTCGAGCGCTACGGCACCCGCAACGAAGCGGGAAGCATTCAGGTTGCAGAGGACCGGGTGGAGGAGTTCCGCCGGGAACTGGAACCGTTCCTGGCCACCGAGGTGAATGTGGAGGTGGATCGAATTCCGCTGGCAGGCATCGAGCAGGTTGCGATGACCGCGGGGGAGATTGGGTCGATTGAGGTGTTCTTGCTGGTGGGGGATACGGTGGGATGAGGGAGCGGATGGCGAATTTCCTGCCCAGGGGGCAGGGGCGCTAGAGCGTCTACCTGCCCCTCTGGGTGTTGCTGGCCCGCGGATCCAGTTCCCTGCAGTTTTCCCTATTCCCCCAACTCGCGTCGGACCTCCGCGCGCCGCAGAACCTCAGCTGGGCTTAGCGCGCTGCCCCTCGCCCATTGCTGCAGCCGCTCCACCGTGACGCTGTGTGTCACCTCCCTGCTTTCGCACACCACAACGTGTAGGCAGTTTAGTCCCTCGGGTATCGCCTCAACCCAACCATGTCTCCGAAGCTCCACCAGACCGCGGGCTGCGGCAAGGTAAACGGAATCGGCATCAACCGTAACGGTGTGCTCAATACCACTCGAATCTGTGACGCTTACCCGACACTGCTTGCTCGGCACTCACCTAGGTTATCACGTTCGCCTCTTGTTCGCCTTTTGGCTGTGAGCCTTCGAGCGGCGTACAACGCTATCGAGCCGCAGGCGCCGGCGGTGATGAAAAAAACCATGGTGTTTGACTTTGCCATCACCCTCGGCGGAAATCCGCTTGATCTGACAGGCGCAGGACTTTGGTTCACCGCGAAAACGTCGCCGGCGGCGACCACCGTGGTGTTTCAGAAAACTCTCGGGGCAGGAATCACCGTGACCACTCCTGCCAGTGGTATCGGCTTAATCCAACTGGCGCCTGGCGACACTTCCGGGCTGGCGTCCCGGAAAGTCCAGTTGTACTTTGATCTCGAGGTTGAGGTGGCCGGCGCCGTGTACACCGTGGCCGCGGGGCGGCTGGTGGTTGAGCCGGATGTGACCGTGCGGAGGTGAGAACCATGTGGCAGCATGATGTTTACAGGATTATCCAGCGGCGGGGGCGCTACACGGGCATCAAGACTAGGGTCTGGAACCACACGTTCCGGTCCTACACGGGATCCGGCATAGGCCCGGAAGACCGGCATCACCGCGTACCTGAAGAACAGGGGCACGAAGCCGCGCAGCACATCGCCAACCACTCGTCACCGCGGACGACAAACTGCCGAGAGAAAGTTAGAGCACGGGTGAGTTCGGGGAGCCAATTTCCAAAACTGTAACGCCGCGCGGCCAGTTGACCTTGACCAAATCGTATTTTTTTCGCGCGGCTGTATCCCCAACATTCGGCAATACTTGGGGTTTTGACGTTTTCT
>VFZW01000537.1 GCA_016871055.1 Acidobacteriota bacterium
GCGCATCAAGCGAGCCCGTCGCAGGAAAGCGCGATGTACTCGGGCCTCGCGCTGCACGCCCTGCGCCGTTACCAGGAGGCAGCGCCGTACTTCCGCTTTGCGTTGTCGCTATCCACCAATCCCGACTACTTTCTTCACCTGCTCGGCATTTGCTATCTGCGCATGTCCGAACAGCTAGGCAACGAGATCTCGAGACGATTCCCCGAGTCCACCTATGAGCACACCATGCTCGCCAGAATCGTCGACGCACAGCAGTTCTATCAAGTGGCGGCCAAGGAATATCTGGAAGCAGCTAAACTCGACCCGCTGAACGCATCCTTGTTCCTTCCTTTGGCCCGCTGGCTGGCGGTCCTAGGGCTAGATGCCGCCGCCGAACTCGCCTTTGACCGCTACCGCCGGCTGCTGCCCTCCGAAGCCGGAGTGTCATTGGACCGGCGCGACCTGCCCCGCCGCGACCTGGCAGACGTCGGTATCAAAGTGGACTACCTCGCCGAACTGGCAGGTCTTCCGCCCGTCATCGCTCCATTGCCCCCCGCGCCTCAGTTCAATGCCGCGATCAACACGGAGTTGAGCCGGCGCATTGCCGCTGCTGGCACCGCGGGCGACGTTTGGAAGCAGGCCGCCGCCCTGATCGCCGCTTCGCGCTGGCCGAACGCCGCCAAGGTGCTCGAAACGCTTCGTCCGCCTCCCGGCGACTGGCTTCGCGACTACCTGCTGGCCTCGGTCCTGCTGCTCGGGGACGACGCGGTTCAAGCCGAGGCCGTCGCCGCCCGCATCAAGCTTCCTCCCTCGGTGGCCGCATCCGCGCCGGTGCTGCTGCTGCGCTGGGAGATCTGCCGGCTGCTGTCATTCCAGAGTTTCCAGCGTCTTACCGACGAACACCCGAGTTCGGCCTGGACCCGTTTTGCCCGGGCACGCAATCTCGACGCGCAGGGCAAACGGGAAGCTCTCGACGAGTACAAAGCCGCCCTGGAGGCCGACCCTGGCCTGCCCGAAATCCGCATCGCGCTGGCCGACTTCCACGTGTCCAACTCCAACTTTCAGGAAGCGCTGGCGCTGTGCCAGAAGGAACTGGAACTGAATCCGCTTTCCACCGCCGCCAGAATCCGCATCGGACGCATTCACATCGGCCTTCGTCAGCCGGACAAGGGCATTCCCTTCATCGAAGAAGCGCTGAAGAACGACCCGGCCGACCCGGACGCCCATGCCGACCTCGCGCGTGGTCTGGAGTTGACGGGCGACGTCCCCAAGGCCATCGCCGCCTATGCGCGCGCGCTCGAACTCGATCCCTCCATGAACCGGCTGCGTTACGTGCTCGCCCGGCTGTACCGCAAGATCGGAAGGCCGGACTTGGCCGAGCGTGAGAACCGTCTCTTCCAGAAGAACGAAGAGAGCGCGCGGCAACTGCTGCTCGAGCGTACGCGCAAACTGCGAGAAACCGCAACGGCGGCGGGCCGGGCGCAATGACAGGCCGGCGCCGCTTTCTTGGCGCGCTCGCCGCGGCGGCGTCCGGGGACCTCGGGTTGCCGTTAGCGCCCGATCCTTACGCGGTGCGATTTGTCGACGTCGCGCGGCAGGCAGGGCTGCGGGACGTGGTCTACTACGGCGGCGTCGGCAAGGTTAACTACATCGTGGAGGCCAACGGCTGCGGCGTCGCCTTTTATGACTACGACCACGATGGCTGGCTCGACATTCTGGTGTTGAATGGATCGCGCCTCGAGGGGTTCCCAAAAGGCCGGGAACCCACGAATCACCTCTACCGCAACAATCGTGACGGAACGTTCACGGACGTCACCCGCCAGGCCGGACTGGCGCGCTCCGGCTGGGCGCAAGCGGTTTGCATCGGCGACTTCGACAACGACGGCTTCGACGATCTGTTCATCACGTACTGGGGCACCAACGTCCTTTATCGAAACAACGGCGATGGCACCTTCACCGACGTGACCGCGCGCGCGGGTGTCGGAGGCGACCCCAAGGGCTGGCACTCCGGATGCACCTTCATTGACTACGATCGCGACGGCAAGCTCGATCTATTCGTTGCCACCTACCTCGACATCGACCTTGCGTCGCTGCCGCTGCCCGGTCAAGGCATCCACTGCACCTGGAAGGGCGTTCCCGTCTTCTGTGGACCGCGTGGTCTCAAAGGCGCCCGTAACATCCTCTACCACAACAACGGCGACGGCACATTCACCGAAGTCAGCCGCCCGGCGGGAATCCTCAAACCAAGTGGCTACTACGGCATGACCGCGGCGGTCACCGACTTCAACGACGACGGCCTCCCCGACATCTACGTGGCTTGTGATTCCACGCCCAGCATCCTCTACCGCAACAACGGCAACGGCACGTTCACCGATGTGGCCGTCGAACACGGCGTGGCCTATAGCGAGGACGGCCGTGAGCAAGCGGGCATGGGCCTGGCGTTTGCCGACACCGATGGCGATGGCCTGCCCGACATCGTGAAGACTCTGTTTGCCGACGACATGCCGGCCCTCTATAGGAGCGAAGGCAAAGGCTACTTCTCCGAACGCTCCATGGCGGCAGGATTGCACGTGGTGACCAATTACGTCCAATGGGGTGCCGGCCTGGTGGACTTCGACAACGACACCTGGCCGGATCTTTTTTACGTCACCGGCCATCTGTACCCGGAGTTGGACCGGGCCAATCCCAACTACCCCTATCGCGGTCCGCGCATCCTGTTCCGCAACCTCGGCAACGGGAAGTTTGACCACATCACCGCTTCCTGCGGTCCCGGGCTCAGCGCGCGCCACTCCAGCCGCGGCTGCGCGTTCGGCGACTTCGACAACGATGGCGACATGGACATCCTGGTCATGAACATGAACGAGCCGCCTTCGCTGATCCGCGCGGATTCCACCTCCACGAACAACTGGCTCAAGGTCAAGCTTGTGGGCACCGTCTCCAACCGGACGGCCATCGGCGCTCGCGTGCGCGTGCGCAGCGGCGGGGGTTCACGCGTCCAGGCGCAGGAGGTGCAAAGCCAGAGCAGCTACTATTCGGTGAACGACCTGCGCCTGCACTTCGGCCTGGGCCGCGCCGAACGGGCCGATGCGGTAGAAGTCCGCTGGCCTACCGGCAAGACCGACACGTTCCGCAATGTCGGCGCCAACCGGTTGGTGCTGATCCGCGAGGGCGAAGGCATCGTCAGCGCGTCGGGTCTTCGGTAGCCGCCGCAATGCGAACGCGAATCGCCTTGTGTCTCGTACCGCCACCAATCGACACGCATTCGCAGGCAGATGGGTGGGCTGTTTGACACGGCGTTGTGGGTCCGTCAAGCTGCCCCTGCGTCGGGCGGCCACCACGTGTGACCAAACAGTAGTTCTGCCCGCGCCTCACCCTCGGTGCACGGCGGCAGCATTCAGCCGCCGCCACGGGATGGTTGGGCCGGGTCTTTTGGCAGCCAGTACGTGTCCAACACGGGCGTTGCGTACTTTGGCGACACACAGAAGGTGATGAGCGCCGAAATCAGGAGCAGCGTATCCCAGCAGCGATTGGTATTCTGGCGTGGGTCAGCAGGGATTGCGCGAGGACTGGCGTTTCCCGTAGCATGCCGGCAATGTGATTTACAGCCTCTATCCATCGCGTGCGACACGATTCGCTCACCTCCCTGCGCCCAACTGTGCTAACCCAAGTTCGTCACTGGACCATCGATTTCAGCGATTTTCGAGGTTTCAGTCAAGACAAGCGCCGTGTTTTCAGTACGCGTGTCCGGAGAACACG
>VFZW01000538.1 GCA_016871055.1 Acidobacteriota bacterium
CGTCGGTACTCGGCCATCTTTCCATTTTGCAGTACCGTGGCTGAAAGCAGCCCGCCTGAAAGGCGGGGGGATTAGACCCGGCGCTGCGATACTAAACTTTTGTCTCACCGTAGGGGACAACCTCAACGAGCACCTATTCCAACTTGGTTTCCTGTTCGCGTCCGGTGCGACTATAGTCTGCATATTTAGGTCGCTCACTGTGCGGCGCGAGCGACTTAGGCGAAGATATCCGCTTGGTGACATGTATCGGTAGGGCCGAACACCAGCGTAGTGAACCGTGCTGGACGAGTCTCATACAGCGGAATTGGCTCACACCCTGCCGATACATCTTACAAAGACAGCGCTACGATCGCCGACTCTGGCAACGCCCGTTCGGCCAATCGCTCCGGTCCTCTCAGGATCGACTCCCATGAATCCTCCCGCGCATCAAAGCTCGCGAGCGCCCGCAGCCCGCAATCGACACGCCCCCTCACGACTTACAATAGTGACCAATGACCCGCCGCGACTGGCTCCTTGGCTCCCTCGCCCAACTCCGTGCGCCCCGCCTCAACTTCATCTTCGTCCTTGCCGACGACCTCGGTTGGGCCGACCTCCCCGTCTACGGCGCCGACCTCCACGAAACGCCCGAGATCGACGCCTTTGCCAAAACCGCCCTGCGCTTCACGCAAGCCTACGCCGCCGCGCCGATCTGTTCGCCAACCCGCGCGTCGATCATGACCGGCAAACATCCCGCTCGCCTCGGCATTACCATCTGGCACGAAGGCGCGTTGCGCAAGGTCACCAACCGCGCGCTGTTCCCCGCAGACTCCGAAGACCACGTCCCACACGCCGAAGTCACACTCGCCGAACGCTTCAAGCAAGCCGGTTATCGCACCGCCCACATCGGCAAATGGCATCTCGGCACAACCTCGCACGGCCCGGAATCCCAGGGCTTCGACGTCAACGTCGGCGGTACCCACTGGGGCGCGCCGCAAACGTTTTTCTATCCCTACAAAGGCACCCAACGCTTCGGCGGCGAATACCGTTTTGTGCCCGGCCTCGGCCAAGGCAAGGACGGCGACTACCTTACCGACGCCTTTGCAACCGCCGCCATTCGCGAGATCGAAGCCTTCGGCTCATCGCCCTTTTTCTTGAATCTGTGGTTCCACAATCCGCACACGCCCATCGAAAGCAAACCCGCTTACAAAGCCTACTTCGAAAAGAAGCGGAAGCCTGAATACAAGCACCAGAACGCCGAATACGCCGGCATGATCCGCAGCTTGAGCGAAGACTTCGGCCGCGTGATGACGCACCTCGAAAAGCGTGGTCTCGCAAAAAACACCGTCGTCGTTTTCTTCTCCGACAACGGCGGCTTCACCGAAAAATACGGGGACCAGGCGGTGACCACCAACGCGCCGTTGCGTTCCGGCAAAGGCTCGCTCTACGAGGGTGGAGTGCGCGTGCCCTTTCTGATTCGATGGCCCGGCGTTACGCCCGCCGCCGGAGTTTGCGACACACCCGTCGTCTCCTGCGACTTCTTCCCGACGCTCATGGAAATCGCCGGCCTCGGCGGGACATCGCTCGATGGCGTCAGCATCGTGCCGTTACTCACGAATCCGAAAGCCGAATTTCCCGCGCGCGATCTCTTCTTCCACTACCCGCACTACTACGCGACAACGACACCGGTTTCGATGATCCGCAGCGGCGACTGGAAGCTGCTCGAATACTTCGAAGACGATCACGTCGAGATGTACAACCTGCGCGACGATCCCGGGGAATCGCGCGATCGCGCCAGCGACGATCCCGCCCGCGCCCGCGCCCTGCGAGGCAAACTCCTCGCGTGGCGCAAGGAAATCGGCGCGCGCCTGCCCTCTAAGAACCCCGCGGCAGCGAAGCGATAAACTCGTCGGCCTCTTTGGCCGACGCTTCGATGTCTTTCATCAGCGTGCTGCTCCTTCGCTTTAGATCGGCGTTGCACATGTTGCCGATCTCCTTCTTCCACTCGCTGAACATATCACCGGAGACCTGCTCGATCGACGCGATACGGCTCGTCACTTTGTGCGAGCGGTCGGCGGCCGCATGGTACTCTTTCTTCGCCTTCTGCTGCTCCTCGCGACCCTTTTTAATGTGGTCGACAAGTATGTCGCGCTTCTCGTTGCCGATCTTCTCCCGCTCCTAGTAAAAAAGCAGTGTACAAGAAGTCGTAAGAAGGAGGAGCGCCCCAAGCGCAATGCGCGGCATGAGGTCAATCATAGCGAAGCGCTTCGCTCGGATCGAGGCGCATCGCCCGCCGCGCGGGAATCCAACACGCAACGAGGGCCGTCACAAGAAAAATCGCCGGAACAATTCCGAACGCCACTGGGTCATGTGGAGTCACCTGGAAAAGCAGCGCTTCCATGTACCGCGTTAGCGCCCACGCCGCCGCCATTCCGATCGCAACGCCAGCCAGCGTCAACCGCAAACCGCTGCCGAGGACCAGTCCCGCCAACTGCGATTGCGACGACCCCATCGCCAACCGTACGCCGAACTCCCGCCGCCTTTGCTCCACCGCGTACGACAGCACACCGTAAATTCCGAGACACGCCAGCAACAACGCCGCCGCCGCGAACGCGACCGTGATCGACGCATGCAGCCGCCGCTCTTCGACCTCCTTGGCCATAATCTGCGTCACCGGCATCAGCTTCGCGACGGTTTGATTCGGATTGACATCGAGAATCGCCCGCCGCAGCGCGGGCGCGAATGCCGCGGGATCTCCCTGCGTTCGCACCACGACATACAAGGGCGAGGAGAAGGAAGCCGCCGGATGCTGCGACTCGGGGAAGTATGTAATCGCCGGCGGCTTGTTCGCGAGGCCCATTTCCAGGACGTTATCGACAACGCCCACAACCCGAATCCACGGCGTGTCGGACTCCGGCGCACCGCGCCGCGGCCGTTTGCCAATCGGATCCTCACCCGGCCAAACAAAATCCGCGAGCGCCTTATTGACGACGGTCACCATCTCCGACCCTGCCCGATCACTCGCCGTGAAGACGCGCCCCGCGCGCAATCCGATGTTCATCGCCGCAAAATAATCGGAAGTTACCTGCCGCATCATCGCGTTCGAAGTGCCGCGAATGTATGGTTTCCCTTCGGCGACATATCCGGAAAAACCGCCCTTCCAGGTTGTCGGAACCGCGCTTGTGTACGCCGCGCTCGCAACACCTGGAATCGCTCGCACCCGGTCCAATACATCGGTGTAGAACCGCGTCCGCAACTCAGGCTGCTTGTACATCACCGGCGGCAGAACCGTCTGCGCCGATAACAAATCGTTCGCGCGGAATCCGGGATCGATGTTGTTCAGATTGGCGAACGTCCGGAACAGCAGTGCGGCGCCGGTAAGAAGCAGAATCGCCAGCGACACTTCCGCCACGATGAGGACGCCGCGCGCGCGATCCTGCCCGCGGTCGCCGATCGCTCGCGTCGTCAACGACCGCGCTCCGCGAACCGCCGGCAACAGGCCGCTCAACAACGTCGCGCCAAATGCGAGTCCAAACATAATTCCGACCGTACTCGCATTTAATCCAAGCCGCGCATTCGCCGCCATGCCACTCGGCACCAGCGTCTGCAAGAGAGTGAACGCTCCTTTCGCGATGACTAGCGGGAGTTTACTGCGAAGCGGCCAAGCAGACCTCTAAGCCAAAGATTTTCCGAGGGTTAGAGCGGCAAGGGTGTATTTGGAGTT
>VFZW01000539.1 GCA_016871055.1 Acidobacteriota bacterium
TCAAAAACCGCATACGCGCTCCGTCGGTACTCGGCCATCTTTCCATTTTGCAGTACCGTGGCTGAAAGCAGCCCGCCTGAAAGGCGGGGGGATTAGACCCGGCGCTGCGATACTAAAATCGAAACCCGATGGACACGCTCGCGACGATGTCGTTATAGAAGCCGGAGACCTTGGCGCCGGGCGCGGGGGCGATGATCTTGTTGGGCCGTTTGCCGAGGTAGTCGCGAACGTCGATACGGAGCAGGAGCCGTTTGCCGATCGCGTGTTTCACGCCAGCGCCGACGCTGGCCACAGCCATCGCTTCTTCGGTATTGGTCAATGCCGCGATGCGACCGAGCGGCTGCGCGGCCGACTCGGTTCCGGTGGCGCGGATCCATTTGATGCCGCCGCCGAAGGCCACGTAGGGCCGCGTTACCGCCGAACGCTTTTTGAAGTAGCCGAGAATTTCTCCGGTCATGATGTTCGTCTGGGCGTTAAACTTTGGCGATCCGCCGCTGCCGCTCAGCCGGGCATCGCTGAAGCGATAGAGGTAACGGACTTCCCCGCCCCAATGGTCGCCGGAGTCGCCGCCGAAATAGGCGCCAAGGGCCGCGGCGGAACAAGCAAGGGCGGTAAGAATGATTCGAGTCACGTAGATTCTCCGATTACGGTGTGACGACGCGCACGGTGACGTTCGTGGAATTGGTTCCCTGCGTTACGGTGAGCGGCGTCTGCGCCGCGTCGCCGATATTGGCTGGAACAGTTGCGTTGATTTGGTAGACGCCGACTTGGCCCGGAACGAGACCGGCAAAATCGACGGTGAGCCGCGTGTCGCCAATCGTAACGGTCGGGTTGAAACTGGCGACCGCCAGCGGATCGGCCGGAGCGGCCTCTCCGGGGCCTGGCTCGGGCACCACCCTGCCGAGTCCGGTCAAAAAGATCGTGAGCGATTCGTTGGGATGCAGCGGATTGGTAAAGTTCAGAATCTCTCCGTTCTTGTTACGGATGACCAGCGGCAGTCCACTCTGATCGCCGGCGGAACCGGTGCGGAAGATTGCCGGCGCGCCCGCCGAGACGTTAATGTTGAACGGCGCGCTGATACCGGCTGGAGTACGGATGACGAGCGGCGTCGCGCCGCCCGCGTTGAAGGGAAGCTGGCCGGCGATGGTTGTCGGCGAAACGCGGATCAACGGCAGCGCGGTCAATCCCGCCGTCACGCAAACATCGCCCAGAGTCGAAGGCAGCGGAAGTCCGTCGGCCGAGGCGTTCGCGGTGGCGAGTCCGGCGCCGTTGATGGTGATCAGTCCGCCCGGGGCGATACCCGCGCCGCCATCGGCGCTGTTGACTACCGAACGGATAATCGGATTGGTCAACGCCGCGTCGAAGTTCGGGGCCATCGTCGTAATGCCGGATTGCGAGATGAAAAAAATCGCCGACTCGTCGTTGGTAACGGCCAGGGTGCGCGTGAACGGCAGGATGGTCTGGCCGATTTGGCCGATCCTCGGTGTCGTCAGCGTTGCGAAGGTATGCGGCGCTTCGGTCAGCAGCGTGCCCGAGAAGGCGCGGCGGTTGCCGAAGTCGAGACGTTCGATCAAACCCGGGCTCGAGGCGGCGCCGGCGCCGATGCGCAGTCCGCCGCTGCCGATGTGAATCGCACCGGAAGGCGTGATGCCCGTCGTCGAGAGTGCGGCCACCGGGAAGAGGCTTTCGTCCAGCAGGCTCGCGCCCGCCGCGAACAGGCTGTCGTTCAACGCGGCAAGCGCGCCGCCAAGTCCGGTCAAGTCCTTGCGTGAAGCGACCCAGCGGTCCGAGTCGGCTTCCCAAAGCGCGACCGTACCGTCGGTGATGGCCAGGAGGATGTAGCTCTTCGACGGCGAGACGGCGAGCGTGGCGGTTTGCGCGACTTCGTTGCGGAAGATGCCGAGGGTGGGCGGCGAGGAGGCCAGGCGATTCAGGAAGTCGATCCTGAACAGACGCGCCGGCAATCCATCGGCGGGGCGCGCGGTGGCCCAGATGGCGTTGCGACCGACAGCGATCGTCGCCGGATAGTTACCGGGGAAGCGGATCGGTTCGGAGGCTCGCAGCGTTTCCAGGTCGAACACACCGGCGAACTGCGAGTTGTCATGGCCGACGATCATGTAACGGCGGTCTTCGGTAAGGGCCATTGTCATCGGCGTGTTGCCAGTGCGCAGAACGGCGGTCTGGCGGAGCGTTCCGCTGTCGAGGACGACGACCTGATTCTTGTCCTGCCGCAGCACGTAGATCCGATTGCGGGCGGGGTCGGCGAGGATGTCGACCAACGTCCCAGACATCGGCAGGATGCGGCCGCGCTGATTGACGTCGCGGGTGTTGATGAGCAGGCGGATGGGTTCGGGGATATTTACGGCGCGCGAGGAGGTGACGTTGATGGGTACGATCGTCGTGCCTTTGGCGTTTTGAAAGACGGTGGGGTCGACATCGACGCGGATACGGGCGGGAGTGGTTCCTGAGGTGGCCGAAAGGCGGATGCCGTTGGAATTGCCGGGGGCGAGGGTGAAGTCGACGGCAGCGCCGCTGGGATCGACGATATCGACAAACTGCGTGATGACGCGGCGGTTGCAGGCATCGCCGAGGAAGAGCAGATCCTGCTGCGAAGCGGTAACACGGGGCGCGCGGGCCAGGGTGGAGATGGGGAGAATCAGGACGCCGTTGTCGGAGACCGAGTAGAGCGTCTCGCGGTTCGACGTCCAAACCGAACGGCCTGCCATGAACCGAGGCAGGCTAATGCGTTCGCGAACGGTGAGGTTATCGGTGTCAACGACGTGCATGACGGGCGCTTCGCCGTTGGCGACGGGGACATCGGCATAGATGGCGTCACGGGCGTCGTCGAAGGCGTGGCCGCCGATGCGGAAGTCGCCGGTGGGGTATGGGAATTGCGCCAAATTGCGGTAGAGCGGATCGGTTAACGCCCAACCGGCGAGAAAGCGCGAGGCGTCGGCGTTGATGCTGACTGTGCGCGGGCCAAGCGTCGGCGACGAAGTGACGGTAACGGCGGAGGCGGTGGTCTCACCGGTTTTGTAGCGAACGAAGAGATTCGTCGCGGCCGAGTCGGCGAGGGCGATGATGGTGTTGCCATCGCCGGAAACGCCGATGGTCGCGTTGGTGATTTTTTGTGGGAACGTATTGAAGGGGACAGGGAGTGCCCCGGCCGTGGCGGGAATGAGTCGCAGCGGTTCGGCGATCGCCGTCACGGGGTCGAGTAACAACGCCTCGCCCGCTGTGATCATCAGCGCGCGACTGCCATTGCCAAACGCTATCGCGAGGACGGGATTGGCGATGACGACATCCTGCCTCACGCCGCCATCGAGATCGAAGACAGTATAGCCGCCCTTTTGCGTCGAGCTTGGAAAATTATCGAAATGACCGACCACAAGGTAGCGGCCGTCCGGGGAAAGGCTAACGGCCGAGGGGGGTTTGGCAACGGGCAGTGCCTCCGCAAACGACCGGTCGGCGAGATTTAGCCCGAAGTTCCCCTTGGCAAAACGGGGCAATCGACACACTCCAAACGAGTTAGACGAAGAGGAGGGTGTGCGGCGCTGGGAACAAAGTGTTAGGGTGTGACGCCGAGGAGGTGAAAAGCGCGGAGTTGAACGGGGGTAGGCGAGGCAAGCATTTGGAAGGACTGGTCGCGCATGCGAACCTGATTTTGAGTCAGCGTGGCGAGATCGGCAAGGAG
>VFZW01000540.1 GCA_016871055.1 Acidobacteriota bacterium
TAGACTTCTTTTTGAGTCGACACCGGGATGTCAATGCGGCCAAGGCGTTTCTACGCAAAGCGATGAAGGGGCGACGGGTACCGGCCAAGGTGACGCTGGACGCGTACGCGGCCTCCCATCGCGCGGTAGCTGATTTGAAGAAAACCGGCGAGTTGCCGGAGCGATTGTTAGTCGGCAGCAGCAAGTACTTGAACAACTTGATCGAGCAAGATCATCGAAGGGTCAAACATCGGTTGCGGCCGATGCTGGGGCTCAAGAGCTTTGAGTCGGCGACCATTGTGATTAGCAGCATCGAACTGGCGGAGAAGATCAAGAAGGGGCAATTCAAATTTGGCAAACTAGGCGGGGCAGGGGCGACGATGCCGGAGATCTGGCGAGCCGCGTTGGCTGCGTGATCGGAGTCGGGTTCGATCGAGACCCGCGGACCGAAACGGTATCAAACCAGTGTCAACCCAGATTTTGCACCAGAGCCCTCGCCCGATGCCGGCAAACATTGGAGAGGATCCAGCCCGGCCGCACCAGCCCCCGGAGCCGAAAACGGAAGAAATAGCTGTCCAGCTATTTCGTGGACACTACACTAGTAGTTCAGGCGAAGCATAAGCTGAATTTGCCGCGGCCCACCGAACCCGGTGGGGTTCGCGTTGACAACGCCGGTAATCCGCCCAAACTGAGCCGGATTCGAGATGTTCGCGTTCGGGTTGCCATATTGCGCCCGGTTGAAGAGATTAAACAGTTCAGCACGGAACTCCACGTTCATACTCTCGCGAAACGCGGTGCGCTTTCCGACACTTATGTCTACCTGCCACAAACCCGGGCCACGCAGCGCATTGCGCGGCAAGTTGCCCCAGGTACCGCGAGCCGGTACACGAAACGCGGCCGGATTCAGCCAGCCGCCCGCACCCGGCGAACTCGTGTAGAGCGGCTCACCGGCAAGGAAGTCGGGCCGTTGTGCCGGCGCCGTGCGGCCCGGCGTGGTGGCCACGCCGTCGGGCAGGTCGGCGGCCGCGCGATTAACGGAGGCCGAAAACGGAAGTCCCGTGCGCGCAGACGCGATGCCGCTGATATTCCAACCGCCCCTTAAAAACTTCGTCGGGAGTTCATAAGCCGCGTTCGTCGTCATCGTGTGGCGAATGTCCCAATCGGCGTTGCTGCGATCGCACGCCCGGCAACCGGAAATCATTAAGTTCTGTCCGTCGCCCGCGCCGGCGTTGTCACTAATATTGTGCGACCACATGTACTGCGTTTGCCATTGAAGGCCGTTACGCGACGCACGTTGCATGGACATTTGCAGCGCATTCATGGAGCTGTTGGCGTCATTCGTTTTTATGTCGACATTCGAAAATCCAGGATACGGGCGCCGCCCCGTTGCCGGGTCGATCGTGTTGATGAAACTACGACCGAACAATTTATGACCATTGCCGCCGAGATACCCCGCTTGCGCAACCAGGGCGAACGGAAGTTGTTGTTGCAATGAGAGCGTCCACTGCTGGCTGTAGCCATCACGGCGATCGCGCTGCAACGCACGCGCCGACACGCCGGTCGACCGCGCTTGCGTGACGAAAGTATTGGCGGGAAACGCGAGCGCCGGCTGATCGCGCGCCGTCAGAGAGAATGTTTCGGGGATGCTGTCGATCGCGGCGTTGACGTCGTCGATTTGGCCAGCGCCATAAAACACTCCGTAGCCGACGCGGACCACCGATCGATTGCGCGCCCAAGCTATGCCGACGCGCGGCGCCCAGTTGTTGCGGTCGGCGAAGTACCACGGGGTGCCGGCCTGGCAGAACCCGTTACAACGAGCAAGGTCGAAGACGCGGCCGCGGCCGTCGCTCGTCTTGGCGACGGAGTAGTATTCGTAACGCGTGCCGACGCTTAGCGTAATCTCACGGTTCAGTTTCAACTCGTCTTGAGCGAAGAGGAAGTAGTAGGGGCGCAGGCCCTTAACGCCGGGCAGCGCGGAGCCGAACGAAACGCTGTCGGCGCGGTTCAACACGAACGAATCGCGGCTTGCGAACGAAGTCGTAATTTGGCCGGTGTCGCTCAGAACGAGGTCGATCTTTCGAAATTCCCCGCCGAACTTGAAGTTGTGGCGGCCCTTGGTCCACGCCAAGCTCTGGTTCAAACTGTAGCTTGTGCCGATCTCGACTTCGGTGCGATCAACCTGCAGCGTGACAAAGCCGGGAATCGAAACGCCTTCATTGAATGTACCGTTCGTATCGCGGCGCAGCGCCGAGCGGTTCACGCCGAGGCGCGTTTCCGCGAGCAGAGTCGTCGAGAAAAGCCGTTGCAATTGCACGACGCCATTCTGGGTGCGGAAGTTGCTCACGCGTGTTTCAAGCAACACATTGCGCAGTTCGGAAATCAGTCCGTTGTCGATGTTGTAGCGCGCGAATACGCTCGTCTTGTCATTGAAGCGGTGATCGACTTTGATCAACCCGCTGTTTTCCGTCCAGGGCTGTGACGCGGCCGAGATTAGTTGATCCTGATCGGCGTTTGAAGTTCGCAAGGTGCCTGGCTTGTAGGCATCCATCACCGGCCTCAGCGCCGGAGACGCGGCCGCCAAGCGGGCTTTGTACGCCGCGCTGGGCACCGTGTTGATGAACGTCTGCGCGAGTCTCTGCTGCAAGCCTTCGTAGTTCGCAAAATAGAAGCTCTTGTCCTTGATGATGCGTCCGCCAGCATTCCCCCCGAATTGATTTAAACGGAAGGGTGGTCTCGCCACGTCGATCGCCCGGCGCGCGTCGAGCTTGTCGTTGCGGAAGAACTCGAAAGCGCTCGCATGGAACGTGTTCGTACCGCTTTTGGAGACAAGGTTCATCTGTGCTCCTGCGCCATTTCCGCTCTCGGCGTTGTAGAGCCCCGAGCTCACGCGGAACTCGGCAATCGAATCGAGCGAGATGTTGAGGCGCAAATTCGCTTCCTGACGCGGGTCTTTGACGCCCGTTGCGTCGACGCCGTCGAATGTGAAGTTGTTATCGTCGCGCGAGCGGCCCATGAAGCGCACGCTATTTTGAGAGCCGTCACCGGTATTCGTCGCGCCAGGCGCGAGCATCAGGAAGCTGGTCCAGTTACGGCCGTTGAGCGGCAGCGAGCGCATCTGTTCCTGCTCGAACACCAAACTGATTTCGGCATTTGTCGTCTGCAACGCGGGAGGCGTGTCAGTGACAACGATCTGGCTTGCTGTCGTTGAGATCTGCAACGTCGCGTCGAGCGCACGCGTCTGTCCGATGCGTAGCACGATTTTTTCAAAGCGGGACGGTTGAAATCCGTCCTTGGAAAACGTCACGATGTAGTCGCCGACGGGAACGTGGCTCAGAATGTAGGCACCGGTTTCATTCGTCTCTCCAACGCGGGAAAAGCCGGTCGCGAGGGCCTCAATCCGGACGGCCGCTCGACGGACCACGCCTCCTGAGGAATCCGTCACAACACCCGTGAGATTCGCTTTGTCGAGTTGTGCAAAGGCGAGTGAGCTTACAAACAGAAGAGTCCAACGCATGATAGATTTATTCGACGATAGCAACCGGACGGTTGCGGCTTCATTGCGATCATGTTTCAAAAAAGTTACACCAAACATTTTCCTCGGGGCTCTGGTGCAAAATCTGGGTTGACACTGGTTTGATACCGTTTCGGTCCGCAGGTCTCGATCGATCCCGACCCCAATCACGCAACCAACGCGGCTC
>VFZW01000541.1 GCA_016871055.1 Acidobacteriota bacterium
TAATTCGGGCGAGTAAGTGAGCGGCGTTCTCCACCTGCGCGCCAACGCTGCTGGCGGTAAGCACGACTTCGCAGATTTCCAATGCCCGGCGCCCTCCCTCCCACTAAAGATGCTAAAGCATCTTCGGCGTGCTCCAATGCGTCCGATAGTTCCGTTTGACGTAGAGGTTTGCTTCCGCATCGCCGATGATCGTTTCGGTGCCGGGATCAAATCGCACATTGTGACCCGTACGAGCCACGATGTTGGCCAGATGGCAGTGCACCGCGCTCATATGCCCGATGCCAATGTCCGCGTTAGGCAGCTTCCGCGACCGCACCGACTCGAGGAAATTCCGCTTATGCGGTTCGGGGTCCGTGCTTCCTTCCGAAGGAGGATTGTGGTGCTGGACCAGCTTGCCGGCTTTATCGAAGAGCTTGTAGCCCCAGCGTCCGCCCCAGCGCCCGATGTGGATCACGGCATCGGTTCCGTAGACCGCGACACCGTTCTGCTGGTCCTCCATGCCGTAGGGGTTCCAGATCCGCATTTCCCAAACGAGCGCTTTGTCGCCGTAGTCGAACGTTACATTCATGCTGTCGGGCGTTTGTTGGTCGTCGTCAAAGAAGACCTTGCGGCCCCAGCCACTCGCCGACTTCGGAAGGCCTACGCCGAGAGCCCACCTGGCAATGTCGATCTGATGCGCGCCATCGTTGCCGGCGTCGCCGGTTCCGAAATGCCAATGCCAGTGCCACTTGTAATGAAAGCGGTTCTCGTTGAACGGGATCCACGGCGCCGGCCCGAGCCACGTCTCGTAGTCCACGCCCGCCGGCACTGGGCCATCTTCCTTGCGGCCGATGTAGTCGCGCAATTGAACGTCCCACGCTTTCGCCATAAGGACCTTGCCGATCTTGCCGCTCCTGATCAGCTCGATCGCCTGTATCGTGGACGGCCGGCTGCGGCTCTGCGTACCGACCTGTACGATGCGATTGTTGCGCCGCGCCGCGTCCAGAATCAGCCTTCCCTCGCGAATGTTGTGCGAGGGCGGCTTTTCGACATACACGTCTTTCCCGGCATCGCAGGCAAGGATCGTCGCGGGTGCATGCCAGTGATCGGGCGTGGCGATAGAGACGGCGTCGACGGTCTTGTCGTCGAGCAGCCGGCGCAAGTCGCCGACCACCTTCGGGCGGGGCAGGTTGTGCTTCTCAATGATCGCCATCGCTTTCTCGATGGACGTCTGGTCCACATCGCACAGATGACTGATCCGCACGCCCGAAATGGGACGGAGATCGTGGATCATGTTGCGGCCGCGCCCGCCGACGCCGATGATGGCGACGTTCACCTGATCGCTTGCGGAGACGGCCTGCGGAGCGGCTGCCGCGGCTGCCATCGTCGATCCAACAAAAAATCTTCGATTCATGAGTCGTACTCTCCTTCTCTTTTCATCGGGCCCTACAGCCGGCGCAGAAACGCCGCCGAGTCGCGGGCGATCTGTTCGCCCGACGGTTTGAATTGGAACACCTCTAGCGAAACCCACCCGTTGTAGCCAATCTCGCGCAACGTCCGCATCACAAGCCCGAAATCGTATGTTCCCGTACCCGGATGGCGTCCGTCCATTTCGTTCACGTGCACGTGCCGGATGAACGCCGCGTGTTTGCGAATCAGGACGTCATGCGGCTCCTTCTCGGCAACGGCGTTGTGTGTGTCGAACATCGTAAGCACCGAACGGTGATTGATCGAGCGGACCAGTTCGACCGCCTCGCCAAGCGAGGTGAGGACATTGCACAAGTGCGGCGCGAGGGGCTCGGGCAACAGCAACACGCCCCGGCTTTTTGCGTGATCGGCCGATTCGGCCAAGCCGTCTCGCAGCCGCTTCGACGCATCTCCCACGGATTCGCCCTTACCCGCCGCTCTCTGTTTGGCCGAGCCCAGCACGAGGTAGCCGCCTTTGCCGAGATCCGCGCACAGGTCGATCATCTGGCGGAAGTAGTCCCAGCTCTTGCGGCGCAGAGCGTCGTCCGGCGTGGTCAGATGCAGACCAGGAGGCGCCGACAGCGCGGCGTGCAATCCGCAGAACGCCAGGCCCGCTTCCTTCATCGTACGGCGGAGCTCCGCGCGGTTCCCTTTCGAAATCGCCGCGGGATCCGTCCCAAGCGTGGAAGGCATGATCTCAAGTCCGGTGTAGCCGGTTTTGGCGGCAAGCCGGCAACCCTCGGCGAATGAGGAACCCTCGAAGGTCTCATTGCACACCGCAAGACGCAAGGGCTTCGCCGCCAAAACGGCCAACGGCGTCGATACCGCGGCCATCGCCGCTATCGCTTCGCGCCGCCTCATAGCTTGAACAACGCCCTCGCGTTGCCGCCCATCACCTTCGCCTCGACATCGGGGGCCAGGTGCAATCCCTTCACAACGCCGACGATGACTTTCGGGTCCACCCACGGATGATCGGTGGAGAACAGCATCTTGTCCGCGCCGGCGAAGTCGATCCCGTATTTCACGGCCAGACCGATCGGCGAAACCGTGTCGAACCAGACCTGCTTCAAATATTCGCTCGGTGGTTTGCGGATCTTATCAGCGCCCCGCTTCAAGACCATCGTCTGGTGATCCATCCGGCCAACCAGGTAGGGAAGAGCGCCGCCGACATGCGGGCAAACCAGCTTCAACTTGGGGTACTGATCGAGAATCCCCGACAGGATGATTCGGCCGAGCGCAATGGTCGTGTCGAACATCAGGCCGAGCATCGGCGCCATCTCGTAGGCCTTCGTCGCTTGAAACGTCATCGGATAGGCGGGATGCAAAAGCACGGGAAGGTCCAGGCGCTGCGCATGCGCGAACATAGGCCGGAAGCGCTCTTCGTCGGGGAACTCTCCGGCGAGGTTGGAGTACAGCAGGATGCCCTTCATTCCCAACTTGTTGACGCAACGTTCCATCTCGGCGAGCGACGCGTCCATATCCTGAAGCGGCAGCACCATGAGACCAAAGAACCGCGACGGGTGTTTCTTCGCGATATCGGCGATGGCGTCGTTAACCATTCGAGCGATGGCCGGACCGTCCTTGCCGAACAATTCCGGCCCGGGGTCGTTGATGCTCAGCGCGCTGATACCGATGCCGGAGGCGTCCATGTCGGCCAGCTTCGCGTCGACATCCATGTGCTTGGGCATCAACCGCCGCACCCAGTCGTTGACGACGATGTAGGCGCCGCCATCCTTCCGATAGACGTGCGGAGAAGTCGTTCGCTTTTCCATCAGCACCACCAACTCGGGGATGAAGAGGTGGCTCTGGCAGTCGACGCTGAGAGCGGCTGGCGCGGCCGCCGAAGCAGCCGCCGCCAGACCCGAACCCGCGATGAACTCTCTACGATTTGCTCGGCTCATGTTTCCATTCTTGGAGCTCCCATCATAGCTCCTCAGAGGCGGCGTACCGCGGATGAAAAGCAAAACGGCAAACCATCCGATGGTGGAGTTCGCCCTCATAAAGAAGCCGTTCTGGGAGCGGCAATTGTGGTCGCGAGGGCACTTTTGCTGTAGCTCAGCAAAAGTATCGGACGAGATCGTGGCAAGTGCACATTGGAGTTGTCCCCAAATCTGAGACACGAGTCTAGACACACAAAAATTCCCAAAGGAGAATTTGAGTCATGTCCGTGTCACGAAGAAAGTTCAACCGCGAGTTCAAGCTCGCGGCGGTCAAGCGTCTG
>VFZW01000542.1 GCA_016871055.1 Acidobacteriota bacterium
CGAACTCGCCACGCAGGAGACGGCGGAGGGCGTCGATGCGAGGAGCGGGCCAGCAGGACAGGTTGGCGAGCGTGCGGTTCTTGACCTTGTCGCCATCGCGGAACGACTCGCGGAGCAGGATCGCGGGAGGAGAGGATCTGTTGGGGATCACCGCCACGTACATAACTTCATGATATCACTATCGAACCTAATAGTAGAGACATATCCTAACAAGTACATGACTACAGAGTACAGCATGAAATGTGAGCTAAGCGTTGTCAGGTCAATGACTTGAAGGCCAAATCGGTGCGTTAAAGAGGGCTAAGATCCGTCGGGACTGGCGTAGTCGGGCGTGACGGGCACGGCCATGGTCATCGTGTGGACGGCGGAGTTGCCGGCGGCGTCGATGAGCTTCGCGATGCCGAAATCGAGGAGTTTGGGATTACCGGCGGCATCGATGAGGATATTGGCCGGTTTGAGATCGCGATGAACGATGAGGCGTTGGTGGGCGTGATCGACGGCTTCGCAGACCTTGATGAACAGTTCCAGACGGGCCGCGAGCGGCTGTTTGCCGCAGAAGGCTGCGATCGACTCACCTTCGACCAGCTCCATGACGAAATAGGGAACGCCGTCATCGGTGGCGCCGCCGTCGAGAAGGCGTGCAATGTAGGGATGTTGGAGGCTGGCGAGGATCTGGCGTTCCTGATCGAAGCGTTCGCGGAACACGCCGGGCAGGGCGGCTTGCCCGCAGAGCTTGATGGCGGCTGTTTGGGCGAAATCGTCGGTGCGGACGGCTTCGAAAACGGCGCCCATCCCGCCGCGGCCGATTTCCCGAACAAGGCGATAGGCGCCGATGCGGCGTCCGATCATCGGCGTTTCGTGGGCGGCGGATTGTTTGAGCGTTCCTATGACCGCGGCGACGCGGTCGCGGCCGTCATTATTCAGGAGGCTTTCGAGCTCCTCGCGCATTTCGGCGTCACCGGCGGTCTCCGTTGCGATGTAGGCTGAACGGGCGGGATCGTCGAGATCGACAGCGGCGTCGAAGAGCCGTTCGAGGCGCTCCCAACGCTCGGGAGTCATGCAAAGACTTCCCGTTGTAGCGCGCGGTTGAGCCACGCTTCGGCCATGCGTTGTTCGCGATGGACCGTAGCGATGCTGATGCCAAGGGCCTCGCCGACCTCTTCTTGACTGAGACCGCCGAAGTAGCGGAGTTCGATGACCTGGGCTTTGCGGGCGTTGCGGGCGGCGAGGTCGTCAAGGGCCGCGTGGAGGGTTAGGAACTGCTCGGCGGACATGACCTCTTCGGCGGCGGGATTGGCGTCCGGGACCGCTTGCGCGCCGCCGCCACGTTTGGCGGCCTTAACCCGCCGGGCGTGGTCGACGAGAACCTGGCGCATGAGCTGGGCGACGAGGCCTTGAAATTCGCACCGATTGTCGAAGCCGCGCGGCCTGATTTTCGACAGAAGCATGTAGGCTTCGTTGATGAGCGCGGTGGGTTGCAGGGTGTGGCCGGTGCGTTCGCCGCGAAAGTAACCGCCCGCCATGACCCGCCATTCCGGATAAAGAAGCTGGGCGACGCGTTGGAGGGCTTCGGCGTCTCCGCCGGTCCACTGGTCAAGTAGCCTCGTGATTTCCCCCGTAGCCGCTGGATCGGTATCCGGCATTGACCAGAGTATATCAGTGAACGCCAAAGGCGAGTAGTTCAGTGGACGATTCGACTCCGTCGAGGCGGATCATCGACCGAACGAGACGGCCGGGAACTTCTTCGCTAAGGCAGGACCGCTCCGACGCCCTGCCCTGGCTCACCTCCGAAAACGACTCATAACAGACGGCGCTGACCGCTCTTGATTCTACGATTACCGTTTCTTTGGCCAGCGTGACTATCTTTCCGAGGGGAAGCGGCGGCGTTTCGGCGCGGAGAGGGACTTGCGCCCTCGTGCGCACGAGACGCCCACCGTAAAGGGTTTCCGTTTCGAGCACCGCGTGGTACAGGCCGACCGAGATTACGGTCTGCTTAACCTCGGCGATCGATTCGTTGCCGCCGCTGCGAGTAACAGTCTTCCAGCGGGCGTAACTGCCGGGCAGAAATCCGGCCCAGGGGTGGCGCTCGGCGGCGGCTACGGCGCAACCGAGCAGAACCAAGACTGAGATTTGGGATTTCATGAGCGGTCACATGTACATGGCGCAAAATCCGGAAATTTTCCGTGACACCCGGAAGATTTTTCCAGCCATCCGCAGGATGCCGGGTTTTGCGACGAGAGTCGATACCTCGACGGAGGTATTGCGGACCAGGGGTAAGGGCAGCCCTAGCTCGCGGTGGAGGAACAGTGGAATGTCAAAGATCGGTAGGTTTGGCCGGGCGATCCGTTTCAGGAAGATCCGGTTGGCCTTGCAGAGGGTCTTGCAGGGTCCGGATTCTGGGACCCTGATTCTGAGGTAAGTGGTTTGTTTTCAAAAAAAGTGGGAGCCTACGTGTCAATTTTTTTAGGTCGCAGAGTCTTGCAATGAGTCGACTGCGGTTCCGTATGTGTGCGCGCACGGCGCGGTGGTAGATCGAGCGGCCCAAGAAGTCGAAACCCGGCGACGCGCCAATATGAATTTCCCTCTGAATGATCCATAAACTGACAGACAAATTGTCGACCAACTCAAGCTCGACTTCGTTGACGGGGCGCCAATAGGCGCGGATCTCGGCACGGAAGGCCTCGAATGCGTCGGGGGATTCGCCCGGCAGAAGAGTAGTCAGGCCGGGTCTGCGCGGCCGCCTGGCTGCTTCAAAACAGCGTAGAAGGCCAGCTGGCGTTTTCGCACCGGTTGATTTTGCACCGTTGCGGGCGGATGTTAGAGAGCGTTTGTCGATCATAAAAGGAACGATTAAACTATACATTATTTTGATATAAAATGCAACACATTTTTACTTAAATACCCGTGCTTTATTTCTTTTTTGAAAACTTCCCGCCACGTAGCGGAAAGGAGTGTTTCGCGGAGCCCATCATTCCGGAACGGTTTTCGGTGGCTAGTTCGCCGTTTTCACGCTATGCTTCACGCATGAACCTCGCCAAGAGCACTGCCGTTGTCCTCTTGATTGCAGCGACCGCGTTCGCGCAACGTTCGTCGGGTCCTTCCAAGGGAGTCCTCGTCGTGGATGGCGGCGGCACGTCGCAGCTTGTTGTCGAAGAATTCGTCCGGCTGGCCGGCGGTCCGTCGGCAAAGATCGTGGTGATCCCGACCGGGGCGTCGGGCCTACGATTTGGGGAGCAAAAGACAATTCTCAATCCGGACTGGCCGCGCAGCCGGCCGGAGTGGGCGCTTTACGAAAAGTATCTCCAAGAGACCTTTCGCACCAAGTCCATTACTGTCCTGCACTCGCGGGACCGAAAAGTTGCCGACTCCGAGGAATTCGCCATGACTCTTCGGTCGGCTACGGGCGTGTTTCTCGGCACCGGCAACGCAGGCCGGCACGTGGCAGCCTACCTCGGGACAAGAGTACAAGCGGAGTTGTCAGCGCTACTGGACAGGGGCGGTGTGATCATGGGCAGCTCCGCTGGGTCAATCATCCTTGGATCGTTCATTGTCCGCGGCCGACCCGACAAGCCGCTGTTGATGGCGAAGGGCCATACGGACGGCTTCGGGTTCCTGCGGAATGTCGCCATCAATCCGCACTTGACGCCGGC
>VFZW01000543.1 GCA_016871055.1 Acidobacteriota bacterium
CGTAAACGCGGTGGGGCATATAGTGGCGCACGTAAACATAGCGACCGTCGAATGCGGAGCGAACCATGTCGTAGCGTTCGTCCATGCGGCCGCGGAATCCGAAGACGTGGCGGCGAGGTTTGTCGGCGCCGACAAACGCCGCGCCTTGTTGGTAGTTCGGCCGTGCCGCGCCGGCGAGCGAGAGCACGGTGGGCGCGAGATCAACAAACGAGATGAGACGGTTCGTGACGGCGCCGGCCTTGTACTCCGGCGGGCGTAACGCACGGAACTTTTCGGGCACGTGGAGAATAAGCGGCACGCGAAGCCCGGAGTTAAAAGGCCAACGCTTGCTGCGCGGCATGCCGCTACCGTGATCGGAGTAGAAAAACACGATCGTGTCGCCGGCGAGTCCGTCGTCCTGCAACTGCTTCAGAATGCCACCGGCCCAAGTGTCCATGACTTCGATGTTGTCGTAGTATTGTGCCCAGTCCTGCCGAACTTCGGGAGTGTCGGGATGGTAAGCGGGAACACGAACGCCTTCAAACGAATGCTTCCACTCGTGGGGACGTGTGCGGATCTGGCTTTCGTGCGTACCGACGTGATTGAAGACGGAAAAGAACGGCTGGCCGGCGCGGCGCTTGCGCCAGTGGGCGCGCGGGCTGCTTTCGTCCCAAACTTTGCCGGTGTAAGGAAGGTTGTAGTCCTCCTTGGAGTTGTTGGTGGTGTAGTAGCCGGCCTCTCGCAGAATTTGCGGGAACATCTTGCGGCCTTCGCCCATGGGCACTTCGCTACGCATGTGTTCGGCGCCGAGCGACGGCGGGTACATACCGCTGACGATCGTCGTGCGGGCGGGGGCACAGACTGGAGCGTTGGACCAGCAGCACGTGTAGCGAAGGCCCTTCTGCGAGAGTGCATCGATCGAAGGGGTCTTGGCGAAGGAATCGCCATAGCAGCCCAGGTTGGGACTCATGTCCTCGCAGGTGATCCACAGAATATTGGGCTTGGGCATGGGTTGCGCGGATGCGGCAGCGCCGAGGGCTGTCCACAAAAACTGGCGTCTGCGAAGGCTTGTCACGATTGGCTCCCGGCCGTCACTATTTGGTGGGTAAAACTGACAGCCTCTGGCTAGTCTATAATCATCGGTGAGATCGACGCGCACGAAAAATCCATCCTTCGGCGTGAGCCAGGGAGAGAAATAAATTGAACCCCGCCCAACGCAACGCCCATCTTGAGGAATTGAGCCGTCTGGATGCGACCATCCGGCGAGCCACCGACGTGTACACGCTGAAGCCGATCTACGACCGGCTGGAGGAGCTCTCGCGCGGATATCCGAACGACGCGCAGATGCAAAACTCAATCGCGGCCGTGCGCGCCGCGCTGGTGGCGCACGGGCAGAAACTCGTCGAATCGCAGAACCAACCGCCCACGACCGGCGGTGGATTTGGCGCGCCGCCACCGTCGTCGGGATCGTTGCCGACCACGGTTATGCCGAGTTCGCAGATGGCGCCACCGCCGATGGACAGTCCGCGTACTGGACCGCCTCCACCGTCGGGCGCCGGGGCGCCTCCGCCGCCGTCGGGACCGCCGAAACCACCCGCGGCCGCGTTCAATTGGAAACGAGCCGCCGGAGTCGGCGTGGCGATCGGTCTGTTGGTCGCGGCGGCCGGCATCTACTCCTACCAACGCGCGAAGCAGGCGAAGGAAGAAGAAAAACCGAAGAGCAACGCGGTGGCCGTTAAGACGAATCCGCCGGGCGCGTCGATTCGTGTGAACGGCGAAGTGAAGTGTACATCGGACTGTAACATCGAACTGGCGCCGGGCGCGTACGAAGTGCAGGCTGTGTTGCCTGGGTATGAATCGGCGTCGTCGAAAATCGATGTTGTCGCCGGTACGCCGGCGAACGTCGATTTAACGCTGCAACCGCTTCCGCTTTCGGTGCGCTTGTTCACGGACTATCAGAACGGAAAGGTGACTTTTGACGGTCAGCCGTACGGAGATTTGCAGGACGGCCAGTTGATCCTCGACCGCATTGCGCCGGGCAAGCATACGATCAAAGTGACCACGGCGGCGAACGAAGCGTCGTTTGAGTTCGAGTCGTCGCCGGGGAGGGCTCCGCAGTTGACGAGTCCTGTCGCCGCGAAGAATACGTTGGCGGTATTGGTCGCGAACGCGGGTACTTCGACGAAGATTCACTCGTCGGCGGCGGCGTTGAAACTGGCGGTGGACGGCAATGCGTCCGGCGAAGTAGGTCCGGCGGGATTGGATCTGGCGAATCTGGCGCAGGGCGATCGGGAGTTCGCTGTAACCGAAGGAACGACGGAGCGAAAGTTGTTGGTCTCGATCTCGGCACAGCCGACGTTGACGGCGTATTTGAAGCTCGACACACCTGTGGGATCGTTGTTCATTTCGACCGCGGGCGAAGACGATGTCACGGCGACATTTAACGGGCGCCCGGTGCGGACCAAGTCGCGCAACGGGCAGATTCGATTGCTTGGCGTACCAGCGGGAACTCATACAGTCGCTGTGGCGAAGGATGGCTACACGGTCGATCCCCCGCAGAAGGTGACCATCGCGAAGGGCCAGGAAGCGCGACTGGAGTTCAAGCTGCGCATCGTGCCGAAGCTGGCGACTCTGCGCATTCGCGGCGCGGCGCCGGGCACGCAGGTGGTGATGGACGGCAATCCGCTAGGCACGGTATCGCCGGCGGGAACGTTGGAGTTCGCGCAGGTGGCGCCGGGCGAGCACGTCGTTGAATTGCGGCGCGACAGGTTTGCTCCGAAGCGCGCGCCGCGGCAGTTCCGCGAGGGCGAGACGGTCGAACTGGCGGGCACCGATGTGACCTTGTCGTCGGCCGGCGCTACGCTACGCGTGTCGGTGAATCCGGCGAATGCACAGTTGACGATAAAAGGTCCAGGCGACGCGGCTCCGCGGCCAGTGCAGCCGGGGACACTGCAATTGTCCGAGGGCATGTATGTCATCACAGCGAAGGCGCCGAATCATGCGGACCGCACGCAATCGATCACGCTTTCGGCCGGCGACAACAAAGCGCTGGACTTTCCGCTCACGCAGAACGCATCGACCCCAACGAAGCAACCGCAGCAGCCGACACGGCGCGCGGGCACGATGGCGGATTGGGATGACGCGGGGCAGTGGACCAATGAAGGAGGTTGGTTCCGGCGGAAGGGCGGCAATGTTGTTACCTACGGCATCACGCCTACGCAGGGGACGTTTGCGTTCAATATTTCGCGCATCGACGGACGGCGGTTGCAATGGGCGGTCAATATTCAAGATCCGCGCAACTACGTGCTGTTCCAACTGGAGCGGAAGAGCTTCATACGCCGCGAGGTGGTGAATGGGCGCGGCGGAGCGGAGACGAAGTTCGACCACCGGCTTTCCGACAAGCTGCAGAACTATTCAGTGCAGATCGAGATTTCGCCGAATACGGTGAAGACTTTCCTGCTCGATGGAACGGCTTGGCGCGAAGTGGATTCGTGGTCGACGTCGAGCCGGAATCTGACGCAGGGCAAATTCGGCCTTGTGATTCCGGGCGGCGATATCTTCGGGCTATCGAGCTTTAAGTTCACTCCGCGATAATTATCGTTTGCAAGCGGCGGCGCGCCTTTCGGCAGCGGCAGGCGCGGGGTGATGAA
>VFZW01000544.1 GCA_016871055.1 Acidobacteriota bacterium
GATCCGGCCCATGCTCGCAGGCAAGTGTTACGCGTGCCACTCCTCGAAGATGAAATCGCCTATGGGCGGGTTGGCGCTCGACACGCGCGATGGCGCCAAGCGAGTTGTCGACTCCGGAAAGCTGCTCGATGCCCTGCGTTACAGTACGCCCGCGTTGCAAATGCCGCCCTCGGGCCGTTTGCCGGAATCGACGGTCGCCGAGTTCGACGCCTGGGTCAAGGCCGGTGCGTATGATCCGCGTGAGTCGGGCCCGGTGCTGAAGAGTACCTCGGGCGTCGACATGATTAAGAGCAAACAGTGGTGGGCGTTTCAACCGCTGAAGGCTTCGGCCAAATCGATCGATACTCTGATCGCCGATGCGCTGAAGACCAATGGTCTGACGGCGTCCCGCCCGGCGGACCGCCGCACGCTGATTCGCCGCGTGTCTTTGAATCTGACCGGTCTGGCGCCGTCGTTTGAAGAGATCGAGTCCTTCGCCAATGATGTCGATCCAGCGGCCTGCGAAAAGCTCATCGACCGCCTGTTGCGCGATCCCGGTTACGGCGAGCGATGGGGCCGTTACTGGCTCGATGTCACCCGCTGGGGCGAGGACAACCCAACCACCGAAGCCACCAATCCCGGGTATCCGTTCTCGTGGCGATATCGCGACTGGGTGATCGCCGCGTTGAACGACGACGTGCCCTACGATCGCTTCGTGAAAATGCAACTCGCTGCCGATCAGATGCCCGGCGCCGCGCGCGGCGATATCCGCGCGCTTGGTTTTCTTGGTGCGGGACCGGTCTATCACAAGGACGCGCGCCTCTCGAAAGAAGTCATTGAGACGCTGGCCTCCGACGATTGGGATGAACGCGTCGACGTTGTGTCGCGTGGCTTCTTAGGCCTCACCGTCGGTTGCGCGCGCTGCCACGATCACAAGTTCGATCCCATCCTCACGAAGGACTACTACTCTCTCGCCAGCGTTTTTGCAAGCGTCCTCCAAACGAAACTCCCGCTCGCCGATGTCGACCCAGCGACGGAGAAAAAGTTCGCCTGGATGCAGGAGCGAATCTTCCATCTGAACTACCTCGCAAACCTGATGAAGAGTGAACCGGGCACGAAGTCCGAAGAAGCCGCCGTGAAGGAAAAACGCTTTCGCGCCGAACTCGAAACGCTCCGCGCCGAGCTTCCGAAAATTGAAGCGCCGCTGGCGCACGCGGTGATCGATGCCGGCGTTTGGATCGACGGATCCGACCCCGATCTCACGCTGCAGGATGTGCGCCTCGACACCCCGCGAGACCTGCCGGTCTTTGAGCGAGGTAACGTCGCCAATCCCGGCGCGCCCGCGCCGCGCGGCTTTTTGACAGTTCTCGGCGGCGCACGGTTCAAAAATGGATCGGGCCGCATCGAACTGGCCGATCGTATATTCGACGAAGCCGGGCCGCTTGCCGCTCGCGTCATTGTGAATCGCGTCTGGGGCTGGCACTTCGGCAAACCGCTCGTGCCAACTCCAAGCGACTTCGGCACGCAAGGCGAGCCGGCCTCGCATCCCGAACTGCTGGACGCGCTCGCGGCCCGGTTCGTCGCCGGGGGATGGTCGCTAAAGAGGTTGCACCGCGAGATCTTGCTCTCGGCGACATACCGGCAGTCGAGCGAAGGGAACAAGGCGAACGAATCGAAAGACCCAGGCAACAAGTTCCTGTGGCGGATGTCGCCGCGCCGCGTCGATTTTGAAGCATGGCGCGACAACGTCCTGCGCGCGTCGGGGCTGCTCATTCCCACAATCGGCGGGCCATCGATCGAACTGGAACCGGACGACGCGCGGGTCCCCCGCCGGGAACAGCCGCGCGCCGAAGAGCCCGCGGTCAATCACCGGCGCACCGTTTACGCAAGGGTCAATCGCTCGCGGCTTAGCTCGCTGCTCAAGATCTACGATTTTGCCGATCCGAATCAGCACAGCCCCGCGCGCGATGTCACCACAACGCCGTTGCAGCAGTTGTTTCTGATGAACGGCCCGTTCGTGCAGGAACAGGCGGCGGCGCTGGCGAAGTTTGCGGCGCCGGAATCGATTGATACTTTGTACCGGCGGCTGTTTGCACGAAACGCCACGAAAAAGGAGATCGAACTCGGATTGGCCTATCTGCGAAGCGCGTCGATTACCGACTACGCCCAAGCGCTGCTGGCGACCAACGAGTTGATGTATTGGCCATGATCGAAAATCGACGGCAATTTTTCCAATCGATGACGGCGGGCTTTGGCGGCTTCGCGCTCGCCGACTTGCTCGGCGCCGCGCCCACCGGCCCGCACTTCGCGCCCAAGGCAAAGCACGTGATCTTTCTGTTCATGGCCGGCGGCCCGTCGCAGATGGATTTGTTCGATCCCAAACCGGCGCTGTTGAAGTATCAAGGGCAGCGCCCGTCGAGCGTCGATCTCCGCACCGAGCGCGTAACAGGCGGCTTGCTCCCGTCGCCGTTTGCATTCAAGAAACACGGGCGCAACGGCATCGAACTCAGCGAGTTGCTGCCGCAAATGGCCGGTGTCATCGACGACGTGTGCGTGCTGCGCGGTGTTTATACGTTCAATCCTACACACACGCCCGCGCGCAGTCTGATTCACTCCGGCAACATCGCGGCCACGCGTCCGTCGATGGGCGCTTGGATCTCCTACGGACTCGGTTCGGAGAACAAGAACCTTCCGGGGTTTGTTGTGATCAGCGGCGGCGCGAGTGCGTCGTTGTGGCGCGCGGGCTTCTTGCCGGCCGAGCACCAGGGCACGCTTTTCAACCAGGCCGAGAACGATCCCGACAAGATGATCCGCTACCTGCGCAACGCGAAGATGAACGCGGACGAACAGCGCAAGCAACTCGATCTGGTGCAATCGCTCAACGCGGAACACAAGAGCGCTGCGGGCGACGACGCGTTTCTGGAAGGCAAGATCGCGGCGATGGAGACGGCCTATCGCATGCAGTTCACCGCGAGCGATGTCTTTAATTTGAAGTCGGAGTCCGAGGCCACGCGCGAGATGTACGGCGCCGGTAAATTCGCCGAAGCGTGTATGATCGCGCGCAGGCTGGTCGAACGCGGGGTCCGCTACACACACATTTATTACGGCAACGGCCAGCCGTGGGACGATCACGCCAAGATCAACAAGAACCTGCGCGAGCGTTGCCCGGACATGGATCGCGCCTCGGCGGCCTTGATTCGCGATTTGAAGCTGCGCGGGTTGTTGGACGACACGCTCATCGTGTGGGGCGGCGAGTTCGGCCGCACGCCGGTTTCCGAGAACGGCGATGGCCGCGACCACAACCCGTATGGCTTCACGATGTGGATGGCCGGCGGCGGCGTGAAGGGCGGCATCGTGCATGGCGCGACGGACGAGTTCGGCTTCAAAGCCGTGGAAGGACGCGTCAGCGTTCACGATCTGCACGCGACGATTTTGCACCAGCTTGGCCTGGATCATGAAAAGCTGACCTATCGCTACGCGGGCCGCGATTTCAGGCTTACGGACGTGCATGGGCAGGTAGTGCGGGGGATATTATTGTAGAAGGAGCGCGCGATGCCTGTAATTATCGAAATCGACGACAAGGACCAATTGCTAGAGCGCGAGGGCTACATCTATAGCTTTGATCGCCACATGTATGTCCACAAA
>VFZW01000545.1 GCA_016871055.1 Acidobacteriota bacterium
GGCCCACTGCCGCGATGCGCGCCGCCATGGCCGCCGCCGATGTCGGCGACGATGTGTACGGCGAAGACCCAACCATCAACCAACTCGAACGCCGCGCCGCCGAGATCTTTGACAAAGAAGCCGCGCTCTTCGTGCCAACGGGAACGATGGGCAACACCATCGGCATCAAGGTCCACACTGAACACGGCCAGGAGGTGATCTGCGAATCGCGGGCGCACATCCTCAACTACGAGCTCTCAATGATGGCTTGGTTCGCTGGTTGCGTTGCACGCGCGATCGCCGCCGAGGATGGGACGCTTACCTGGAAGCAGATTCGCGAACAGATTCGTCCGCTCGGACCGCATGCCGCGCCGACAGGCCTGATCGAAGTCGAGAACACGCACAACATGGCCGGTGGCACCGTCTACGCCCAAGACACGCTCGACGAAATCTGCGAAGAAGCCCATAAATTAGGCCTGCCAGTTCACATGGATGGCGCGCGCATATTCAACGCCGCCGCCGCGCAAGCGACGAGCGTCGGGCGCATCACGAAACATATCGACACTGTTATGTTCTGTCTGTCGAAGGCCCTCGGCGCGCCCGCCGGCAGTATGCTTGTGGGTCCGCGCAATCTGATCGACAAGGGCCGTTTGTACCGCAAGCGGTTGGGCGGCGGCATGCGGCAAGCCGGCGTGCTGGGCGCGGCCGGATTGATCGCGCTGGAAAAAATGCCGGCGCGGCTCGGCGAAGATCACGCCAATGCGCGATTGATCGCCGGGGAACTCAACAAGATCGACGGCATCCGCGCCGACGCCACGCCGCCGACTAACATCGTCTTCTTCGACGTCGCCGATACCGGGCTTACCGCGCCCGCGTTCAGTGATGAGTTGAAGGCGCGCGGTGTTCTGATCAACGCTAACAACGCGCGGCGTTTGCGATTGCTTACCCACTACGACGTATCGCGCGATGACTGCGCGCGCGCGGTCGAAGTTATCCGCGCAACCGCCGCCACAACAGCGCATGACCCAGTAGCGCGCTAGGCACCAGCACGCCCGGCAGCCACACGTACGGCGGATCGGCAATCCAAGTATTCAACTGGTCCGGTGCGGTTCCGAAGTACTCGAACACCGGTGTCGAAACGACTGCGATTACCACGATGGTCAGCAGCAACAGCGTCCCCAGCAGATTCCAGGCAATCAGCAGCCACTTCGGCGCCGCGCCGCGCAACGCCAGCGCGCCAACCACAAGCGCCGTCGCGCCGGTCACGATGTCGAAATTGCATCCCGAGAACGACATCTGTTTCGGCATGAGCCCGTCGGCATAAGCCTGGTGCATGAGCAATTCGAGCGGTAATCGAAACGCCTGCGAGAGCACAATCACGCCGATCGGCAAGTGGTCCAGCCGCCCCGAGAACGCCAGCCGCAACGTCAGAATGACAAGCACCGCCATCATCACCATGAGCGCGGGCGGCAGTCGTTCCCACTGCTTCAACACGCCCTGCGCCGCGATGAAATATTCAAACGCCAAGATCGCGAAGATTCCCACCCCGACTCGCCAGCCAGAGGCGCGGGCGACCAACGCGGCCATCAGCAGCGCAAGAATGGAAATTCCAATGGCGGGCATTCCCTCACTATACGCCGGGAATCACCGTGCCCAATCGACAGCAGGAGGTTGCAATTCCCGACGTTCACGCCCTGGCCAGCGCATCAATAATCGCCGGTACGCTGGGGTTCTCCTGTCGCACGACCCACCAAAGTGCGGCGCGTATGAAAATGCCGGGCGGGTTGGCGATGGGGTCGGCCAAGCCCGCGGTCACCTTGTCGAGAGCGTGGATCGCCCCTGCTGACGGGTTGCGCGCGAGCTCTTGCGCGTTCAGCCAAGCGAACTCACGGGCCTTTTTCAGACTGAAAGCGACGAGGCGTTCTTCGTTGCGGCCGCCTACTTTGTCGAGCACCCACATGGCGGGACTCACGCGCGCGATGGCGTTTTGTACGCGGTCAATCTGCTCGTTGAGGATGTCGTTGATCGCGCTGAAATCGCACTGCAAACTGTTGATGGCGGCGCCGGGAGCGATCTCGGCGGCGGAGACGGCGAGATCGAGATTGATGTGCGCGTTCATGCCGAGTAGTAAGTGCTGGAGGATGATACGATCCGATGTCCCGACGGCGGCAAAGGCGATCTTCCAGCTTTCGGTCATCGGGCCGTTAGCGCGGTAGGCGTCGTAGGCGTCAAGATATCTGTTGGCGAAGGCAACATCGAGGCGCTCCATGCGGGGGCCGTCCTGGAAGCGGCCGTTAGCGATACCTTCTTTCACGGCGATCGTCACGAGGCGATAGAGGGCGGGGAAGTAGCCGTCGCGGGATTGGCGCGCACGGGCGTCGTCTAGGATGTTGCCGAGGATCGCGATAAGATCGTCAATGTTTTGCGCTGTGGGCATAATATTGACTTCGAGGTTACCAAACGCATGCGTGTGATCCTTCTTTCCCTTGTTGCCGGCGCCGCTCTACTTGCACAGCGGCCGGGCGTTGAGCCACCTTCCTTTCCGCTGTGGGCCGCGGGCGCGCCGGGGGCTATCGGCACGGAGGATCGGGATGTTCCCACGCTCACGCCTTGGATCGCGAAAAATCCGAACGGCAAAGCTGTTGTCGTTTGTCCTGGCGGCGGATATGGCGCGTTGGCGGTCGACCACGAGGGCAAGCAAATCGCGCAGTGGTTGAATTCGCAGGGCATCAGCGCGTTCGTGCTGAAGTACCGGCTGGGGCCGCGGTATCGGCATCCGGTGATGATTGGTGACGCACAGCGCGCCCTGCGGATTGTTCGCGCGCGGGCGGCGGAGTGGCATGTCAATCCGGGGAAAATCGGAGTGATGGGATTTTCGGCAGGCGGACACTTGGCGGCGACGGTTGCAACGCATTTCGACGCGGGCAATCCTTCCGCCGCCGATGCGATCGACCGAGCGGGTTCGCGGCCGGATTTCGCGATTCTCTGTTACCCCGTTATCACGTTTACCGAAGAAGCCTACGTTCACAAGGGCAGCCGGAGGAATTTGTTGGGAGATACGCCGGACAGCGCGCTCGTTCAAAATTTATCGAACGAACGCGCTGTGACGAAAGAGACGCCTCCGACGTTTCTGTTTCACACCGACGCCGATACGGGAGTGCCGCCGGAGAACAGCGTGTTGTTTTATCTGGCGCTCCGCAAGCACGGCGTGCCGGCGGAACTGCACATCTACGAGAAGGGACCACACGGCGTCGGGCTGGGCTGGAGCGACGTGGCATTGTCGAGCTGGCCGGCCCGGTTGGCCGATTGGTTGCGAAACCGTTGAGCGAAAGTTGACGAATACGGCCGGCGTTTGGAATAATGGTGTTCGTACGCACGTCGCTCCTCGGTAGCTCAACGGTAGAGCATTCGGCTGTTAACCGAAGGGTTGTAGGTTCGAATCCTACCCGGGGAGCCAAAGTTTTTGAAGCCCCCAAGTCCCCTCCCACAGGGTTGACTTGGGGGTTTTGCTTTTGGGGAATGCCCTTGGCGAACTATCCCGTATGGTCCGAAAATTCGATCAGCCTCACCCCAAGGCCACCCAGTGGATGCAGGTCTGTGCGAAACTTCTGAACTTGAGCCGGCGAGTGCTCCGGAGACTCC
>VFZW01000546.1 GCA_016871055.1 Acidobacteriota bacterium
GCAGTACTCTGATTTAGAATCTTCGATTCTAGAATTTATCAATGTACAGTACAATAATCCCGGTGTGCCAGCGTTCAATTCGCTACCACAGTGCCCTCAGAATATCATTAATGAAGTCAGTCAGCTGTGATGTTCCGTATTTCAGGATATTGGCTGTCGTGGTCGTATCGACTCTGTTTAGTTCCTGTGTTCTAAAACCCAGGCCCGATGCCAGGCGCGAGGTCAATAGCGCTTCACTTAGGACGTACGGCGAGGCACTTGACCGTTCCGACAAGATTTGGTTCGGAGAAGTCTTATCCCGCAGCAGTTGCACCGGACGGGAGGTAGCCGGTCGCAGTCTTTTGACGATCACAGTATGCCCGGAGGGCTGGCAACTTGCCACAATCCGGGTGCGCGACGTGCTGCGAGGAACTCAGACTGAAAGCAGATCCGAGGCGCTCATAGTGTGGCCGCAATCTCGTCACAGCAAGCAAGCCGATGCAGGGCGAAGTCCGATTGGACGAGTCGGTACTTACGGGGTGTTTCTTCTTCGAGATCTTGGAGATAACTTGTTCGGCCCGATGATAGGAGACGATCGAAGCTATATTTTGATGGACCCTCAGCGGTATAGGGCTTCGCAGCCAAACGAGCCCCTGGCATACGCGATCTCAACGTACTTGCTTCATGGGTCAGACTGGACGCAACTTTCTTATGATCGCATATTGGGAAACGTCTCGGCGGCAATCGAAGTCACAAGTGTATCCAATGTCGTGCGCCGCTTAAAGGTGAACGTTAATCATGGCGGGAGTTGGGAAGGTTTAACCAGCTGCATAATTCTTCACGAGCAGCTTGGCGGGCCGTTCGATTGTAGAGAACTACTAGCTCGCAGGTTCTCGTATTCGAAGGAGGAACAGAGTCAGCTCACTGAAGCATATGATCGTGGCGCGCGGCTCTTAGGTATGGTTCGGCAAGATATAAAAACGCACAGGTCAGTTCGTTTGCATGGCGTTCTAAGTCATGCGCATGGTGGTGGCTGCGAAGTGCTGACCTCCTGGCTGTCGCACTCAAGTGCGGATGTACGACGAATGGCTGCGGCGTACGTGGCGGGCGAGTGCGAATAGGTCTCGACCGGCACCAAATCTTTCGGGAGGATGCGGTCCGGACCGGAGGGATTGGTAACAGTCTTGCCCGACGACATGGGCGGCAGTTTATTGTCTCAGACTGGGAGGGTCAAAACCCTCGCCTTCCAGGCGACGGCTTCAGCGCCAATCTACGAAGCATACCGTATGCCTAGCCAAAAATATCTGAAATTTCCCGAGGGTTGACAGAAGCGGAGGGCCGACGGATGGTAAGCGTCAGCCGTATCCGTAAGTGCAACCCCAGGTAGATCCCTCGCTAGTTGTGACGGGCGCTAGTGCTTCCGTCCCGACTTCGCGAACACCGGCTCCTGGCCCAACAGCCCGAGACGCTGGTCGATTCCTGCTTCGACGACCGAAGTCTCCGACTCGCTGAGTCCGTCGGCTAAATCAAAGATGCGCTTGAAGAAGCCTTTGGCACGTCCACGCGTGAGTTCGACGGGCGCCGAGAGGGCGTAGGCGAACAGCGCGTGTTCACGCACGTATTCGTTCTCGAACAACTTCTCCAACTGCCCGGCGACGTGTCCAATGCCGAGGTATCCGCAGCCCCAAATGGCGTTGCGCAGGATGTCCTCGTCGAGATCTTCCAGGTGCTTCGGAAAGACTTCGGCGAACTGCTGGTCGAAGCTGTGCCACATCGCCTTCATCGCCAGCGCGCGGGTTTCGGGCTGCTCGTAGAACTCGCGCAACAGCTCCGCGAGCTCGTCGCTCATCGTAGTTTCAGCGAGCGCGTAGGCGGCGCCGGCCCGTTCTAGCGCGGGCGCTTCGGTATCAAAGCAGCGCGCCTGTATGCGGCGAACGATATCGTCCTCGTCGAGACCGGTGGCCATCGCCTGCCACGCCTGCGAACGCACGGCGACGTCGCTGTCTTCCTCAGCGGTCTGCAAGAGGCGCTTGAGCTCATCCCCATCCAACTCTTCGTTGGCGAGGCTCTCGGCGGCCATGCGGCGAATGCCGGCGTCGTTGTGATCGAGGAACGCGATCATCTCATCCGGTTCGAGCACGTCGAACACGGGCGGCGCCGTTTCCGGATAGAGCGACATGATGTCGAACGGCTCGGGCTCGTCGAGGATCGTCTCGGCGCTGAGTTGATCGATGGCGAACTGCACTTCATGTCTTTCGTGGTCGCTCAACTCACCGGCGAGTTTGGCTTCAAGCACGGGACGCATCGCCTTGTCGCCATAGAGGCTCATGTTGATGGCGGCTTCGGCGGGGTCCGATTCCAACCGCAGCTTCAACAGTTCGCCGATGCGGTCGTCGACGACGCGCAGGCCGGCGAGCAGGAATTCGATCTGGCTCTGCGACTCGGGCCCGGCCTCGGCGTGTTGCTTGAGCAACGGCTCGATGGCCGCGGCGCCGAGTTCGGCGAGAGCGTCGTAGATGGGCGTAGGGTCCTCCTCCACTTCATCGCCAAGCAACTCCGCATATACCGGAATCGCCGAGGGCGAGCGCAGTGCGCGGAGCATGTGGAAGATGTCCGCGGAGAGATCGACGCGCCAGTTTTCTTCCACGTTGAGAAAGAACTCGGCGATCTCTTCGGCCGTGCCCTCGCCACGCGAGAGGATGGAGCGCAGCAGCGTCTGGTCGACGCCAACGCGGCCGCGCGAGGCGGCATCGAGCAGTTCGGTGATCGACGCCTCGGCGTATTGATCCGGTGTCAGGGTGTCCATGTTCGTAGGTATGGCGTTAGTTAGTAGGTGCTGCGGCCGCCGGAGGCGTCGTAGGTTTGCGCGGTGACGAAGCTGCAGTCGGGGCTGGAGAGGAAGTGTACGACGGCGGCGATCTCTTCCGGCTCGCCGGTGCGGCGCATCGGGATCTTGTCGGTCATGTACTTCACCTGTTCGGGCGTGAGTTGATCGAGGATCGGCGTGCGGACGACGGCGGGCGCGACGGCGTTGACGCAAATGCCGTCGGTGGCGACTTCCTTACCGAACGATTTGGTGAAGCCGATGACGGCGGCCTTGGTGGAGGAATAAGCCGTCATGTTGGGGTTGCCGTCCTTGCCGGCCACCGATGCGATGGACACGATGCGGCCGTACTTGTGCTCGCGCATGTGGCCGACAACGGCCTTGCAGCCGTTCCAAACGCCGTCCATATTGACACGGATGCACTTGGTCCAATCCGAGTAGTCCTGCTCCCAAAGCGGAGCGGCTTTGCCGGCGACACCCGCGTTGTTCACAAGGATGTGAATCCGGCCGGTGCGCGCCAGGACGGCAGCCCAAGTGGCTTCGACGGAGGCGTAGTCGGCGACATCGACCTGCACGGCGAAGGCGTTGGGAATCTGCGCGGCGGCGGCGTTGGCGGCGTCGATATTCATGTCGGCGACGGCGACTGTCGCACCGGCGTTGGCGAGGCGCTTAGCAATGGCCAGGCCGATGCCCGAGGCCGCGCCGGTGACGATAGCGGTCTGTCCGCTCAAATCAAAGTAACCCATATGATCTCCGGAAAAGTAAGAATGGCCCGCCGTTGCTTGCGCGAGGCGGGCCA
>VFZW01000547.1 GCA_016871055.1 Acidobacteriota bacterium
GGCTTTCCTTCGAACCGCTACCGAGACCCAACACGTCCAGACTTTGGAGAAACAGGCCGCCCGCTGCACCTACAACGCCGCCCGTGTCCTCAAGCAACTCAAGGACTTACGAGCTTTTACCGTGTCGCAGGAAGAGTCCCAGGAATACGTCGAAATGAAGGATCAAATACTGGAAATAGGCAGTCGAAACAACCCTGCGAACCGCTGGGATTTGCCGGCCGTCCCGCAATCCCCCGCCATCGACGTCGATCCAACCCTCCGGCTGTAAGAAATCATGGGATATGCGACCCTCGACCGGCCCGTGCAACGGTCGAATTTCCAAGTCCCGGCAACCCATACGCCCGAAGTGTCTTTAAACGCCGAAAAACCGTCGGAATGGGCCGTCCGCGCCACCTGGCAGGCCGCCGTTGCGATTACCCGCCAACGCCGCCGCAATTACTTCGCCTCCGGCACAAGGAGGCTGCCATGAAGCGCACAGGCCTTCCCCAACAGAAAAGCCACCGTGCGGTCGGTGGCTCTCTGGTTGTTTACTACTTGTCTGGATGCGTTAGTCGCCGAACGAGCCGACTTCTTCGTTCTTCTTGTCGGCGGCGGGCTTGGCCGGGGCGATGCCGCCCACCGAACCGAGCGGGACGAAACCGCCTTCGGGCTGCGGCTCTTTCAGCACGTGCTGGCGGTACAACTTCGCCATCTGCGCGTTCTTTGCCGCGTCCTTCATCTTTTCATCGCGCGCCTTCAGCTTCTCTTCGCGGGCGTTCTTGGAGATGCCCAGTTCGTCGAGATCGTGCTGACGTTCGCGGTCGACGTCTTCCTGGTTCAGCTTCAGCTTGTGGCTGTTGTCGGCCATGTTGACGTTCTTGCCGCCGGCGAAGATCTCGTGACGGCCGTGCTCGTCGTACCACTTGGCGAGCGAGGCGGTCATGTGCATCTTCTCGATGATGTTGCGCCAGCCCACACCGGTGTTGTACGCGCAGAAGCTGATTTCGCCTTGCTGCGTGGCGTAGGGGATGATGCACTGTTCGGTGCGGCGGAAGTCGTAGTTGAACAGATCCTGGAACCACATGCCGGCGATGAACAGGAAGTTCCAGCGGTCGGCGCGGCGTTGTTCGATGTCTTTCATCGTACGGTCGCCGGTCACCTTGCCGTAGCTGCGGCCGGTGGCGCCGAAGCACTTATCGAACTTCTGCAGAAGATCGACCAGGCGGAAATTCGACGGCGCTTCGAAGGGCTTGTAGTTGCGGAGCAGCGCGAGCGCTACGCCGAGGATCGACAGTTTCTTGCCGCGAGCGGCGTCGTTGACCTTGGCGATGTCCTTGGCGAGCTGATCGGCGTTTAGGAACGCGGTCACCGGGCGGGTTTCCTTGGTTTCCTTATCGATCATCAGAGCCATGCCGATACCGCAGTTCGGGTGGCAGCCGCAGGAAAGCTGGCCCCACTCGTGCTCCGGTCCGTGAACCAGATCGGCCCAGTCGGAGAACGTCGACATGAACGAGATCGGGAACCAGTCGCGCGTCGGAACGCCGAGGCCGACCTGATTCTTCACATCGTGCGCCAGATGCGACAGCGTGTAGCGCTGCGCGGCGCGGCGCTCGGGGGTCACCTCTTCGTCGCGGCCCGTGAACGACACAGGCTGGAACGAGAGGAACGAGATGATCTTCGGATTGTCGAGGGCGAAGCGGACAACCGCGCCGACCTGCTCATTGTTGATGCCGTTGACGATCGTGATAACCGGCACGATATCGACGCCCGCGTTGTGCAGGTTCGTGATCGCCTTGAGCTTCACGTCGAACAGGTTGCCGACACGGCGGTGGCTGTTGGCCTCGTTGCCGATGCCGTCAAACTGCAAGTACGCGTAGCGCAGACCGGCTTCGGCGGCTTGCTTACAGAACTCGGGGCTCTTGGCGAATTCGATACCGTTGGTCGCGGCCTGCACCGAGTTGTAGCCGACCTTGCGCGAATAGCGGACCGCGTCGAGGAAGTAGGGCGACAACGTCGGCTCGCCGCCGGAGAACTGCACCGACATCTGGCGGCGCGGCTTGATGCTCATGGCGTTGTCGAGCATCGTCTTGATGTCTTCCCAGGTCAATTCGTGAACGAAACCGACTTGGTTGGCGTCCATGAAGCAGGGATCGCACATCATGTTGCAGCGGTTCGTGAGGTCGATTGTGAGGACCGAACCACGGCCGTGCGTAATCGTCGAGGAACCGTGGTTGTGGAGCTTGGAATCGTTGTGGGCGCGGATGTCGCGGCCGGGGAATACGTCTTCGAGGTGCTGCGAGAAGGCCGGGTCGATCGACATCAAGTCTTCGAACTTGCCGTGGATCGGGCACTCCTTCTCCATGATGATCTTGCCGTCTCGTTCGACGATTTGAGCCTTGATTTCGCCGCGCTGTTCGTTGAGCAGCACTTCGACCGGCACGTCGCCGTTGACGACCTTGTTGCGCAACTCGGGGATGCACTTGGGGCAGAGCGAGTCGGTCTGGCGCGGCCAGCCGAGCTTCGGCTTTTCTTTCTCGTAGCTCTTCAGGAGAGGCTTATCGGACCATTTCGGGGTAAACGAAGGGTTCGGGCTGATGCGATTCAGCTTCTCGAACACCTGCCAGGCGATTTCCGCGGTGACCGTGACGGCTTTTTCTGCGTACTTGATCGGCTTGTGCATGGTTTTGGATGGGATCCGTTAGGTGGATTGAACTGCCTCCGTGAACACACGAGGGGCAGAGGTACCAGTTTAGGGGTAGTCCACCTTAGAACCAAGTGAAGAGAGTCGAACGGGGATTTCTGGGGCTGAACGGGGATTGGGAGGGTTGAACGGGAGGGCGGTTTTGTGTGGAATCAACGGTTTAGGGGCCGGCGGGCCGGCCCCTGGATCGGTTTAGCGGCGGCGTTTGAAGTACAGCAGGGCGGCGGCGCCGAGCGTAAGCGCGAAGGTGGAAGGCTCGGGGACTTCGGGAGACTGCAGGTCGCCAGTCACCGTGAAGTTGTTCGTTCGGGAAGAGTTTACAGTCCCGGCCGGAGCGAATGAGTCGGCGTTCAGCACTGCACCGCTAAGGTAGGTGGCGCCGGTTCCGGTTATGACGGTCGCCGGACCGCCGAATCCACACCAACCGACGATGCCCGAAAGATTTTGGAATGTAAGGAAGTAGTTTCCGGGCCCGAGTGTCAGACCAGAGAACGCTGTGTTCATGCCACTCACTGGCGCGGCGAGCAGCGTCGACGCGACGTACTCGTTGCCAGCGGGAATCAGTCCGGCGACGGTGCCGGCTCCGCCTTGATTGGTCAGGAATACGCGAGCACTCGAAGAGGATACGTTGCCCAAGTCGAGGGCCATCGATACATTCGTCCAGGTATTGGACAGGCTAAAGCTCGATTGGCCTGGCTGGGATACGGACGCGCCTCCTCCAGAGGCGGTGACACTAACGATGGTAGCGGCTGAAAGATGGCTTGCAAAAAGAACGAAAGAGAATAGATGGAGTTGTCCCCAAATCTGAGACACGAGTCTAGACACACAAAAATTCCCAAAGGAGAATTTGAGTCATGTCCGTGTCACGAAGAAAGTTCAACCGCGAGTTCAAGCTCGCGGCGGTCAAGCGTCTG
>VFZW01000548.1 GCA_016871055.1 Acidobacteriota bacterium
ACTGACAACGGGGCAGCGAAAGCCGGAATCTGGAGCGGCTTCAGCCGCGTCCTGCGACTTTCAGTCGCCCATCGACCCCACCGCCTTCAGGCGGTGGTTGTTCAGATATGGCATCGAATCGGTGTGAGCGGATCAGAGGTAGGTTAACACACCACCGCCGCCGAAGGGATACGCAGACCGGCGCCGCCGCGACTCCCCAAGCCGCGAAGACCGATTCCGATTTCGACCTCCACGTTCCGGCCCTCTCCAGCGTCATCTCTAGTGTGAGGATACCTGCGGGCATCGTGTGCCTCCTGGCTTCGGCGTTTACCGCCGCCGCCGACTTCGACTTGGCCAAGTCGCTCAAGGCCATCGAGGCCCGGTACAACTCCGTCCGGACCCTGGAACTCGACTTCGAACAAACCTACACCGCCCCCAACAAGTCGCGCCGTGCCGAAAGCGGCCGTCTGTTCCTTCGCAAGCCCGGCCGCATGCGTTGGGAATACGCCAAACCCGCCGGCAAGCTGTTCGTCTCCGACGGCGCCGATTACTGGTACTTCAACCCGCTCGCCAACCGCGCCGAGAAAATGAAGCTCAAGGAAGCCACCGACATGCAGGCGCCTTTGGCGTTCCTGATCGGCAAGCTCGATTTCGGCCGCGACTTCGGCAAGTTCACCGTCTCGCACGACGGCGCCCTGGCCAAGATCACCGCCGAACCCCGCAACGTGACGAAGGCCCCCTATCGCGAAGTGACGTTTCAAGTCACCGCCGACGCCCGCATCGAAACGCTGCGCGTGACCGGTCAGGACGCCTCGACCATGGATTTCCACTTCCGCAACGAACTCCGCAACCCGGCGCAGAAGGAAGCCGCGCTCTACACATTCACACCGCCGCCCGGCGTCGAGGTCGTCACGCCATGAGCGAGTACCTCCTCAAATACGCCGACGCGCGCGGACAGATCAAGACCGAAGCCGTCGAAGGCGGCTCGGAAGGCGAGATCCGCGAACGCTTCTCGCAGCAGGGTTTTCTCGTCTATTCGATCAAACCGAAGGGCAAGTTCGATGCGCTGACCACCGGTTCGGCCAAGCCGCGTAAGATCAACCTCGAAAAGTTCCTGATCTTCAACTCGCAGTTCGTCACGCTCATTCGCGCAGGCCTGCCGATCCTCAAGTCGCTCGACCTGCTGGCCACCCGTCTCACCGATCCCAAGCTCAGTCCGTTCGTCACCGCCGTGCGCGACGAAGTCAAGATCGGAACCTCGTTGAGCGACGCCTTCTCCAAGCAGGGTGTGTTCCCGCCGGTCTATGTGACCTCCGTGCTCGCCGGTGAAAAATCGGGCTCGCTGATCGACGTGCTCGACCGCTTCATCGCCTACCAGAAGATGACGCTGGCCGTAAAGAAGAAGCTGCTGGTCTCGTTGATGTACCCGTGCCTGCTGATCGTCCTCGTGCTCGGACTCGTGGCCTTTCTGATCAGCTACGTCGTGCCGCAGTTCGCCGAACTGTACAAGACGATGGACGCCAAGCTGCCGACGATCACCGTCATGCTGATCTCGCTCGGCACCACCTCAAGCGACTACATTCTCTGGATTCTCGCCGCTCTCGCCGCCGGCGGAACCGGCTTCTACTTCTGGATGAAGACCGCCACCGCGCAGGAGACCATCGACCGCATCACGATGCGCCTGCCGCTGCTGGGCGAAATCTGGATCAAGTATCAGGTCGCGCAGTTTTCGCGCGTGCTCTCGACGCTTCTGCTCGGCGGCATTCCGCTGGTGCAGGCGCTTGAAACCGCCGGTGACTCGGTCGGCACGCGGCTGCTGAAGAAGGCGCTGGTAAAGGTCCGGCAGTCGGTTCGCGAAGGCCGCACGTTGTCGGAGTCGCTGCAAGAGACGAAAATGTTTCCGCCGCTGTCGATCGACATGATCGAAGTCGGCGAATCGACCGGCGCGCTCCCCGCCATGTTGGGCAGCGTGGCCGAGTTCTACGAAGACGACGTGCAAACTAAGCTTGCCGCCGCGCTGACGCTGATCGAACCGGGCATCATGATCTTCATGGGCACCTTCGTGGCGTTTGTGCTCGTGGCGCTCTATCTGCCGATTTTCTCTTTGTCGGAAGCCGCGGGAGGGGTACGTTAAGATGGCAAGCGATCGTGCGAATCTGATCGATCCGCAAACCGAGATCGCCAATGCAAAGGCGCTGGCGGCGCGCTATCGGGCGCAGTACATCGACCTGAAAGAAGACAAGGTCGATCTCGACCTGCTGCGTCTCGTTCCGGTCGACATGATGTTCCGGTTTCACTTCGTGCCGGTCACGCTGGAAAAGTCCGCGACCGGCGCCGAGACGCTCGAAATCGCCGTCGCCGATCCGCGCAATTTGAACCTCATCGACGAACTGTCGGTGATGATGAAGAAGCGACTGCGCGTCAAAGTCGCCGCGTTGCATCAGATCACCGAGCTGCTCAAGAAGACCGAGCAGTCGCAGCGCGTGCTTGACGAAGTCACCGAAGGCTTCGCGCTCGACGTCGTTGGCGGCGACGACGAGAATCCCGACGAAACGCTTTCGATCGACCGCATCTCGGCCGGCGAAGACGACATCGCGCCGGTCATCAAGCTGGTCGACACCACCATCTTCAACGCGCTCGAACGCCGCGCGTCCGACATTCACATCGAAACCCGCGACGCCGAAGTGGTCATCAAGTACCGCATCGACGGCGTCCTGCACTACGCCATGCCGCCGATCGCCAAGGAGTGGCACTCGAAGATCATCTCGCGCATCAAGGTCATGAGCGAGCTCGACATCGCCGAACGCCGCGTGCCGCAGGACGGCCGCTTCCGCGTGCGTTACAAAGGGCGTCTCATCGATTTCCGCGTCTCCATCATGCCGACCGTGCATGGCGAGGACTCGGTACTTCGCGCGCTCGACAAAGAGTCGATGTCGGAAAAATTCTCCCGGCTGACGCTCGATGTTGTCGGGTTCTCCGATCGCGATGTCACCAAGTTCCGGCGCTACATCAAGGAGCCGTACGGAATGGTGCTCGTAACCGGGCCGACCGGCTCCGGCAAAACGACAACGCTCTACGCCGCGCTGAGCGAGATCAAGAACGACGAAGACAAGATCGTCACCATCGAAGACCCCGTCGAATACCAGCTCAAGGGCACGACGCAGATTCCGGTGAACGAGAAGAAGGGCCTCACCTTCGCTCGCGGTTTGCGATCGATTCTGCGCCACGATCCCGACAAAATTCTGGTCGGCGAAATCCGCGATCAGGAGACCGCGCAGATCGCCATCAACGCCGCGCTGACCGGCCACCTGGTGTTCACCACGGTGCACGCCAACAACGTGCTCGACGTCATGGGCCGGTTCCTGAACATGGGCGTGGAGCCGTACAACTTCGTCGCCGCGATGAACTGCATTTTGGCGCAGCGGCTGGTTCGCGTCATCTGTGAACACTGTAAACGCCCGCACATCGCAACGGACGAAGAGCTCATCCAAAGCGGCTTGAAACCGGAGGAGTGGCGCGACGTCCCTCTCTTTGAAGGCGCGGGTTGTTTCGAGTGTGGCGGCACCGGTTATCACGGCCGGAGCGCGATCCACGAACTGCTCGAC
>VFZW01000549.1 GCA_016871055.1 Acidobacteriota bacterium
GTACCTTTACCGGGCGGTCGACAAAGCGGGCGAGACGGTGGACTTCTATTTGAGCCGGCGGCGGGATGTGAACGCGGCCAAGGCATTTCTACGCAAAGCAATGAAGGGGCAACGGGGTACCGGCCAAGATAACTCTGGACGCGTACGCGGCCTCCCATCGGGCGGTAGCTGATCTGAAGGAAACCGGCGAGTTGCTGGAGGAACTGGTAGTCCGCAGCAGCAAGTACTTGAACAACTTGATCGAGCAGGATCATCGAAGGATCAAGCAGCGATTGCGGCCGATGCTGGGGCTCAAGAGTTTTGAGTCGGCGACCATTGTAATTAGCGGTATCGAACTGGCGGAGAAGATCAAGAAAGGGCAATTTAAATTTGGCAAACTAGGCGGGGCAGCGGCGACGATGCCGGAGATCTGGCGAGCCGCGTTGGCTGCGTGATCGGAGTTGGGTTCGATCGAGACCCGCGGACCGAAACGATATCAAACAAGTGTCAACCAAGATTTTGCACCAGAGCCGATTAGAGGACATCGCCGGGTAACTTCGCCCGCGTCTGATACCGTAACTCCTAGCAGCAATATGCTCCGAACATTTTTTCTCGTGCTCGCGGTCGCGCACGCCGCCGAGCTACCCGAAGGCCCCGGCCGCTCCGAAACCCTCAAACACTGCGGCCGCTGTCATTCGATGGACCAGACCGTCTCTCTCCGCCAGGGCCGTCAGGGCTGGACCGAAACCATCACCAAAATGGTGAATCTCGGCGTGCAAGGCAGCGAAGAAGAATTGAACGCCATTTTGCTCTATTTGGCGAAGCACTTCGGCGCCTCGGGAGCCGAGACCGCCGCCACCGTGGGCGCGGCTTCTAAGCCCGACACCGGTATTGCCGCCACGGCGCGAATTTCGACCACCGCCGCCCGCACGGCAAATCCGGCAACCAATCCGCCGCCGCCCGCGAAGGCCATCGATGCAGCGAAGGAATGGCGCACCTACGGGCACGATCCCGGCGCGATGCGTTTCTCTCCGCTCAAGCAGATCACACCCGAAAACGTTGGCAAGCTCAAAGTCGCCTGGGTCTACCACATGCGGCCCGAAGGGCACACAGGCGCGGGCGCGCAGCCGCCTCGCCGCCCGAATTCCGCCAACGCCCCCGCGGGCGACGAGCCCGAGCAACCGCGCGCCCGCGTGCAGTTCGGCGCCGGGTATCGGCCCAGCGAAGTGACGCCGCTCGTGATTGGCGGAATCATGTACATCACGACGCCCTACTCGCGCGTAGCCGGTCTCGATCCCGCGAACGGCCGCGAGTTGTGGTCCTTCCAACTGCCTTCGGGCGTGCCCTCAACGCGCGGTCTTGAATTTTGGCCCGGCGATCGGCGGACACCCGCACAGGTCGTCTTCGGTTCGAGCGACGGCAAGCTCTACTCGCTCGACGCCAAGACCGGCAAGCCGAATACGGCCTTCGGCGACAACGGCGTCGTAAATCTCAACACGGAAGCCATCATGCGCGGCCTGCCCGGACGCAACGCGCTGACCTCGCCGCCCATCGTCTACAAGCACCTCGTCATCACCGGCGGCACCACCCAGGAGAACCCGCCTCTCGGCCCCGCCGGCGATGTGCGCGCCTGGGATATGCACACCGGCAAGCTGGTCTGGACATTCAACTCCATTCCGCGCGGCGGCGAAAAGTTCAGCGAAACCTGGGCCGGCGAGAGCTGGAAAAACCGCTCCGGCGTCAACGTCTGGACCTTCTGCACGATCGACGAAAAACGCGGCATCGTCTACATGCCCTTCGGCGCGCCGTCGGTCGATCAGTACGGCGGCGATCGCGCCGGCGACAATCTGTTCGGCTCCAGCATCGTTGCCGCCGACGCCAACACTGGCAAATACCTGTGGCACTTTCAAGCCGTCCACCACGACATCTGGGACGCCGACATGACCGCCGCGCCAGCGCTGTTCGACGTGAAGCAGGGCGGCAAAACAATCCCGGCCGTCGCGGCGATCACCAAAACCGGACTCCTGTTTCTCCTCGACCGTGTGACCGGAAAGCCGATCTACGGCGTGGAAGAGCGGCCTGTCCCGCAAAGTGAAGTGCCGCTCGAACGCACCTCGAAGACTCAGCCGTTTCCGCTAAAGCCCCCGCCCTTGTCGCGGACCACGTTTCGCATGGAGGAGGTTGCCACGGTGACGCCCGAAATCGAACGCGCCTGCAGGAAACTGCTGCAAGGCGTGCAGGTCGGCGGACCGTTTCTGCCGCCTGCCTACAACCGGCTGCGCGTGCAATTTCCCGGCAACCACGGCGGAGTCAATTGGGGCGGTATCTCGTTCAGTCCGCAGTTGGGCTACCTGTTCGCAAACGTCAACGAACTTGGCCAGGTGTCGGGCCTGCAAGATCACGACAAATCCCAAGGCCCCGCGCAAGGCGCCGGACAAGGCAACCGCGTCGACCCCGGCGGCCCGTACGAAGGCTTTCCCGGCGGCGGGCGATTCAGCGTGCGCAGCATGGGAGTGCAGCAGCTTCCCTGCCAGCAGCCACCGTGGGGGCAGTTGGTCGCGGTGAATGTGAACACCGGCGATATCGCTTGGAGGGTACCGCTCGGAATCACCTACAGTTTGCCTGAAGGCAAACACAAGACCGGCCGTCCTGGCAACGGTGGTACGATTGCCACCGCCGGCGGACTCGTCTTCGTCGGCGCCACCGACGACGCCCGCTTCCGCGCCTTCGACGCCCGCAACGGCAACGAGCTTTGGGATGTAAAACTCGCCGGCGCCGCCGAAGCCACGCCGATCACCTACGAAGCCCGCGACGGCCGCCAGTTCGTCGTCATCGTCGCGACCGGCGGCGGCTTCTTCAACAATCCGGTTACCGACGACAGCCTGATCGCGTTCGCGTTGGAAGACTCGCCAAAGCCCTGAAATTCGCCGAGCCGCCGCCGGACAAAAACCTGTGCAGAGCGTGTCCAACAAGCCCCAGGAGGGCAGTGTGCCACGTCGAAAATGAGCCTTCTCGGCAAAAATAGACCCAAATTTACGTCGGCGGCTGAAGTCTCACCAAGTCACAGAGGAGACGTGTGTCTAAACGCCGGCCAACCGGCCCAACAGAGGCGCGACCGCGAGGGAGCGCACCTTCCCCAACCGACAACCCTGACCTACAACGGAACGGCCTCGGAATGGATAGCTGCCAACCTACAACTTACTCCCGACCAGTTACAAGCCGAAGCCCTCGACGCCACCGAAGACCGCGTCTTGTTACTCTGCACGCGCCAATGGGGTAAGTCGACGATAGCCGCGGCCAAAGCGCTTCACCACGCGCTGACAACCAAGAACGCCTTCATCATCTTCGCCAGCGCCTGCAAGCGCCAGTCGAAGGAACTCGCCCGCAAATGCAAGGAGTTCGCCGCACAACTCGGTCTCAAAGCTGAACCCGACGGCGAAGGTTTCACGCTACCGAACGGCGCCCGAATTATCCCGGTGCTGCAAAACCCGGAAAAGGTGCGCTGCTACTCCGCGCCGTCGCTGATCATCATTGACGAATCCGCTTACGTCAAAGACGAAATGTTTCAAACCGTGACACCCATGTTGGCCACATCGAAC
>VFZW01000550.1 GCA_016871055.1 Acidobacteriota bacterium
GGGGCAGCGAAAGCCGGAATCTGGAGCGGCTTCAGCCGCGTCCTGCGACTTTCAGTCGCCCATCGACCCCACCGCCTTCAGGCGGTGGTTGTTCAGAAAAGCAACTTCAATCCCAGTTGAATGATCCGCTGATTGTCATCGACTACGGCAGTGATCCTGCCCACCTGCGCCGAAGTCGCGGTCGAGTTGGGAAGCCGGAAGTTCGGCCGGTTCAGAACATTGAACACCTCGCCGCGAAACTGCAACTGCACACGCTCGGTGATGGATGTGTTTTTCAGGATGCTGGCATCAGCTTGCAGGAACCCTGGGCCGCGAATGATATTCCGCCCCGAGTTCCCGTAGGTGCCGATAGCGTTCGCCGTGAAGCGGGACGTATCAAACCACTGCAACACCTGGTCGCCGCGGCTCCGGTTCCCCGGCAGCTTCGCCGTGCCACCGAGGAAGTCGGCAAAGTCGGAGCCAATGCCGCTAAACGAGTTATCCCGGCCGCTAGTTACAGAGAACGGGAAGCCGCTCTGCGCGATCACAATCCCACTTACTTGCCAGCCGTTGGCCAACTTGCCCGCTACCCCGCCGCTCTGCACCCGCGGCAATTCATAGATGCTCGAGAGCTTGAAGTTGTGTTCGACATCTTCGCCGGCCAAGCCGCGGTTCTGCCGCCGGTTGAATGGATTGACAACTAGGCTACCCGCTTGAGCATCGTCAATCGTCCGCGACCAGGTGTAGTTCGTGAGCATGGACAATCCCTTTGCGAACCGCTTCTCCAGGTTCAACTGCATAGAATGAAAATTGCTGTTGCCGCCGGAATCGGTTCTCCGCACGTTGCCGAAGTTCGGATAAACGCGCCGTTGCTGCGTGTTGGCGACGGTCGCGCCGGGCCCGAACAGGGCGGGATTCTGCTCAATCGTGTACTGGAGGAAAGTACCCTTGTTTCCGATGTAGGCCAAGCTTGCCACCCAATCTCCCCGCAGTTGCCGCTCGAAACGGAGGCTCCACGACGCGAGTTGCGGAATCCGGTAGTCCGGCGCAAAGTATGCCCGGATGGCGTTATTCGGGGAAAACACGAAATCCGGACCCGGAATAGTTGGCCCGAAGTTGGCCGGAAACGGATTGGCCATTCCTTTACTCCCGAAAGGATCTTCAAAAGCCACATCGTTCAACGTGAACGTGCCTGCGAAGGGAGCAATGTTGGTATACGGATTCATGTTACTCGATTGAATTGGGGTGTAAAAGAGACCAAATCCACCGCGCACGCTCGTCTTGCCATCGTTCGTTAACCGATAGGCAAAGCCAAGCCGCGGACTCACATTGCCCCAGTTTGGCTCGGAGCCTGCTACCGGGCAGCCCGCGTCTGCATTGTCGCCGCCATACAGGAGCCCCATCGGGGCATTCGGAAAGCGCTTCGAAACCCGGCCTGAGTTCGGCTGGAAACAGACGACCCGGCCCTGCCGGTCGTAGTACGGCAGGTAGGGGTCCCAGCGCACACCGAGGTTCAGAGTCAGCCGGGGGCTGACGCGCCAGTTGTCCTGCGCAAAGAAACTCCAGCGCGTGCCCAGAAGGTCTTTGAATTCGCCACCGCCCTGCGTGAACGCCGACGCACGGCCAAACATAAAGTCGGACAAACCATTGCCCGATAACTGACCGTTGAACTGAAAGTTCCCCATCATCTGGAACGTGTTGGTGATCGGATTGTGGACCCGGACTGCTTCGTCGCCAAACCGCAGCTCATGGTTTCCCTTGTTCCAACTCAACACTTCGCGGATGGTGAAGTCGCCGCGGTTGAAGATGCCTTGGTGGTTGGTTCCGATACTGAACCCGTCCGTCACGGAAAGGTTCAGCGCGGGCGGCGCCTTGAGCGTCGAACTCTCCGGCCCCACCACCTTTGCACCGGCAGCTGCAAATCCAAACGGCGCACCGGAAAGGCTGCCACCCCGCTGGAGGTTCAATCCAAACGTACTGTTCAGGAGCAACGATGGACGCAACACATATACGTGGTTGAGCGAGAAATTCGTTACGCGGACCTCATTGCCGCCCCGCGCCGCAAGCAGATTGCCGCCGTCGCCAGGGATGCCGGCCAGCCGACCGAAGTCGGTGACGAACAGCCGACTACTCAACTGATGCGCCCCGGTCTGGTAGTCTCCTTTTGCCATGAACTGGTGTTCGGTATCCTCCAATGGCAATCCGGGAAACGTCAACTGACCACCCGGCCCGTTGGGCAGGGGGATCCGCTCCAGAAAGTAACGGGAGACCGGGTTGATCCGGCTCGCCGGAATCACGTTACCCGGCACGGGCACCCGGCTGACAGGGTCCACCAATTGGCGGGGCGTTGCCGAGAAGTTGCCCGCGCGCTCGGCGACCGTCGGTACGAAGCGAATGTTTCCGGCAGGGGTGTTTCGCACTTCGGTGCCCTGATAGCTGCCGAAGAAGAACAATCGGTTCCGCACAATCGGACCGCCTAATGTTCCTCCGAACTGGTTCCTCTTCAGAGCGTCTTGCTGCGGGGCGAAGAACTGCCGCGAGTTCAATGCACCGTTACGCAGAAAGTTAAATGCGGTGCCATGAACCTGATTCGTTCCTGACCGCGCTACGATGTTCACAATGCCGCCGGCGGCATTGCCATACTCGGCGGTAAAGTTACTTGACTGCAGATTGAATTCCTGTACCGTGTCCGGATTTGGAAACGGCAGACTTGCATTGAGATAAGTGTCGTTGTGGCTGGTGCCATCGAGTTGGAAATTCACCTGCCCGATGCCGGCCCCGTTTACGCCGGCGGTTTCCTGCCCCGGGTAGACGCCCCCGTGTCCGCAGATGCGGCAGGCGTTGCGTCCCAGGTCCACCGTGCCAGCCGCGAGATACACCAATCGCTCTGGCCGGCGGCCTTGCAGCGGCAACTCTTCGATGTTCTTGCGATCCACCAACTGGCCGCCGGTGGCGCTTCTCGTTTGGATCAGTTCGGCCTCGCTGGTCACGGTGATCTGCTCATTCACTTGGCCCACTTTGAGTGACACATTCTGATTCGCCAATTGTCCGACGGCAAGTGTCAGACCCTCCTGTGAGTAGGTCGCGAATCCCTGCTTTTCGACGGTGAGCCGGTAGGTGCCGACCGGCAGCAGGGAGAGCTGGTAGGCTCCGGTGCTGTTGCTTGCCGCGGCTTGCACGAAGCCCGTCTCGAGGTTCCGGACCGTCACTTTGGCATCCGGTACGGGAGCGCCTGTGGAGTCATTGATGATGCCGCCCAAGCTGGCGGTGGTAAATTGGGCCAAGGTCGGATAGGCGAGCACGAGGAATAACAATGCACTTTGCTTCATAGGAACAATCCTCACGAGAGAAGTCGAGACAAAGGTCTTTTGGTGGGTCGATAGATCGCCCCAAAATCTGCCCAAGTTGGCGAAACCTTAGCGCTCCTCGTTGCGCGATGCGAGCCCGATCGAGCGCAAAAAGAGTGCCCATCTTCCCATGGAACCATAAAGTGGTCCTGGTTGTCAAGACCAAGTCTTGTCTCATACAAGATGAGCCTGAAGGGATCGAGGTAGCGGAATCTGGTGATTGATCATCACGATGCATGGC
>VFZW01000551.1 GCA_016871055.1 Acidobacteriota bacterium
TGGATCGCCCGGTGTTCGGGCATGTGTTCGCCACTGAAGTCTACGCGTCGGGCGCCGTGTTGGACCCGGGTGCCTTCGCCGGCTTGGCGATCGAGGGCGAACTCGCCGTTCGGATCTGCAGGGATGATCACGTTGAAGTCAATCGGCCTGGCCGAACTCTTCTTGAAAACGAGCAGCAACAGTTCGCCAGGTGTTAGCGCAACTCCTGCCGCGCCTGCCGCTCCCACTGCTTCACCTCGCCGCGGCGGAAGTCCGGCGCAGTGCGGGCCGCTTCAATCGCCCGTTCGAACGCCGCTTTCGCTTCGGCTTCCCGGTTACACTTCCGCAGCGCCTGACCAAGCAGCACCAGTCCTTCGGCATCGTACTCGCGCGCCTTGATGTACGGCTCCAAATGCGCCAGCGCTTCGGCGGCATCGCCCGTTGCCAGACACGCCGCGCCGAGTTCGCGCCACACTTCGTAGTTGGCCAATTTCGGGTTGATGGTCGCGGCGCGTTCGAGAAGTTGCAGCGCCTCCTTGGCGGTCTCGGGCTTCTTTCGCAGGATGCGCCCAAGTTGGAATAGCGAGTCGGCTTCGTTGGGATCGATCGCGATGGCCTCGCGGAAACGAGCTTCGGCGTTGGTAACGTCGCGGCGCTGCACGTAGATCAGGCCGAGTTGATAACGCGCGTCGGCGTCCCGCGGATTGAGCGTTGCTGCGTCGAGTTGCCGTTTGAAATTCTGCCGCGCGCTCAGCCCTCCGCCGAGCGCGCCCATGTCGCGAGCGAAGCGCTGATAGAGGAAGTAGAGAATCCACGGCGAGAAGAACAGGTACGACAGGTTTGAGGCCGATACGAAGTAGGCGATAGCGCCGGCGATGGGGACCGAGACAACAGACGCGGTTGCCGACTCACCGGGCGATGCGCCGGTAACGGTGGAGAGTACGACAGCCGCGAGGCCGGTGAACAGACCGAGTCCGAGCACTTGCGAGTAAAGCACGATCGGCGTTCCGGGCGATAGCGGCACGGCGCCGATCCACCAGAAGACGGCGACGGGAACATGCGCGGCAGTCCAGGCAAACAGCAGCCCGCACAGGGCGGGCATGTAGTCGCGGAACAAGACGGTCATCGCGCCGCCGAGATGGGCGAGCGAAGCGAGCAGGATGATCGACACGGGAACAAAAAACGCGGCCATGGCGATCAGGCTGCTGAGCCCCGAGGCGTAATAGCGGCGATCGAACGGCTTCATCGCCGCGGCGTAGAGATGCTGCGCTTCAGCGGGTGGCATCTCTGCTAGCCGCGCCTGCACCAGTTGTATCTCCACCCTTTCCAACGAACTCGCCGGGATGCTGATGGCGAGCGTGATCGCAATGGCCGCAATCGCGGCGAAGATGGCGCTGCCCTGATCGAGAATCAGCGACGACGCCTTCTTCGGATTCATGAAGAAGAGGCCAAGTATGCGGAACTGCTCGCCGAGCATACGGGCCATTATCCTACGCGGACACGTGTCGATTACGGCGGCGGAAAGCGGCAAGTGCGATTCCGATCGACCCGAATGTCGCGGGTTCGGGAGTCTCCGTGCCCTCGAGCGTAAGGGCGCGATCGGATCGATCGGCGTGGATGTGCCCTTCATGAGTACCCCGACCCACGAACTGCGGTTCACCGGATCATTGACCGGGATCGCAATGCGGTCCCGTGTGTGATGTCCGGCCGTTTCGCCAGTATTAGCCGAAAAAGCCCAGGCATTGACGAACGCGAACGGTAGGTCCGGCAGGACTGCGGTGGAAGAGAGAGATTTCTTGGTTGCCTTGCCCTTTCCGGTACGGGCCCGCTCAGGCCGGAAATGTCTTCATCGCGGGAGCTGGTCTTTCGACAGAGTCCAGGGGAGATGCGAGACTTTGGCCCTCGAATCCGCTCTCCCCCGGCCGCGCAGGTTTTGGGTTAACTCCTCCGAGGACCCAAGCGTGCAAATCTGGCACACCGTGCCAGATTTGCACGAACCCCTTCTATGATCCAATGAATGCATGCGCCGTCGCGATGCACTCGCTTTCCTGTCAACCCCATTGTTCGCCAATGACTGGCCGCAGTTTCGCGGCCCGTCTGGACAGGGTCTCTCTCCCGAAAAAGGCCTGCCTCTGGATTGGAGCGCGACGAAAAACGTAGCCTGGAAGACAGCGATTCCCGGCACCGGGTGGTCCAGTCCGTCGATCGCGGGCGACCGGATTTGGCTGACGGCGGCGACCGAACGCGGGGCGTCGTTGCGCGTGATCGCGGTTGATTCGGCGACGGGAAAAATCGCGCTCGACAAAGAAGTCATTCGCATCACAGACAAAGGCCCAGGCATTCACGGAAAGAACAGCTTTGCCTCGCCGACTGCTATCGTCAGCGGCGAACGCGTGTTTCTGCATTTCGGCTTCTACGGCACGGCGTGCGTGAATCTCAAGGGCGACGTATTGTGGAAACAAACGTTGAAGTATGAGCCGCAGCATGGGCCGGGCGGATCGCCCGTTTTGTTCGAGGACCTGCTGATCATTAGCTGCGATGGCTTCGACGCGCAGTATGTGGTCGCGCTGGACGCGGCCTCGGGAAAGGTTCGCTGGAAGACGCCGCGCGGCAAGGGCAATCAGGCGTACACAACACCGCTGGTGATCGATGTCGAGGGGCGCGCGCAGGTGGTCAGCCCGGGCGCGCATCACGCCTACGCCTACGATCCGAGGACCGGAAAAGAGCTGTGGTACATCGAGTACGGCAGCGGTTTTTCAAACGTACCGCGCGCGGTGTACGCACACGGCTTGGTCTATATCTGTTCAGGCTTCTTCGAACCGGTGTTGTTTGCTGTGCGGCCGACCGGAAAAGGGAATGTCACCAAATCGCATGTGGCGTGGAGTCACAAGCGGGCGGTTCCGCTGACGCCTTCGCCAGTGGTTGTGGGCGATGAGATCTACATGGTTAGTGACAACGGGATCGGCACGTGCCTCGACGCGAAAACCGGCGAGGTGCGCTGGACGCAGCGGATCGGCGGCAATCATTCGGCGTCGCCGTTGGCGGCCGATGGACGTGTTTACTTCTTGAGCGAAGAGGGCGAGTGCACGGCGATCGCGCCGGGGAAGACCTACAAGGAACTGGCCCGCAGTTCGGTCGGCGAACGGACGTTCGCGTCACTGGCAGTTTCAGGAAAGGCGCTGTATCTGCGCGGCGAGCGGAGTCTCTACCGACTGGAGGTTTGAGAACGAGCCAAACACGCCCCGGCATTGCCGCCCCCCCAGTCGCAACCGATATTATATTGACGCGTGGGATTCCATCCATGATTCGCCTGCAAGTCCTGCTTCTGACACTCCTGGCCGCCTTCGCCGCCTCGGCGCGCGTTGTCAGCATGCGACGGCTCACCGAGCAGGAGTACCGCAATTCCATCGCCGACATTTTCGGTAAGGACATTGAAATTCGCGGGTTCTTCGAGCCGACAATCCGCACCGCCGGCCATCAGCCTCTCGATATCATCGCCCTGCACCGCATCGCCGCACATCACTCGGTGATCGCCGAGCAGCCACACATCGCCGCGTACGGTGGTCGGGTTTTCCTGCGGCTC
>VFZW01000552.1 GCA_016871055.1 Acidobacteriota bacterium
CTGGAGATCATGGTCCGCCTCGCTGACCCAGGCGATGCGCACCGCGGCGTCGAGTTGCTCAAGCCGAACGGCACGCCCGCCAACTTGGAGAAACATGCCAACATGTTCGACGGCCTGGCCATGATCGAACTCGTCAAGACGCGATTCGAGCTGCGCGGCGAAGAGGAGATCGCCAAGGACACCTACGGCCCATTCCTACGCTTGCAGTACTCCGTGATATTCACGCAGCTCGACAAGGACAACGACGGCTACATCGACGCCGCCGAAGTCGGTGGAAACCAGTTTGGAATGGGCGGATTGTTTTCCGGCGTCTTCAAGGCGATGGACGCCGACGGCGACGGCCGAGTGTCCAAGCAAGAGTTCGACGCCTATCTCGATTTTCTCGGCGACGCCAAAGTTCGCCTCGCCAGGGGTTGCGTTTCGCTTGCGCTGACCAACGAGAGCCGAGGCCTGTTCGACCTGCTCGACACGAATCGCGACGGCCGGCTGAGCGTGCGCGAGCTGCGCGGCGGGTCGGCGATTTTCGACCGGCTCGACCGCAATCGCAAGGGCTTCGTCACGGAAGCCGACATTCCCTCCAGCTATCGGCTCACTGTGCGGCGCGGACCGGCAGGGATCAACACGGACGACTATACGAATCTTCTCGCCAGCCTCTACGGCGGGTCGGCCAAGACCGAGCGAGTGCGCACGTTGACCAACGGGCCGCTCTGGTTCCGCAAGATGGACAAGAACCGCGACGGCGATGTGTCGCGCAAAGAATGGCTCGGCGCCGACGAACTCTTCCGCCAAATCGACTCCGACGGCGACGGCCTCATCAGCGCCGCCGCCGCCGAGCGATTCGATCGATTGCATCGTAAAGGAAAGTGACGCAACGGCGTCGCCGAAGCGTTCGTCGAAGGGTCGTGCAACCACTCCGGCAGGTCAGGCGTTCCCGCCTGACCTGCCTTCGCGCTGAAGATTCGAACTTACACCTCAGAAATAACGCCCGTGCTCGTGGCGAACGATCTCATGTCGATGCCCATTTGCTGAATCATGCGCACGAAGAGGTTGGCGAAGGGGCGATTGTTGCGGCGATCGAAGGCGACGTGACCCGCGTGCCGCAGACCGCCGCCCGCCAGGAGGATCGGCAGGTTGCTTGAGGAATGGCCGGAGCCGTTGCCCAGGTTGCTGGTGTGCAGAACCATCGTGCGGTCCAAGAGCGTTTCGCTGCCTTCGCGCGAATCCTTGAGCCTGGTGAGAAAATCGCGGAAGGCGCGCAACTCGGCTTCTTCGATCAGGGCGAGTTGCTCGATCTTCGCGGGGTCCTGCCCGTGGTGCGAAGCATCGTGATGGCCTATGGTGACGCCGTCGATCGTCGGGCGTTCCTGGGAATCGAGCGACAGGGAAACGACACGCGTCGAATCGGTCTGCAGGGCGAGATGGACAAGATCGTACCACTGGCGGCTTCGCTCGATGAGTTGTCCCGACCCCGTGGCGTTGACGGGAATCGGCACATTGACGCGCGGCTTCGGACGGTGCACCCACGCTTCGTCCTGCTGCAAGCGCTGCTCGGCTTCGCGAATCGACGTCAGGAATAGGTCAAGGCGCTGGCGGTCGGCGGCGCCGAGGCTTCGCTCCATTTCGCGGGCCTGCGCGCGCAGGTCGTCAAGGATGCTTCGGCCATCGCGCAGACGGCGCACCTCGCGAGCAATTTCCTCGGGCGTGCCCTGAATGAAGAGCTGGCGGAAGACGCTGCTGGGCCAATGGTTCGCCGGCACGCGCACGCTGCGCCGATTCCATGAATAAAGCGTGCCGCCCAGCACGAGCGAGCCAAAGCGTGTGTGATGTCCGATGTGCGAAGCGACTTCCTGGTCGAGCGAGATGGTGTTGCGCAGGTCGTTGAGACGGACCCCTTCGGGAGGCGCGCCGGTGAAGAGCGCGACGTCAGTGTGATGCCCGTCGGGATAGCCGCGATGCGACATGCCGCTGATGACGGTGAACTTTTCGCGATGTGGATCCAGAATGCGCGTGTAACGAGTATGCTCGTAATCTCGCCCAGCTCGCTCCGGAAACAACAACGGCGTGTGCAGACCGAGCGGCCTGCCGATCAGCACCATGCGCCGCGGCAACACCTCGCGCCGCTCCTGCGAAAACACCGAGGGCAGCATCGCGTCCAAGAGCGGCAACCCCACGCAGACACCCGCGGCGCGAAGAAAGGTTCGGCGGTTCACTCGTTGGAGCGGCATGATGATCACCTCTCTTCGTTTAGCTTTCGCGCGGCGCCACACCAACGCTAAACGGATTCGGGTTATTCATACAGGAACACCCGGCTCTGCACTACTTCATGAATCAACGTCTGGAAGCCATAGTCGCGTTTTCGCAGGGTTCCGACGATCTGTTCGATTACTTCGCGGTCGGCGTACTGGATGTCGGCGCCGGTCGCGTAGATCATCAGGTTGCGCGTGATATTTCGGGCGATCTGATCCTTGTCGGCGAGCAGGAGCTTCTTGTAGTCGTCGATGTTCTTGAACGGCTTGCCATCGGGGGTAACGCCGCCGACCTCGACATCGGGGCCGCGGTAATAGCGCTTGCCTTTGACGACGCCGGCCTTCGTCTGCTTGGTGGCTCGATAGTAGTCGCGCCAGCCGCCGATGGCGTCGAAGTTTTCGAGCGCGAAGCCAGGTGGGTCGATATGGTTGTGGCAGGTCGCGCAGGCGGGTACAGTGCGATGCTTGTCGAGCTGCTGCCGAATCGTGGTGGCGCCGCGAATGTCGGGTTCGAAGAGCGGGATGTCCGGGGGCGGCGGGCTGGGCGGCTTGCCGACGATGCGTTCGAGCACCCACTTGCCGCGCAATACGGGCGAGGTTCGCGTGCCGTCGGCGGTCACCTTGAGGACGCTGGCATGCGTCATCACGCCGCCACGATGGGAGTCAGGCGGCAGTTTGATTTTGCGCAGTGCGGAGTGGAGCTCCCCCTCGCCGCCGGCCCCTCTCCCGGGGGGAGAGGGGAGTATGTTGTAATGCCGGGCGAGCCGATCATTCGCAAAGGACCAGTCGGAATCGACGAACTCCAGGACGCTGCGATCGTGACGCAAGATCTCCTCGAAGAACAGTTCGGTCTCCTGGGGCATCGCCCAGAACAGATACTGATCGAACTCACTGTAGAGCTGCGGATCGGGCGTTGTGTCGTTGATCTTGCGCAAGTCAAGCCATTGGCCGGTGAAATTGAACGTGAATCGGTGCGCCTTCGCATCCTTCAGCATGCGCTCGACTTGAGCGCGAAGGCCGGCGGGCTTGGTGAGTTCCTTCTTTTCTGCCGCGGCCAAGAGTTCCCGATCCGGCATCGACGACCACAGGAAGTACGACAGACGATTGGCGACGGCATGGTCATCCAGACGAGTCGATTGAAAATCCTTCTGAGCGTTCAGCGTAGCCCCGCTTGGTGACGCGTGCGGCTCTTTGAGAAATAGAAAGTGCGTTGAGGACAGGATCGCTTTGTAGCCGTGAATCATGGCCTCG
>VFZW01000553.1 GCA_016871055.1 Acidobacteriota bacterium
GCTGTTGGGTCAGAAAAAAGAGTGGCAGCGTACGGCCGATGTGAGTGCGAAAGGCATCAAGCTGAACCCGATCGAGTTCCCGCAGTTGTTTTATTACAACGCCGTGGCGAATATGAATCTCGGTAAGCTCGATGACGCCGAGAAGTCCGCGCGCGATGGCGTCAACTCCGATCCCAAGGGCCGCATGCCGCGCATGGATCAACTTCTTGGCAGTATTCTCGCCTCGAAGAACGATCTAAAGGGCGCGGTGGAAAGCTATCGAAACTATCTGAAGAAGGACCCGAATGCGCCCGACGCCGCGCAGGTGAAGTTCCAGATCGCCGAGTATTCGTCCGAAAAGCCCGCGGCGCCGGCGGCCGCGGTCGCGACGGGGCGCGTTGTCGAGGAGATTCCCGAGCGCGGGTCCGCGCCAGCGGCGCCTCCGCCTCCGCCGGCGCCCGCAACCGTTTCGGCGCGTTCGGCTTGGCCTTCGTGGTCCGGCGGGATTTCGGATCTGCCGCCGGGCACGTTGTCGAAGACGCTGGACGCCGCTGCGCTAAGCAAGGAAATCACGGGCGCCGTCTATTTGATTCACACCGCCGGCGATGTGGGACAGCTTTCGAAACCGGTGACGAAATACCAGGGCGCGGCCGTGGCAGTTTCGAAAAATCTACTAGTGACTAATTGCGATACGCTCGAAGCCACCGGCGCGACGGGAATCTATCAGAGCGACAAGCTGCTAACGAGCAGCGTGCGGCTGACGAAGTCGAGGCGCGCGGCGGGCCTGTGCGTGTTGGAAGTTTCGGGCGTGGCGCTGCAACCGGTCAACGGCGTTCGCTACGCGCAAGATTTAAGCGCGGGCGAAAAGACGTTCACCCTAACGCCGCAAGGCGTTGGCGAAGGGAAACTGGCGTCGGCCAAAACACAGGGCGGGTTGAAGCTGTTGCTGGCGACATCTCCGGTGACCGCCGCGACCTCGGGCGGCGGGTTGTTCGACGAGTTCGGCAATCTAATCGGTGTGACGACGCTGCGTTCGATGAACGCGGTCATCGCAGTCGAAGAGTTTTATCAGTAACGCCGGTGTACACTCCGGCGCATTTCAGAGAGGCCTCGCCCGACGCGCTGCTCGCGGTGATACGGCGATTTCCGCTGGCGACGATTATTGTACCGACGGCGCAAGGCCTGGAAGCGACGCATGTGCCGATGCTGCTTGAAGACGGCGTCTTGCGAGGACACGTTGCTCGTTCGAACCCGATTTGGCATGCGGCGACCGGCGAGGCGCTGGCGATCTTTCAAGGCCCGCAGCGTTATATCTCACCGAACTACTACACGACGAAACGTTCAGATCCGCGCGTTGTCCCGACTTGGAACTACGTCGCGGTGCATGCGTATGGCTCTTTGCGCGCATTTGAGAGCGCTCACGAACTTCTACGTGTAGTTACGGCGCTAACGGATGCGTTCGAGGCGCCGTCGGAACATCCGTGGCGCGTGAGCGATGCGCCGCGAGAGTACATCGAAAAACTGCTCGGCGCGATCGTCGGCATTGAGATTCCGATCGTGCAAATCGAAGGCAAGTGGAAGTTGAGTCAGAACCGGCCGGCCGAAGATCGCGCCAGCGTCCGATCGGCGCTCGGCGATGAAGAGATGGCGCGGTGGATCGACGCTACGGAAGTTCCTTAATGCGGAGATTGCGGAACTCAGCGTAGGCTTGATGGCCGAGCAGCGCGATGTGTCCGGACTTGCGCGCGAGGCCCGGGTGTTTCTTCAAGACCTCCGGTTCGCGCACTTGATCGAGGTCGGCGTCGACGATGATCGCGCCGTTCAGCGTGATGGTGATGCGGCGGCCGTCGGCGCGGATCTCTTGCGCATTCCATTCGCCGGGCTTCTTTAAGAAGCCTGTGCGCGCGGGCCAGACGTCGTAGATCGCGCCGTGATATTGCTCGGGCTTCAACTTCATCGGGCCGTATTTCGGACCGCTCTGGTCGAGCACTTGGATCTCCATGCCGAGCGTCGACGTATGGCCGTTACGCGGGGCGCGGATGCCGATGCCGTTGTTCGAATCGGCTTCGAGCTTGAACTCGAAATGAAAGACGAAGTTGGCGAATTCCTTGTCCGTCATGAGCTTTTGCCCGCCGTCGAGCGGGCAGACGATGGAGCCGTCGCGCACGAGGAAACCGGGCCCTTGCTTGTTGACGATGAACCAGCCGTCAAGCGTCTTGCCGTCAAACAGCGGCTTGAATCCGTCTTCGGCGAACAGCGCGGCCGAGAGTAACAGCGCGAATCTCATATGTCGAATCCATGCTGTTTGCGGTGATGCGGGCCATCGTATGTCTTTGCGGATTTGAAGAGTTCATGGCGGCCGTCGCTGGCCTCCTCTCGAACTTTACTGAGCAGCGTCTCCTTCTCGCCGGCGGTCATCGGCTTGAACGTTCGCGCCAGCGCGATGTCCTCTTTCAACTGCGCCATCGTCGTGATTCCCATGACCTGGGAAACGATCGGAAGACTGAGGCAGTATCGAAAACAGTCGGTTGCACTGAGGCCGAACTTTTCGATCAGGCGTCCTTGCGGATGCCCGCCCGCGAGGCCCTTCATGCCGATCACACCGACCTTCTTATTCAGGCACACGGGCACAACTTCCTGCTGAAAGCTGCGATAGAAGCGGTCGAGGACGTTGATCGGCATTTGCGCCGTGTCCCAGTCGTGCGGCTTACCGAGCATCTTCAAGTGGATGCGCGGATCCTTGTGTCCGGTGAAGCCGATGAAGCGGACTTTGCCCGCTTTCCTGGCTTCGAGCGCGGCCTTCAGACCGCCCTTTTCGAAGACCCAATCGGGGTCATTGTCGTAGACCATTTCGTGGAACTGCCAGAGGTCGAGGTAATCGGTCTGCATGCGGCGCAGCGAGTCGTCGAGGTTTTTCATCGACCCGGCGTAGTCGCGCTCACAGTTCTTGGTCATCAAGAAAACCTTCTTGCGGCGACCGTCGGTCTTGAGCGCTTTGCCCATGACCTCTTCGGAGTGGCCGTCGTGATAGTCCCAGGCGTTGTCGAAGAAGGTGAGGCCTTCGTCGATGGCGGCGTGCATGATGCGGATCGCTTCGTTGTGGTCCTTGACGGCGCCGATGTGCCAACCGCCAAGGCAGGCGATCGACACGCGCTGGCCGGTGCGGCCGAGCACGCGCGTGGGTAGGCCGGTGGCGGAGGCGGACGAGGTCTGCGCGAGGACTTCATCGGCAAGCGCGGCGGCGGTCATAGCGGCGCCGGTGAGGACGCCGCGGCGGGAAACGTTTGGCTCAGGCATACCGGATGTTATATCGGATTTTGGGTGGCCGTGTATAGGGCCGGATTTCGACTTGCGCGCGGGGACTCGATTCTCTCGACCACGGGCATGTCCGCCCCCCCCGGCGCCGTTTGGAGGTCGGGTTGGTATTGGATTTCCGGGCACACTTCGAGTTCGTCGATGGCTTGGAGTTGTTGGTTTGACGGCTTCGAGCGCCGTTTTTTGTCTCCGTAGGCCATGT
>VFZW01000554.1 GCA_016871055.1 Acidobacteriota bacterium
TCAAGATTATCGTCATAGGCGTGGATTATACAGTCCTTAGACATGGCGATCATTCCACGACCTAGAACATGGACACCAAGGCGATAAACACCGTGCCTGAACCCCATTCGGGCAGATATTATACCTGTCCGATCGTAGCGCAGTGCTGCAGATTCAATCTTGCCTAGGCCATCAGCATTGCCGAGATCATCGACCATGAAAACGCCACTACCATTTGGAATGATCAGACGAAAACTCGGGTCTGGGCGATCCACAGGAGGGATATCTTCAGACGATGCTATTTGCCAAATAGCGTCGCGAACTTCAAAATTTGCTTTGGCGTTGAATGCTCGTGGTTGTCCAATTGTTGGTGGAACTGGATCGAAGGGAACAAACCTAATCGATAGAGTATCAATTCCGGAAGCTTTGATCGGCTCCTCGCTGACTTGATGAGATCTGACACTTTGCATCGGGAGCGCTATCGGTGCATCCGGCGAATCAGCAATAACCAATTTGTGCCTGTTCTTTTCTCTAATCCTCAATATCTTTCCAGCTTCGTCCAGATAGGAAACCAAGTAGGCTATCCGATATGCGTCCTCTGCGCCGACTAGATGCTTGAGGTCCGTTTGGCGGCAATTTGGGTGGGCCGCAACTACGGCCAAAATGGCTTCAAAAAGCTTGCGATCCTGGTAGTGACGATCGACATGACTAGCCCAAGGCGTGAGTTCTGGGGTGGACGACACAATCCGCTTCATTTCCGCTAAAGCCTCGTCGTCACCATTCAGGGCGAGTATGGTTCCTCCCAACTCTAGTACAGGAATAGAGCTGATTCCGAAGGAGCCAAACTGCCGATTCATGTCTTCTACCAATACGCAAATCTGCTCGAGATTCTCGCGAATGAGGCGACCGGCTTTGACAAAATCTCTCTGCGAAATTGCAGCTCTAAAGAGAGATATGGTAGCGAAGTATGAGCTACTCATTCTTGCGCGATCTCCACATTTCTGCGAACAACTGATGTACCGTTGTACATTGTTTCTTTTACGGTCCTATTGCCGGTTTGGGAATCCCCCGCGTGACGCTCAGCGAGTCGCAATCAGTGCCGCTTGGTATTAGGCCGATCTATTCATGGGCGTTTTATCCATTTTGCCTCGGACCATTGGCTATCCAGGGATTTCGGCGCAAGTGGGCGATACAAGACTGTGGCGCGAAGGTGGTTGGGAACTTCATCGTTTCCGCCGTTTTCAGTAACACCATGAATAGTCCGGGTTAGCTGAGGTGAAGAACTTCGTCATTCGAGTTCGATCACATCCAATGCCGTCCCGATCGCCGTTCGGGCAATTTCGACAACGTGGCGATGGTGGGTGAATAAGATGGGTTGGATTTTGGTGCCAATCTCCGCCAAAGCTGCGAGTCCATTGGCGGTACGCTCTTCGTCGAAGCTGGTGAACAGATCGTCGCCGACGAAGGGGACGGCCTCGGCACGCGACGCGTAGTCCTCTAGGTATGCAAGCCGCAATGCCAGGTAGAGCTGGTCGCGCGTCCCCTCGCTGAGACCGGCGACCGGAACCTGTTCGCCCGAAGAGCGGCAGGCGACGAGACGTGGCGTGTCATCGTCGCCAAAATCCTGGTCAATGCTGGCGAATGCACCGCCGGTAAGCATGGAGAACAAAGCGCCTGCACGCGCCATCAGCGGACCTTTCTGGCTGGCTCGGTGCCGTTCAATCACATGGCCAATCAGCAGGGAGCCGAGCGTGAGAACCGTCCATTCGCGAGCGGCGTCCAGGAGCTCGGTTTCCGCATTTCGTCGCATTTGGATCGCAAGCTCGGCGCCAATCCCTTGCTCAAGGTCCTGACGCTTTCGCAGCTCGCGATCCTGTTCGGCGAAAATAATCTTGGCCTGTCCGTCCAGGTTCTCGTCATCCGTTTCCAGCGTCTTGAGCGCCGCATCCGCCTGATCGGCGTCAAATGTGGCAAGATCTGATCGGAGTTGGTCCTCGCTGAATCCATCCCCCTGCACGACAACTTGGCCTTTTCGCTCGGCCAAGGCAGTCGTGATGTTGTCGCGTTGGGCAAGCCGCTGCAGAAGGTCCGGCAGGTCGGTGCTGGGCGGAAGCTTGGTCGCAAGTGTCAACAGTCTGTCTCGGGCCTGCTGATGTCGGTCGCGGAAATTTTTCAGCGCGTCTGATGCCACCGCAAGTCTCTTGGTCGCATCGCCCCGGCGAGCTTCGGCCCTCAGGGCACTCGCCAGGAGTTCGTTGAGCCGTTCCATTGCGAGGTTGCTTGGCAGTGACCGAAGGTCGGGTGCTATGGACTCGACAAGAGGAGCTATCTGTTCCTCAAAGCGATCGATGTCCCGCTGCATGCCCGCCACCCGCCGTGCACGGTTGTCTCTCTCGTGGAGTTTGCCAGGCACCTCCTTCCAGACCTGAATGGCTGCTTCCGCCTCGTCGACCGTGGCGTTGGCCGGGAGCCCTAGAGCGCCGACTGCTTCCCGCCAGTGCGAAGACCATAGTTCCAGCTGCTCATTCGTATCCTTCTGCTCCTCACATAGATGGTCGATCCTCTCCTGCGCCACTCGGCATTGGGTTTCCAGGTCGCGGGCGTCGCCCCAGCCCCTGTCACGCGTCTCAAGACAATCCTCGATTCGAGAAGCGAGCAGGCCGACGCCTAGCCCGTCCATCGCTGGAAGTGCTATGTCACGGGCGATCGCCTCAAGTGCAGGACGGATCGTTTCAACCTCCACGTCGACTCGATCCCTCTCACTTTCAAGTTTGGCGAGCTTTTCACGCCGCTCGAGTAATGCACTGACCCTTTCTATCCAGAACGCCATGTCGGCCGGAGGCGGAGGCCCTATCGACGTTGGTCTCCACACCTCCGACCACTTTTCCAGTAAAAAACGCCGTTCCTCGGCCAGCGCCTCTGAGCGGCTTGCTGCATTCGAAATCTTGCCCCGCTCCTCGTCTCTGCGGCGCCGTGCGGCGGCATGGGCGGCTACCCGCGTCGCGTCGCTTGCAGCGAGATCTGCCAACCGATCAGCCTCAGTGCCGTAGCGCTCAAATGACGCGACGGTATCCAGAAGTCTGGGGCCGACTAACGGCTCCGCAGCGCCGACAAGCGCTTCCCTAAGGCGTGTCCAAGCCCTGTCGCGTTCGGCGCGCGCATCGGATATGGCTTCTGCCGATGGTACTGGACCGCCCGCCTCAAGCTTGCGCAGCTCGTCCTCGATCGCGTTTTCGGACCGTACTGCATCGGCAGCGTGTTCGCTGGATTGGCGGATGTTGCCGTCAATCTCCTCGAGTTGCCGCGTGAAGCGGGCCACCGTTTCCGGCGCTGGCATCGACGCTCGGGCGAGGGCTTCAAGATCAATAACCGGCGGGGAAAGTCGGCCCGCGGCCTCACGCAGGCTTCGGCTCTCGTCGGTGATTGTTGCTTCGACCTCGACGCGTCTGCCGAGCATTTTGAGCACGGGGGCGAGCGCCACGAGTCTCTCACGTATCGGTCCGG
>VFZW01000555.1 GCA_016871055.1 Acidobacteriota bacterium
CAAGCCCGGCGGGTGATGCAGAGTTACGCGCGGCTCCTCGAGGGCAAGCCCGAGGGCGATATCCTGCGCGGCCTCGGCTTCTTCGACCGTCCCGCCGAACGGGAGGCGCTGACACTCGTTCTGCGCGGCCCGCTGCAGGAAGCCGCGCTGGTGAAGCTGCGCAAAGCCCGCCTTATTCTCACTTCCGACGCCCAGGCGCCCATCGACTGCCATCCCCTGGTCCGCGAGCACTTCGGTGCGTTGACCAAAGCGTCCGACCCAGAAGGCTTCCGCGACGGTCATTCGAAGCTCTTCGACCACTACTGCCAAGTGCCCGAGAAGTACCAGCCGGACACGCTGGAAGAACTCACCCCGCTCTTCCACGCCGTCGCCCACGGATGTCACGCCGGGCGTCACCAGGAGGCCCTCGCAAAGGTTTACTTCGCCCGCATCACGCGTGGCAATGAGGCGTACCTCAACAAGAAGCTCGGGGCAAATGGAATCGATCTCTCCCTGCTCGCCCACTTCTTCGAAGAGACCTGGGGCCGTCCCGTACAAACCCTCATTCCAGCCGCCCAGGTCTGGATGATCAACAACGCCGCTTTCGCCCTGCGCGCCCTCGGTCGCCTCGCCGACGCTGTTGAGCCCATGCGCGCCGGGGCCCAAGACGACGCCGCTCGTCAAGACTGGACGAACGCCGCCATCGATTACGGCAACCTCAGTGAACTGCTCCTCATTCTAGGCCACATAGAGGAAGCTGTGGCCGTCGCGCGCCAAAGCGTCGACTACGCCAACCGGAGCGGGGACCGATTCCAGCGACTCGGGAAACGAACCGCCCTCGCCGACGCTCTGCACCAGTCCGGCAACCGCGCCGAGGCCGCCCGCCTGTTCGCCGAAGCCGAAAGCATCCAAAAAGAGGACCAACCGGACTACCCGGTCCTCTACTCGCTGCGGGGATATCTATACTGTGATCTCCTGCTCGCCCAAGGTTACAACGCCGAAGCTCTCCGCCGCGCCACCCAGACCATCACCATCGCCGAGCGCAACAACTGGCTCCTCGACATCGGCCTCGACCACCTCACGCTCGGCCGCGCCCACGCCCCCGGTTCCACGGAATCTTGTCACCACTTGGACCAAGCCGTCACCTACCTCCGCCGCGCGGGCACTACACACATGCTCCCCCTCGCCCTCTTAGCCCGCGCCACCGACGCCGACCTCGCCGAAGTCCACAAAATCGCCACTCGCTCCGGCATGCGCCTCCACCTCACCGACTACCACCTCGCCATGGCCCGCCGCCACCGCTCCCTCGAACACCTCGAAAAAGCCGAAAAGCTCATCCACGAAACCGGCTACCACCGCCGCGACCAGGAAGCCGCCGCCCTCCGAGCCGAACTGCAATCCTAATACCGCGCCCGCGCCGACTCCGGGTCCGCTCAGAATATTCCTAACCCAATCATAGTAATGTTTTGTTTCAAACCGACGATAGAGAGAATGTGTCACATCTCCTTCTCCTCATCTTCACCTACTGTCCCGCCACCCTAGCCGAGCGCCAAGGCTACACCGTTTGCTACGACACCCAAAACCAGCGCGCCCTCTGGACCTCCCACTCTCCCAAACCGTCAACAACGCCAACCCCAAGAAAGCACTGGCGCATAGACCACGAGCTAAGCTCGCTCTCGCCCACCCAAAGCTTTCACCAACACCGGCTTCGACCGTGGTCACCTCGCCACCTCCGCCGACCTTCCCAATTCCGCCGACACCTTCTTGACCAGTAATGCCATCGCTCAAAACCCGAAAATCAACCGCGGCGAGTGGCGCAAGCTCGAGAACCAACTCCGCAAACAACGTGCTACCCACGTCACCACCGGTGCGTTTTACAACAACTGCGGCAACGAACAGATCGAAGCCCCCTGCTTCATCTACAAACTCGCCTATCTCCCAGACGGCAAAATCCTCCTCCACATCGCCCAAAACGCCGAAACGCGCACGCGCTGAGACTACTGTTCACAACACTCGAAAATATTCTCCCGCCCATTAAAATCAACTAGTTGCCGACGAAGCGACGCCAACTGGCCGCTTAATCGCTTGACTTCGACGGTATACTGAAAGTGTAGAAGGGCCTCTGACGCCAAAATGCGTCCGGGGCCCTTCGTCATTTCAGGAGTAAATCATGGAAAACGAAAAGTTGTCCAAAGCCGAACAGGCCCGCATCAACGGTGCCAAGTCCACGGGCCCGAAAACGCCCGAAGGCCTCCAACGCTGCCGCCAAGCCAGCGTCAAACACGGCATGTGGGTCGCCCACATCTCCACCTTCCCCCACGAGAACCAGATCCAGTACGCGGCAGTCCTCACCGCCCTCAACGACCAGTTCAATCCGCGCAACTTCGCCGAAGCCGCCATGGTCGGTCTGCTCGCCGACGCGATGTGGCGCGCCCATCGTCTCAGCAGTCTCGCCAACTCCGACATCGACCGGCAGATGTGGTTGATCCAAAACCAGAGCTCCGTCCAGCACGAACCGCACGAGCTCCATCTGCTCGCCGAGCAGGCCTCTAAATCCGTGCACCAACTCGAGGCCCGCGCGCGCCATTACACCCGCGAAATCAATCGAATTATGGACATTATCCGCAAACTCCAGGCCCTCCCCGTTTCCTCGGAAGCCTCCCAGGTGATGAAGGAAATGCTGGACTTAGTGACCAAAGACGTGCCGCCACCCTCCCAACCGGAGGCCCCCAAGCCCCCCGCCGAGCCCCTGAAGCCCGCTCCTCCGGCCGAACCCGCTCGCAAACCCGTTCAGAGCGCCAAGAACAAGCCCCAGGAGGGTAGTGTGCCACGTCGAAAATGAGCATTTTGAGCGAAAATACGTTCAAAACTTGGCGAGCCGGAGTAGCCGTTCCGGTCACCGCGCCCGAAGTGTGTCTGCGCAACGGCGCGCACCTTCCCCAACCGACAACCCAGACTTACAACGGTACGGCCTCGGAATGGATAGCTGCCAACTTACAACTCACTCCCGACCAGTTACAAGCCGAAGCTCTCGACGCCACCGAAGACCGCGTCTTGTTACTCTGCACCCGCCAATGGGGTAAGTCGACGATAGCCGCCGCTAAAGCGCTCCACCACGCGCTGACGACAAAGAACGCGTTCATCATCTTCGCCAGCGCCTGCAAGCGCCAGTCGAAGGAGCTCGCCCGCAAATGCAAGGAGTTCGCCGCACAACTCGGTCTCAAAGCAGAACCCGACGGCGAAGGTTTCACACTGCCAAACGGCGCCCGCATTATCCCCGTGCCGCAAAACCCGGAAAAGGTGCGCTGCTACTCCGCGCCGTCGCTGATCATCATCGACGAATCCGCCTACGTCAAGGACGAGATGTTCCAAACCGTGACACCCATGTTGGCAACATCGAACGGAACGCTCTGGATCATGAGCACCGCCGGCCCGCAACGCGGATTCTTCTACAAAACCTGGCTCAACCGCCCGGAAGACTGGAAAATCGTCAAAGCCA
>VFZW01000556.1 GCA_016871055.1 Acidobacteriota bacterium
ATCGAGCCAAGGATGCCCGCTTGCCAGCGCCGCACGCAGCATTGATTCATCGCTTTCAAACAACCACGGCTCCGTGCGTCCCAGCGCACGAGCGAGCATTCGAAACAGCTCCGTATTCGATACCGATTCTCCGAGCGGTGCAATCGCCGGTTGATTCATCGACAAGTAATGATGCCCCCACGCCGGCACAATATCCAAGCACTCGACTTGGCTCGCCGCCGGCAGCACATAGTCGGCGTAGCGCGCCGTCTCCGTAACAAACAGCTCGTGAACAACCGTGAATAGATCCTCGCGCGCAAACCCTCGCCGCACCAGATTCTGATTCGGATTAGTGACGAGCGGATTGCAGTTGTAGACCATCAACGAACGTAGCGGCGGCGCCAGCGTTGTCGAACACAAGTAGCGCCCAAGTTCGCGGATGTTCATCGTTCGCACGCCGGGTTTGTTGAGCTCCGGCATTCGAACGCCGCCAACGTCCAGTGTCGAATATTGCAGCGCGCCGGTTGAGCGCTGCAAACCGCCGCCGCGATGCCTCCACGCACCCGTCAGCACCGGCAAGCAGGCGATCGTGCGAAACAGCGTCGCTCCGTTGCGGTGATGTTCCAGTCCGATCAACGGACGGATCAGCGATGGCTGCGTCGTCGCGTATTCGCGCGCGAACTTCTCGATCTCCGCCGCCTCGATGCCCGTCATCCCGGCCGCCCGCTCCGGCGAATACTCACGCGCGCGGTCGACGAGCGTCTCGAAGCCGTTCGCATATCGTTCGACGTAGTCGCGGTCGACGAGTCCTTCGCGCAAGATCACGTGCATTATCGCCAGCGCAACCGCGCCGTCGGTTGCCGGTTTCGGCGCGATGTGCCAATCGGCCGCCGCGGCCGTCCGCGTGCGCACCGGATCGATCACGATAACCTTCGCGCCCCGCCGCCGCGCTTCCAAAATCACCGGCCACAGGTGCAGGTTTGTGACGATCGTATTCGTCCCACACAGAACGATGAACCGGCTGTGCACGATGTCTTCCGGATCGATTCCCATTCCCGTGCCGTTTGCCGCCGACAATCCCGCCACCGCCACTTCGCCGCAAATATCGCGTATCAACCGCGTCGTCCCCATCGAGCCGAATAGCCGCTCGCCTAACGACGCCATCTGAATCAGTCCCTGTGTACCCGCCGAGCTATACGGCAGAATCGCCTCGGCCCCGTCGCTTGCCACGATCTGATTCCAGCGCGCCGCGATATCGTCCAGCGCCTCGTCCCACGACACCCGTTCAAACTCCGCCGCGCCCTTCGGTCCCTTGCGCCGCAGCGGATACAGCACGCGGTCCTTGTGATAGACGCGTTCCAAATAATCGTTGACCTTCGCGCACAACCCGCCGCGCGTAAACGGATGCGACGGATCTCCTACCAGCGTCCTCGCCTTCCCATCGGAAACGGTCACCAGCCAGGAGCAGGTGTCGGGACAGTCATGGCCGCATGCGCCGCGGATTGTTGTTGTCATGTATTCAACCTACACCCCACAGTGCGCCGAAAGCGGTGCCAATCGATCACGCGAAGGAGGATCCACTCGGCATGGCGAAGTGTGTCATGATATCCAGCACTATGAACAAACAAACTTTGTTGGCCGGTCTTGCCTCGGGCGTCGCGATGTTTGTCTGGGGGGGTGTTCTCCCATATGGTCCTGCCGCTGGGCGAAGTCGGCATTCAGTCTTTGCCCGATGAAGCTGCCGTCACCACGGTGCTGAAAGACAAAATCAAGGCTCCCGGACTGTACCTCTATCCCTACTCCAAGGACGAAGCTGTCATGGAAAAGCTGATGGCTGAGCGCCCGCGCGGCATCATCACGTTCACCTCGAATGAGACGCCGTTCAACATGGGTGCGTCGATCGGCATGCAGTGCTTCAACGGCATCGTCGCCGGACTGCTGTTGGCATGGCTAATGTCCATGGCCGCGCCCGGTCTGCAAACGCTGACTTCTAAACTGGTGTTCGGCGCCGTTGCAGGCGCTGTCGGCACGTACGGGTTTCTGGCCGCTTACTGGAATTGGTATGGATTCCCCGCGGCCTACGCGCTTGGCGCCGGGTTCGACAGCTTTGTCGCGGCTGTGATCGGCGCCTTCGTCATTGCGAAAATCGCAAAGTAGGTCGGGAAGGTGTACCCTGCTATTATGAGCACAGTGTCTGCTGGCCCTCTCGAATCGCTGGATCAATGGGATGACGATGTTCGCGCCCGCTACCGTCCCGACCGCAAGAAGGAGGAGTTCCGCGTCTACGACGACAAGACTCCGCAAGTTGTTCGTGACTTCTACAAACTGAACCACGAGAATCAGACCCTGGAATTCGTGCTCGCCAAAAAGGCGGAATACACGCCCCTCAATCATGGCGAAGTGAGCATCTGGGATGCGATGGAAAAGCTCGACAAGCTGGTCGACGACTCCGATCCCGATACCGACCTCAGCCAGATCGAACACAACCTGCAAACCGCGGAAGCGATGCGCGCCGACGGCCATCCCCGCTGGATGATTCTCACTGGATTTATCCACGATCTCGGCAAAGTGCTCACGCTGTATGGCGAACCGCAGTGGGCCGTTGTCGGCGATACGTTCCCGGTCGGATGCCGCTGGTCGGACAAAATCGTTTACCCCGAGTACTTCGAAAACAACCCAGACTCCGCCAACCCGGAGCTCATGTCTCCGTACGGCGTCTACGACGAACAGATCGGCCTAGACAACATCCACATGAGCTGGGGCCACGACGAGTACCTCTACCAGGTCACCAAGCCCTACCTTCCCGAAGCCGCACTGTACATGATTCGATACCACTCCTGGTATTCGGCACACCGCGAACTCGACTACCAATACTTGATGTCCGATCACGACCTCGAAATGATGAACGAAGTGCGCAAGTTTAACCCATACGATCTCTATTCGAAGTCGGCCGCAAAGCCTGATCGGGCTGCTTTGGAGCCCTATTATCGCGAACTGATCGCGGAGTTTTTCCCTCCCACTCTGAAGTGGTAGCGAAAACGGGACATTTTGTCTCAGTCTTCTTCGCACGATGCTTTTGTTGCAATTGGCGGAACCGCCGCATAATCAGCCGGTTACGCTGTCATTGCGTCAGGCGGCAAATTTCTGGTCCTGGAACTATAGTCCTAAGCGATTTCAGTCCGGGTACTAGGTTCAATTGATCGTTGAGTCAATTTGTCCGCTGACGGAAGATAATTTTAGCAGATCCTCACGCGGAAAGAGCCAATCAGATGACAAAAACAACAAATTCTTCCCTCGTTCGAACGTGTCCTTTCGGCAAGCATGCGTAGGCGGTTCCGATCAGGATTTCTTTTCCTCCAGCAGGTGCCTGACTGACGTTCTGCCGATTTTCAACCGCCGCGCAATCTCCGATTTGCTGATGCCTGCGAGAGATAGCGCCCTGACCGATTCCGCT
>VFZW01000557.1 GCA_016871055.1 Acidobacteriota bacterium
TGCGATTCTGCTAAAACTAAAACTAGCTGTCCACTGCTTTTTTGCAGGGGCCGCCAACTGTCTCTAAACTTTTGTCTCACCGTAGGGGACAACCTCACGTTGTCGCCACCGCCCTCAAACTCCGGGAGCTCGTCATCATCCCTCAACTGGCTTCCGGCTTCGCCACTTCATGATTTCCTGCCAAAAAATGTCAAAATCTTATTGGATAGATACTAAAGCGAAACCAAAAGCGTACCGATACGTTACTGAGGGTAGTTGGAGGAGTTCGGCAACCAAATCGAATCTCTCGGAGTCTAACAGCGTATGAAGTACTGGCTCTTCCTGATGGCAAAATTCGTAATTGCCGCGGCCGTTTTCGCTGGCATCTGGTGGGGCATGGCTGCGTTCCTACCGGAACCGGCAGCGATCCGGACCTTTAAGCCTCGCAAGTTCGGCCAGGATCTTACCTGGACCACAGCGTACTTCGCCTACTTCCTCCTTGGCGCTGGTACGATCTACCTGATTATTCTCGATCAACGGTATCGCTGCCGGACTTGCGTGTCGCGCCTGCGAATGCCCGTGCTCTCCGGCGCTTGGGACAAGATGCTGCGGAATGGCACTCCTCAAGTCGAATACATCTGTCCGTTTGGCCATGGCACCCTGAATATCAAACTGGTCCACTTCAACGGCAGCGAGAAGCCCGATTGGCGCGAACATGAAGACATCTGGCACGAATTGGAATCCCTTACGCCAGGTTCACAGAAGTAAACGTTCTGGCGCTATTGGTGTGAGAAAATAGTGTTCGGGAGAATATGGCCAAGAGCGATCCGCTCGCAAAGTCCGAGGCAAAGAAACCAGCGCCGAAAGAGCCAGCGCCGAAACCCCGATGGCGTTTATACACTGCCATATTCGCCGGTGTCACAACCCTGGTTTTTAGCATTTTCACGTATCTGCACTACTCGGCGCTAATCGACGAGAAGCTCCGCGACGGCCCATTCCCCGACACGTCCATGATTTTCGCCCATCCGCGCCAGTTGAGCGTAGGCGAAGAGATTTCCAAGGATGAAATCATCCGCACGCTTCGCAACGCCGGATACGGCGAAGCGAAATCCAACCGGATGGGCTGGTACAACCTCCGATCCGACGCCATCGAAATCCTCCCCGGTCCGGACTCCTACTTCGACAATGAAGGCGGCGTGATTCGCCTGAAGGAAGGAAAGATCGACAGCATCGTTTCCTTGCGAGATAACACCACCCGTACTGCCTACTCGCTTGAACCCGAACTGATCACGCATCTTTCCGATGAAAAACGCGAAAAGCGCCGCGTGCTCGCCTTCGACGACTTTCCGAAGATGCTCGTCCACGCCGTCATTTCCGTCGAAGACAAACGGTTCTTTGAGCACGCCGGCTTCGATCCCCTCCGTATCGCCAAGGCCGTCTACACAAACATTAGGGAAGGCCGCCGTGCCGCCGGTGCATCGACGCTTTCGATGCAACTCTCGCGCAACTTCTGGCTCACGCTCGACAAGAACTGGACTCGCAAGATCGAAGAGTCGGTCATCACGGTCATCCTCGAACACAAGCTCACCAAGCAGCAGATTTTCGAACACTACGCCAACATGGTCGACCTCGGTCGCCGTGGCAGTTTCGCCATCCGCGGCCTGGGCGAGGCCTCGCAGGTCTATTTCGGCAAGGATGTCCGCTCGCTGACTCTTCCAGAAGCCGCAACCCTTGCGGGACAGATCCAGCGGCCCAGCTACACGAATCCGATTCGTTGGCCAGACCGAGCCAAGGCGCGCCGCAACGTCGTCCTTCAGTTGATGCGCGACAACGGTTACATTTCGGCCAAAGAATACGCCGAAGCCACCGCCGCCGAGTTAAACATCGTCAAGGGCGGCGCTGACACCGGCGATACCCCATACTTCGTCGATCTGGTCACCGACTTTCTTCACGAGCAACTCGCCGATCACGATTTCACCAGCCACTCCTATCGCGTCTATACGACACTGGACCGCGACCTGCAGCACGACGCAATCGAAGCCGTTCGCGTCGGCATGGCGGAGGTCGACAAGGCGCTCGCCAAGCGCAAGAAGCAAAATCCTGGCGGAGCGCAAGTCGCTCTCGTAGCGCTCGACGCGACTACCGGAGAGCTTCGCGCGCTCGTCGGCGGTCGCCATTACGGACTTTCTCAACTGAATCGCGCGGTCGCCAAACGACAGCCCGGCTCAAGCTTCAAACCTCTGGTCTATGCGGCCGCACTCAATACCGCCATCGAAGGCGGCGGCACGGCCTTCACGCCGGCATCGACAATTCTCGACGAACCGACGACGTTCTGGTTCGACGGCAAGGCCTACGAACCCGGCAATCACGGCGATCACTACTTTGGCAACGTGACGCTTCGCACAGCGCTCGCGAAATCGCTGAACATCCCCGCAGTCAAACTGGCCGAAGCGGTCGGATATGGGGAGGTCGCCAAACTCGCCAAGAACGCCGGCATGAACGTTCAGATCCGCGCCACGCCATCCATCGCACTCGGCGCCTATGAGGTTACGCCAGTCGAAGTGGCAGGCAGTTACACGATCTTTTCGAACAAAGGGCAGTACGTAAAACCAAACTGGGTGCGCTCGGTCCGAGACGACAGCGGCGGTGAGATATTTACCAACAAGCCGGTGAAACGCCAGGTCCTCGATCCTCGTATCGCCTATCTGACCACCAACATGATGGAGGAGGTCACTCGCACCGGAACGGGCGCTGGCATTCGCTCCCGCGGGTTCTATCTTCCGGCTGCCGGAAAAACCGGAACCTCTCACGATGGCTGGTTCGCCGGATTTACGACGAAACTGATCTGCGCCGTTTGGGTCGGCTTCGACGACAACGAAGAATTGAAACTCGAAGGCGCGCATTCGGCGCTGCCGGTCTGGGCGGAGTTCATGAAACGCGCGCATGCGCACCGCGACTACCGCGGCGCCGCGCCGTTCGCAATGCCGGATGGCGTTGTCTCCGTGGACGTCGATCCCTCAAGCGGGCTGCTCTCGCAATCCGGTTCGTCGACCGGTCGCAGCGAGGTATTCGTTACCGGCACGCAGCCTACTGGAGTTTCCGGGGGCAGGGGAGCCACCCAGGTCGCAAGCTGGGATGCTCCGGCGGAGCGCACCGCGCAAACCGAGACCGCTTCCGCCAAACAGTCCGCCGAACCGGTGAAGACGCGTCCCCGCCGCCCCGTCGTGGCGCGCCAGGAACCGCCCCCAGACGAGGCTCCGAAACCCGCGGCGGCCGAAGAGAAGAAGGGGATGTTCGGCCGTATCGGCGACTGGTTCAAGCGAAGCGGCGGCAACTAGTGCTTAGTTGCATAAGTTAATAATTGTATTGCGGAGTTGGCTGCCTCGGACTTCGCGTTTGCGCCAGTGAAACGGTTTGGGGTTCGCATTGGTCCTGGCGACGAAGGACTCG
>VFZW01000558.1 GCA_016871055.1 Acidobacteriota bacterium
CGTCTCTTCGACTACTGCGATTCTGCTAAAACTAAAACTAGCTGTCCACTGCTTTTTTGCAGGGGCCGCCAACTGTCTCTAAACTTTTGTCTCACCGTAGGGGACAACCTCAATTGCCATCTACGAGCGCCTACTCGCCAACGGTCCCAATCCCGCAGTGGCCAATGAAGCCGCTTACGCTGCCGCTTTCAGCGGCGATCGGGTCAAAGCCGAAAACTTCGTCGCGCGCGCTTTGCAGAGCGCTCCGGCCGATCCGCGCTTCCTCGACACCGCAGGCGGCGTCGCCTACTACTTCGGTGACTATGCCGCTGCCGCGCGAAGCTACGCCGCCGCCAACGGGATCAACAAAGCTGCCGAAGCCTTCGCTCTCGCCGGCGATAGAGCCAGTGCCGAACCCATACTGTCGAAACAGACGGATGACGGATTGGCGAAAGCGTTGTGGCTCTGGCGCACAAAACAGCGTGCCGCCGCACTCGCGGAGTTGGAGAAATCGTCTCATCCGCGAGCTCCGTTCTATCTCGCCCTGAGCAAGCTACACGCCAGAGATTTTGCGGGAGCCAGAGCGCTTCGCCAGCGGATATCACCATCGACGGTCGAGTTCGTCATCCTCTCCGCCCTCATCGACGAGCCTCCGGCCAATGCGGCGGAAGCGATACATGCTGTTCATGCGTTCCTCCACGGCGACAGACAAAGGAGCCTCGCCCAAATTTCTCTGGCCAAAGCCAAACTTCATCCGTTTGCCGACAGCAGCCTTCGCCGGATTGAGGCCGCGGTTAAAGGCGAGAAGTCGAACGGATACATTCCCGCATCCCTCGACGACTGGCTTGCGTTCCTTGCCGTCTGAAAACCTGTAGCACTATCGGACCTGGAAGATCGACAGTGTCACACTCATCGACGGCCTTTAGTTAGTGCGCGTGTTCGCGACCCTTCACGCGGTCGTACAAGTGACCCGTGCAAGTTGATCCCAAGCCCGTGTTGTAGTGCGAGGTGATCCCGAGCGCCTCGACGAGGTCCTCGGTAAATGCGTGCAGCGCTTTCAGATGATCCGCCAATGCCGCGTGCTTGTGCCCATCGCGGGTGACGAAAAACATCTGATAGCCGCCATGCACCAGGCGCGCTACTTCCTTGCCGTGCACGAGCAAACCGGCTTCGCCGATCTCCGGCAGTCCGTCGGCGCCTTCGGCGATCGCGCAGCCGAGTCCACGCCGCGTGACGAGGTTGCCGTCGACGGCAAATCCAGCGCTTCGTGCCGCGCTCAAACGATCAGAGTAGGTAAGTTTCCGTTCCGGTTCCCGGCGAAAGAACATATCTCCCCATTATAATCTCCCCAATGGCCTATATTCTCTCTCTCGACGAAGGAACTACTTCCGCGCGCGCCGCGCTCTACGACCGCGAGGCCCGCCGCGTAGCCATGCGGTCGGCTGCAACCGTCTCGCGGTTCCCCAATCCCGGCTGGGTGGAGCAGGACGCCAACCAAATCTGGACCGCGCAGATCGACGCTGTCAAAGAGACCCTCGCGCAAGCCGGTGCAAAGCCCGCCGATATCGCCGCCATCGGCATCACTAACCAGCGCGAGACCACGGTCGTTTGGGATCGCCACACCGGCGAACCCATCGCGCCCGCTATCGTCTGGCAATGCCGCCGCACCGCAGCGCGCTGCAAAGAACTCGCCGCGCAGGCGGATGGGATCACGGCCAAAACAGGCCTCGTCGTCGACGCCTATTTCTCCGGCACCAAGATCGCATGGATACTCGACAATGTCTTCGGCGCGCGAGCAAAAGCGGCCGCGGGCGACCTGCTGTTTGGCAACATCGACACGTGGCTCATCTGGAAACTCACCGGTGGCCGCGTGCATGCCACCGATCCCACTAACGCCTCGCGGACCATGCTCTTCGATCTCGCCGGCGGCGATTGGGACGAAGACATGTTAAACCTTATCGGCGTACCCCGCGCGATGATGCCGAACGTTGTCGCCAGTTCTGCGCTCATCGGCCACACCAGCGGCGATGTCTTCGGCGCCGAAGTTCCCATCGCTGGCATCGCGGGCGATCAACAAGCCGCGCTCGCCGGGCAAGCCTGTTTTTCGAGAGGTCTTTCCAAGAATACCTACGGCACAGGTTGCTTCGCGCTCCTTCACAACGGCGGCGATCGTCCCGTTTCGAAAAACAAGTTACTCGCCACACGCGCGGCCTCGGCCACGACTGCAGCGCAGTTCGCTGTCGAAGGCAGCATCTTCATCGCCGGCGCCGCCATTCAATGGCTGCGCGACAAACTGCAGATCGTTCCGAACGCTCCCGAAACCGAGGCCATCGCCCAGTCGGTCCCATCGACAGGCGGCGTCTATCTCGTTCCTGCGTTCGTTGGACTCGGCTCCCCACACTGGAACGCCGAAGCCCGCGGGCTGCTTTGCGGCATGACCCTCGGCACGGCCCGTGCAGAGATCGTTCGCGCCACTCTTGAATCGATGGCCTATCAAACACGCGAACTCATCGAGGCGATGGAATCCGACAGCGGCGCCAAACTCGCTGAACTCCGTGTCGATGGCGGCGCGGCCTCCAACAATTTCCTCATGCAGTTCCAGGCCGATATTCTCGACACCCCTGTCGTTCGCCCCGCGGATGCCGAAACGACAGCGCTTGGCGCCGCGTTCCTCGCCGGCCTTGCCACTGGCTACTGGAAGTCCGTCGGCGAAGTCAACGCCTTTTGGCGCGCCGACCGCCGCTTTGAACCGCAAATGCCGGCCTCCCAACGAGACGCACTCTGGTCGGGTTGGAAGGACGCGATCCGCCGAGCGACATGTTAATTCTGCGCTACAACCGCGCAGTTCAACGCGGTTTGGAGTATCGTTACAGACGGAGCACTCCAACCTATGAAAAAAATCTTCCTTACGCTCGCAGCGTGCGCGGTTAGTGCGTTCGCGCAAAGCGCCGAAACCGCGGTATTTGTCGCCGCTCTCTCCCCGGCCAACGAAGTTCCCGCCATCACCGGCTATGACGCCTCAGGTACCGCCGTTCTGTACGCGCACGTTATGCGCAACGCCCAAGGCCAAATCGTCTCAGGCTCGGTCGATTTCGTCGTCTATCACAACTTCCCCGACACGCCGACCGTCACTGGCCTGCACGTGCAAAACGGCCCCGCCGGCGTTAACGCGGGCGTCGTCATCAACACCGGCCTCGCCGCCGGCGCCAACGCGCTCACCGTCGCCAACGCGCGCGGCATCATCGAGCGCCAGGCGCAGGTCATCGGTACCAACGAAGCGGGCGTCGCCGCTTTGCGTGGCATGTTCGACAACGCGGCCGGATACTACGCCAATCTCCACACCACCGTTTACGCCGGCGGCATCCTGCGCGGACAGCTTCATCGCGCCGAACGCCACATCGTCATGGGCCGCATGCTGCCAACGAAAGAAGTTCCCGCCA
>VFZW01000559.1 GCA_016871055.1 Acidobacteriota bacterium
CATGGCGAAAGAGAAATTTGACCGTACAAAACCGCACGTCAACGTGGGAACGATTGGACACATCGACCACGGCAAGACGACCTTGACGGCGGCGATCACCAAGACGCTGTCCAAGCACAACCCGAAGGTATCGTTCCGCAGCTTCGACTCGATCGATAACGCGCCGGAAGAAAAGGCCCGTGGTATCACGATCGCGGCGTCGCACGTGGAATACGAGACGGCGAACCGTCACTACGCCCACGTCGACTGCCCCGGCCACGCCGACTACATCAAGAACATGATCACGGGCGCGGCGCAGATGGACGGCGCGATCCTGGTTGTGGCGGCCACCGACGGCCCCATGCCCCAGACCCGCGAGCACATTCTGCTGGCCCGCCAGGTTGGTGTGCCCTACATCGTTGTCGCACTGAACAAGGTCGACATGGTGGAAGACGCCGAGCTGCTCGAACTGGTCGAACTGGAAGTCCGCGAACTGCTGTCGAGCTACGGTTTCCCCGGCGACACGCTGCCGGTGGTCCGCGTTTCGGCGCTGGGCGGATTGAACGGCGAGCCGCAGTGGGAAAAGGCGATCGACGACCTGATGGACGCGGTTGACAAGTACGTTCCGATGCCGGAACGCGTGGTCGACAAGCCGTTCCTGATGCCGATCGAAGACATCTTCTCGATTCAGGGCCGCGGCACGGTTGTTACGGGCCGTATCGAAACGGGTATCTGTAAGGTCGGCGAGGAAATGGAGATCGTCGGATTCCGCGATACGCGGAAGACGGTTATCACCGGCGTCGAAATGTTCAAGAAGCTGCTGGACGAAGGGCGCGCCGGCGACAACGTCGGTCTGCTGCTGCGCGGCATCGACAAGGACGACGTGGAACGCGGCCAGGTTATCGCCAAGCCGGGTTCGATCAAGCCGTTCAAGAAGTTCAAGGGCGAAGTCTACGTGTTGTCGAAAGAAGAAGGCGGCCGTCACACGCCGTTCTTCAACGGCTACCGTCCGCAGTTCTACTTCCGGACGACCGACGTGACCGGCGTGGCGCATCTGCCGGCCGGGACCGAAATGGTGATGCCGGGCGATAACATCCAGATGGAGATCGAACTGATCACGCCCGTCGCCATGGACAAGGGCTTGCGCTTCGCGATTCGCGAAGGCGGCCGTACCGTCGGCGCCGGCACCGTGGCGGAGATTGTTGGATAAAGGAATAGCATCATGCCACGCGAAATCATTACGCTCCAGTGCACTGAGACCAAGCTCAAGCTGTACACCACCACCAAGAATAAGAAGAAGACCACCGAGCGGCTTGAGTTGATGAAGTACAACCCCAAGCTCCGCAAGCACACCCTGCATCGCGAAGTGAAGTAACGCTTCCGCGCGATTTGCGCTACACTGGGTGTTGCCTCCATTCCCAACGATTCCGCTACCGTCCTGGTGGCGGGAATCCAGGGTGTCGATGTTCCACAGGGGCGTAGGTTAACGGTAGACCTGCGGTCTCCAAAACCGCTAGTGCGGGTTCGATTCCTGCCGCCCCTGCCATCCCGAGTTTTCCCAAAAAAGGCGAGATCTTCGGAACACCGATTGCGGAAGCGCGTTCACAGTTTGAAAGTTTCGCAATAAGAGAAGTGAGATGACCACTACCATGGAGTCCAAGAGCGTAACCCCTTCCGATCCCCAGCCCACGCCCGACGGGATCGCGACGTGGCCTGCCGCCATCAAGAACTACTTCGAAGAGCTCAAGATGGAGATGCGCCGCGTCACTTGGCCCAGTGAAAAGCAGGTCAAGGCCACGACGGTTGTTGTCATCGCCAGCGTGTTCGCCTTCTCCGCCTACTTCTTCGTCGTCGATTTCCTCATCGGCCGCGGTATCAATCAGCTCTTTAAGGTGTTGGCCAAATAACCATGCCGGACGAAATGGAAATCCAGGAAGCGCCGGAACAACCGCAGGTTCCCGTCACCCCGGCCAATACCAAGCATTGGTACATCATTCATTCCTACTCCGGGTTTGAAAACAAAGTTGCCGAATCGCTCCGCGGCCGTGCGGTGGCTTTCGGCTTCTCTGACCGCATCGGCCAGATTCTCATCCCCACCGAAGAGGTCTTCGAACTCCGCAACGGCAAGAAAGTCACTTCGAAGCGCCTGCTCTACCCCGGCTACGTGCTGGTCGAAATGGAGATGGACGACGAACTCTGGCACGCCGTGAAAGAAACGCCGCGTGTCACCGGATTTGTCGGCGGCGGCAATAATCCCGTACCGCTGACCGCCGATGAAGTAAACCAGATTCTCTATCGCCAGGCCAACGCCGGCGATCGTCCGAAGCCCAAGCTCACCTACGAAAAGAACGAGACCGTCCGCATCACCGACGGCCCGTTCACCAACTTCTCCGGCAAGGTCGAAGAGATCAACGTCGAAAAGAACACGCTGCGCGTGATGGTCACCATTTTTGGCCGGTCCACTCCGGTCGAGCTCGAATTCGAGCAAGTCGAAAAGATCCAATAAGCAAGCAGGCAAAACGAAATGGCAAAGAAAGTAACAGGTCAGGTCAAGCTCCAGATTCCCGCTGGCAAGGCCACCCCGGCGCCGCCGGTCGGCACCGCGCTCGGTCCGCAGGGCGTCAACATCATGGAGTTCTGTAAGCAGTTCAACGCCAAGACCTCCAGCAAGGACAACGAAGGGCTGATCATTCCGGTCGTCATCACGATCTACTCGGACCGCTCGTTCACCTTCATCACCAAGACCCCGCCGGTGGCGATTTTGATCAAGAAGGCGATCAAGCTCGACAAGGGCTCTCCCACGCCGAACAAGGCGAAGGTTGGCAAGATCTCGGAAGCGCAAATCGCCGAGATCGCCAAGCTCAAGATGCCGGATCTCAACAGCTTCACGATCGAATCGGCTATCGCGCAAGTCAAAGGCGCGTGTGTGTCGATGGGCGTCGACGTGATTAAGTAGCCCCTTCTCGCAACTTTTCAAACAACGCCGCGAGCAGCCTCAAACGGTTGCCCTGCGGCGTTTTTGCGTTCACGGCGTGCGCACCCTATCCGCCCACTCCCCGGCCAAATGGCGGAAGTGTTTGATGTTCCAGGTGTAGATCGACTTCGCACCCGCCTTTGTGGCGCATTGCAGCAGCAGCGCATCGTAGACTTGGCCGCTGCGAGCCTGCTCATCCGCGCAGGCTCGCAGCGTTCGCAGATACTCGGCGTGTGTAAGCGAAATAACCGTGCTCCGCGCTGTAATCTCGTCGACGAACAGCAGCGCCTGATCCGGTGGAATCGCGTTCTTGCCGGGCAGTGCCGTGATTGTCGCGTTCACTTCTCTGCGGCCCATCCGGTTCTACGATGCCGCCAAGAAGGCTCCGCTCGTATTCTTGACCAACAATTTCACGCTGCCGCCGCTCACCGTATGCCTTCTCTACAAGCTTCGC
>VFZW01000560.1 GCA_016871055.1 Acidobacteriota bacterium
AGGCGGATTGCAGATCGAAATCTATGCGAACAAGTCGGTCGAATCGGGGCTCGCATCGACGCGGCGCGAAGTGTTGCTGCCGCCCGTGCAGACGCTTCCCGCGCCTCGTGGCGCGCCGCGCACGCCGGCGCTAAGTCAGGTGATTCTGCAACAGCCGCCGCCCGATCCGACGGCGCAACTCGGCTACTTGGCCAACGAAGTCGCCGAAGCGTTCGACTTCCTGAGCAAACAGGTGGGCCCGCCGCCGCTGAAGACGCTGGCCGTGTCGCCTATTCCAGGCACGTTCGGGCAAGGGTTTCCAGGGCTGATCTACCTCTCGACGATTTCCTATCTACCGCCGCGCGATCGCCCGGCGTTCGCCAGCGACAGCGTGCAGCAGACGTTTTTCTCCGATCTGTTGGTTGCGCACGAAGTGGCGCATCAGTGGTGGGGCAACGCGGTCTCGACGACCGGGTATCGCGACGAATGGATTATGGAGGCGCTGGCCAACTACTCGGCGCTGCTGTTGCTCGAGCGGAAGCGCGGCGTCAAGGCGGTCGACGAAATCCTGGTCCGGTATCGGGACCATCTGCTTGAGAAGCGCGACGGCGCGCCGCCGTTGGACGCGGCGGGGCCGATTCGCCTGGGCGCGCGTCTGGAGTCGTCGGAATCGCCGGGAGCGTATCGCGCGCTGGTGTATGAGAAGGGTTCGTGGATCATCCATATGCTGCGCAAGCGATTGGGCGATGCGCAGTTCTTTGCGATGCTCAAGGAGATCTACACCAAGCACGCGCGGCAGCGGTTCACAACCGGCGACCTGCGTTCGCTGGCGGCGGCAAAGTTGTCGGCCGGCGCGGCGGACAAGAGCCTGGAGCACTTCTTCGCGGCCTACGTGGAGGGCATCGGAATTCCGGCACTGACCCTGCGCTCCAAGATCGGCAAGACCGCGAACGGCGCGGCGGTTTCGGTCGAGCTCGATCAGGCCGGCGTGAGCGAGGACTTCTCGATCGATGTGCCGGTGGAGATCGACTACGGCCGCGGCAAGACCGAGACGCGGTGGGTGCGGACCGATGGCTCGCAAACAACGGCGGCGTTTACGTTGACGGCGTTGCCTCTGAAGGTTTCGCTGGACGCGAAGAACACGATACTGGCGACAAGGCCGTAGACCGTCTACATCATCGCCGTCGGCGGCGCCGGTTCGTCGGGGCGCCCGGCGTTGTTGATCGGCGTCATGATCATGTTGATCGCCATCAGCGCCAGAACGCCGAGACCGACGTAGTAGCTCGGGTGTTCGAAGATCGCCGGGAGCTTCCACTCAAGCAGCGCGAACGCCGCGACGACAAGGCCCATCAGACCTTCGCCCGCGATCATGCCGGATGAAATGAGAATGCCGATGTTCTCGCTGCGAGCGCGTTGGGCTTCGTTGTGGCCTTTGCTTTCGCTGATGCGGTCGGCGATCGCACGGAACACGCCGCCGACGAATATCGAAAACGTTGTTGCAAAGGGCAGGTACATGCCGACGCTAACGAGCATTGGGCTTCTCACCTGCATCATGATCATGCCGACGCCCATGAAGATCCCCATGATCACCAGCGGCCATGCCATCTCTCCGCCAACGATGCCTTCGGCGATGAGAGCCATCAGACCCGACTGCGGCGCGGGCAGTTTGGGATCGCCAAAGCCGATGCCGCCCTGTTTAATGTTGGCCTGATGCAGCAGCATCAGCGGGAAGAACATAACGAGCGCGGAGATGACGACCGCGATCAACTCGACCAACTGAATCGTGCGCGGCGTGCCGCCCAGGATGTAGCCGACTTTGAAGTCTTGCAGTAGCTCGCCCGCGACCGCGGCCGAGACGCAGCCGACCGCGGCGACGGCGAGAACAATCGCGACACCATTGGCGCCGCCGACGCCAAGCGAAACCATCAGCAGCGCGGCGATCAGGAGCGTCGATAACGTGAGGCCGCTGACAGGATTGTTCGACGAGCCGATCATGCCGACTAGGCTGCCGGAAACGGTGGAGAAGAAGAAGCCGGTGATCAGCATGACGACAGCCGCGAGGGCCGCGACCCACAGCGCGTTGGCGAAGTAGTAGTAGACGGCGATCATGGCAAGGAACGTCAACCCGATCAAGCCGAAGACGGCCTTCGAACTCATGTACCGCTCGGTGCGGTCGAACTTCGCGTCGTCACTGCCGCCGGCGCACAGTTCGGCGATCGCGCGGCCGATGCCGGCGCTCAAGTTCTTGCGCATTTTCCAGAGCGTATTGGCGGCCCCGACCAGCATGCCTCCGACGGCGATCGGCCGCACGATGTAGCTCCACACAGCGGCCGCGAGCGGCTGCCAGCCTTCTTCGGTTGCGTTGGCCGGGAGGAATTTGCGGAGATCGTCGCCGAGGAAGTAGATCAGGGCGGGAATCAAAAAGCCCCATGCAAGGACGCCTCCCGAGAAGTTCAACGCGGCCAGGCGCGGGCCGATGATGTAGCCGACGCCGATGTAGGCCGGGCTGATCGACGGCGCGGCGGCCATCGTCACGCCGCCGACTTGCAGCGAACGTTCGGTCGATCCAAGTTTGATCACGCTGCGGCCGAGTTCACCGATGCGGAAGATGAAGTCGCGGTCGGGCTCGAAGAGTTTCAGCACGCCGAGCATGTAGACACCGGCGCCGGTAACCATGTTGATGAATAGGAACTTGGCGGCCTGCGAGGCGGATTGGCCGGCCTTGTGGATTTCGGCGGCGGCGACGGATTCGGGGAACGGCAGGTCGTCGTCCTCGACCATCACGCGCCGGACGAGCGAGACAAAAAGCACGCCAAGCACGCCGCCGACGAGCATCAGCGCTGTCGATTTCCAGTAGCCGTTTTCGACGTCGAACTGCGGCCATGCCTTGGCGATGACGAACGCGGGAAGTGTGAAGATCGCGCCGGCGGCGATCGATTCGCCAATCGAGCCCGCGGTACGCGCGAGGTTCTCTTCGAGGATCGTGCCGCGCTTGAAGCGCAGCAGAGCCATGCCGATAACGGCGGCGGGATACGTGGCGGCGATCGTGATGCCCGCTTTCAATCCGAGATATGCGTTGGCCGCGCCGAGCACAACCGACATCACGAGGCCGAGTATGACCGCGGTGTAGGAGAACTCCAACATCTTCCGGTCGACCGGTATGTAGGGGACGTGTTTGGTTTTGCTCATGATGCCTCGTTGACGGGAATGAGGTTCATCATAGCGCACAGGCCGTGCGGGCACGGCCCCAGTGGCCGGGTTCGCGCGAGTCCGTCGTGCGCGAGTCCTCAACAGCCGATCTAGTCAGCGGCGTTCGAGAACCCAGGGATTTTGTTCGAGGTACTGGACGGTCTTGATCACGGCCTGCCGGATCGTGAGCGAGGGCTGCCAGCAG
>VFZW01000561.1 GCA_016871055.1 Acidobacteriota bacterium
CGGCAGGTTGATGTTCGAACACAGCGCTTAGTTTTTTCATGTCGATGCCGTCGATGTGATCGAAATTATAGTGTTGGTAGGCGACGCCGGCGAAGAATTTATTCTTGCCGATCGTTTCGGCACGCTCGGCGAAGATTGGCCCGAAGCTTTGTCCGGTGCGGGTGTAGACGCCGAGAGTTGTGTCGAAACTATAGAGAAAACCGGATGCGGGCGACGGCAGCGGCACGGTGGTCAACTGATTGGTGACCGACGACATCAGCGGCCCGAAGTTCGACTGGAATGCATTCGAAAAGTGAGCGGCGTGCTCGGCGTTCGGCAGGACAAATCCGCTGGGTCCGAACAGGTTCGGCAACAGGTAGGCCAACTTGCGTGGAGCGACATTGGTACTTCCTGCATCATGCGCGAGTAGTGCGCCGCCGAGCGCCATAATTGCCACAATTCGATTCATTACGTTTCGGCCTCCCTGCTCTCGCCGCGTCAATCGACGGATTCGATGATCCAGCCATCTCCCTGGCGACGAAGTTTCACGGTTACGTTCTTGTCGACGGGCGGTGGTGTGCCACCGTCCATCTTCGTCTCTACTCTTAATCGGCACTTCACCGTCGCGGCTGCAGCCCCGATTACGGGCGCACCGGACGGCGACAACTCGTACTTCATCGATCGAATTGTGCGGAAGGACTGCTCCAACCTGCGGCGCTCGGGCGCAAGCGAGGGGCGTATCGCAATCAACTCGTCGATGTTGCGGCTTTCGTTGGCTCTTCGGAACCGCTCGACGGCGGCGAGAACGGCGGCTTCGGCGCCGGCGCGCTCGGCGGCGTCCGCCTTGGCGATCCACGCGCGGGCGGCCGAATCGCCGGGATACTTTCGAAGGAACCGGTCAATCGAAGCGCGCGTATTTTCCGAGGCCGCGGCGCCCCACTCGATGCCGCGTATTCGGTCTGCCGCCTCTGCTGCGTTCGGATCCGACGGATAGCGTGCGCGAAACGATTCCAGTGCGGCGGCATCGCGCGAATTCGTCAACTTTTCCCACTCTATCGTAGCGGGCGATTTCGGATCGAAGATGAACTCCTTCACCATCGTGGACACTTCCGACGGCACCTGCTCGCCGCCGCTGGTCGCGCTGACACGCTGCTTCACTTTGCGCAAAATCGCGTCCAATGGCAACCATGGTTCGGCCATCGCCTCTTGCCACGCTCTGGTATACCGGCTGATGTTAGCGCCGTTGTCTCGCGCCGAGCGGCCCGGAAGATTCGACATGGCGACAACAAAGTCCTGGCCCCGAAGCTCGATGGCCGCGAGCCCGCGATCGGAGAACCGCTTTTCGATCCCGGGGTCGGTGTGTTCGGTATCCAGCACGACCATACCCGCGGAAAGTTTTTTCGCCTCCAGCAACCGCACAAGGCGCTTCAACGAATAAGAGTGAAACTCGATTCCATCCTCAGTGCGCAGCTTGAACCCGACTGGAAGTAGGTAGTTCTCTCCGATTTCTTGAACGGCATATCCGGAAAAGTAGAAGACGGCGACATCGCCCGGGACAACGTCCTGGAGAAACTGGCGGATCTCCCGCAACAGTCCATCGGCATCGACGTTGATCTTCAGCGCCACGGTAAACTTGTTTGCCCCGAGCATCTGCGCGAAGGCTCGCGCGCTTTCGGGAGATGAAGTCAGGCGGGGCAGGTTTTGATAGTCCCCGTTCCCGACAACGAGTGCTTTTCGCTTCGGCTGCGCGGAAACACCGGCGGCCAGCAGCGCGATCAGCGCGAGCGCCTTCAATTTCCCTGCTCTTTCCACGTCGCCGCGAAGCTCGAAACCTCGCGTCCCGACGTGTTGGCGACGATCAGACGAAATCCGTTACCGGCGGCAGGGTGCTGCACAACAGATACATCGGCGGATCGGACCTCTACCTGCACGGCAACGCCGCCCGGCAGCGCCACGCCTACAATGGATCCCATACGCACACGCTTACGCACAATGACAAGCCGCTCGCCTGGAGGCAAACTTCCTGTCCACGTGAAGCGGCCTTCGGGCGCTCCCATATAGGACGTCGTTGGAGCATCCGGTCCGGGATCGGGATTTGCCGGTGTAGGCTTAGGCGGTTCGGCGGCCGCGACAATGGCCTCCTCCTTCTTTTCTTCTCTTTTTTCTCGGCCTTCGGCGGATCGACAGCAACCCGCGGCGCCGAGGCAACCGGAGCAAGCGGCGTTTCTTGCACGACCGGAGGCGCGCTCTTGGCCGCCGGCTCGGATTGGGGCTCCGGACGGCGAGAGAAAACATACCCGGCGATCATCAGAGTGATCGCGACGAACAACGCCGCCTTCGTAACTGGGCTGCCCGATACCGGAGCAGGCGCTTGTGGGGGCGTGAGCGCGGGAACCGATGCGGGTGGCTCGCCGGCCTTCGCGGGAGGCGGCCAAGGAACGGTCGGCGACACCGAGCCGAGCATTGCCTCTTCAAGCGCCTTGGCAAAGTCGGCGCATTTCAGATAACGGCCTTCCGGAACCTTGGATAACGCCTTGCGAAGGATCGACACCGCCGGCTCGCCAACATTTTGATCGACCTCGGCGGCGCTGGGCGGCTCGACGGAAAGAATCTGGTGAATCAGTCCCGGCAACGAATCGCTCTCAAAGGGCTTGCGACCTGTGAGCATCTCGAAAGCAATGACGGCAAGCGAGAACTGATCGGCGCGACCGTCAAGCGGTTTGGTCATGATTTGTTCAGGCGACATGTAGGACGGCGTGCCTACCGCCATTCCGGTCGTTGTCATGCCGGCGCGCTCCACGATCTTGGCAACGCCAAAATCGGTGATCTTGGCCTCGTCGGCCCCGTTGATCAGAATGTTCGCGGGCTTAACATCCCGGTGAATAATTCCCTTGGAGTGCGCAAAATCCAGCGCCGACGCCGTGTGACGCAGGTACTTGGCGATCTTCTCGGGCGGTAGCCGTCCCTCATCCATAAGGACTTGCAATGGCGGGCCATCAACGAACTCCATCGCGATGTAGGTCATGTCGGCGTCTTCACCCAGTTCGTACACGGTAACGATGTGCGGGTGATTCAGTGCGCCGGCTGATTGAGCCTCCCGCGCCAGCCGTTGGCGCAACGTCCTGCCCTGCGGATTCGTACGGATATCGCTCATTAAGATCGTCTTGATGGCAACTTCGCGGCCGATTTTCGGATCACGGCCGAGGCAGACGATACCGCACCCGCCACGCCCGAGTTCGCATTCGATGGGATACCGGCCGATCTGTTCCATTGTTCAGATGGCTGTACGCTAGTGTCCTGTCTCATATAACTATGTACATATAGGCAGAGTTGCCTCATACTGGGTCATGTTCACCCCAGCAGCTCCCTTGGCGGTAGAAGCGAG
>VFZW01000562.1 GCA_016871055.1 Acidobacteriota bacterium
ATACCAGTATCCAGAAATATCAACCGAAAGTCAACCATACGATGCCTGATGCCTACGGAGATCAGAAATATAGGGTAATACACAAATCGCCCGAGCGCATGCCCGCTAAGTGATTCACAATGAACCGCTTACCTCGCGCTCCCGCACGAGGTAAACGCTCTTCGCAGTAAACTCCCGCTAGAGACATTGCGTCCCGGTCATTATATCTTTGCGCCGATGCCGGCTACGGGGTGGCTTTCAAAAGCGAACCGCGCCATAATCGACTCATGCCTCCAGGCCCGGCCGCACGGAAAACCGATCCGACTTCACATGGAGCGCCGCTGAGCCCGAGGCCGGCGAGTCCGAATGTGAAGATCGGCTTTCTGCCTGCGTGGCGTGCATTGCCCGGTGGCGCGGGTGCGGCTCTCCAGTCCTTCAACTCGGCCGCCGATGCGACGATGAAGTCGTTGGAATCGGCGACGAAGTCGGCGTCGGGGACGCCCGGTGCGCCCGCGGCGTTGGCGGCGGAGACGGCGGGCTTGCCGCGACGGGCGCCGACGTCCACAACTGCCCGATGACAACACCTCCGGTGCCGATTCCGCATGGGCTGGGGCTGGTGATCGATGGCTTAGCGACAGTGAATATCAACTTTCTGCCGGCTTCGCGGCAGGGTCATACGGTGATGGAACCAATCGGCGGCCCTGACGAGATAGCGGTGGGTTTCCCGCAAGTCAAGATCGGTGGATAGGTGACGGTTTCTTTCGGCGATTCTCGCTTGTACAATTGACACTATGCCCCAAGGTCCCGCTGCACGATTATCAGATGTGACCGCCCACGGGATTCCGTTGGCGCCGGGACCGCCGAGCCCTAACGTCCTGATTGGATTCCTCCCGGCGTGGCTTGCGCTGCCAACTGGCGCGGGCGCGGCGTTACAGGCGGCGAATGCCGCAGCCGACGTCGCGATGAAAACTTTGGAATCGGCCACGAAAGCGGCATCCGGCACACCGGCTGCTCCAGCGGCGATCGCCGCAGAAACCGCGGGAAAGATGGCCCTTACCACAGCCGCGAATGCGATGGCTGGTGCAATGGCCTCAACCGGCGCCAGCATGCACATGTGTCCCATGCCGACACCACCGATTCCAGTTCCGCACGGGCCAGGCTTTGTAATCGACGGTTCGAAAACCGTGATGATCAATAATCTGCCAGCTTGTCGCATGGGAGACACCGTGATGGAAATCCTCGGCGGACCGGACAAAATCGTCAAGGGTGAACCGACGGTTATCATCGGAGGCTAATTGTAAGTTTGGCCTTGACGGTCGCGGTTTTTGCGCGTATCGTTGAAACGAACGTTTTATTTAATCGATCGTTTCAACATGCCCACCGACACCAAAGAACGCCTTCTCGACTCCGCGGAGCTCTTGTTTTCTTCGCAAGGTATTGCAAACACGTCACTTCGCAGCTTGACCGAACACGCCAAGGTAAACTTGGCGGCGGTCAACTACCACTTTCAATCCAAGGACGCGCTGGTACAGGCGGTGCTATTCCGGCGGATGAATCCGATCAACCAGCGGCGGTTGGAGCTGTTGTCGGCCCTACAAAATCCGACGGTCGAACAGATTCTGGACGCGTTTTACCGGCCGGCGGTGGAGGCGGTTTTGGCGGGGCCGGAGGGCCGGACGGTGGCGCGGCTGATCGGGCGTTTGTACAGCGAGCCGGGGGATCTGTTGGCCGGACAGGTTCGGGCGCTGATGGCAGAGGTTATTCGGTTGTTCGTGGAGTCGATCCAGCGCGCGTTGCCTGGGGTTCCACCGGCCACGGTTCTGTGGCGGCTCCATTTTTGCATCGGCATTCTGGCGCACACGTTCGGCGCGATGCAATTGATCGAGGGAATGGCGCGCGGGCGGATCGCCTATGACGATCCGGAGGCGATTCTGCGGCAGATGATCACATTCGCGTCGGCCGGGTTGCGCGCGGAAGGAGAGTCGACATGCGCGGCGTCGTAGTTTTGCTCGCTGTCTCGGTGGGCGCCGAACCGCTGCCGTTGTCGTTGAAAAAGGCCGCGGAGATTGCGCTCGCGCCGGCCGGGAGCGCGCGGGTGCAACTGGCCCGCGAAGCGATCGCGCAGGCGAAGGCCCGGCAGTCGCAGGCGCGCGCGTCGTTGCTGCCGAATGTCGATGGCGCGATGACCGGGCAGAATTTCACGCGGAACCTGAAGGCTTTCGGTATCGCGTTTCCGGCCGTGCCCGGCTTCCGGCCGGCCGATGTCGTCGGCCCGATCACCAACTTCGATGTGCGCGTGCACGCCGCATTCACCGTCTTCGACTACGCGGCGTGGAAGCGGCTCGACACGGCTCGACACGGCGCGCACGGCGACCGCGGCGGCCGAGGCTGAGTCGGAAGCCGCGCGGAATGCGGTTACCGATCAAGTGGCGCGGGCCTATGTCGCCGCTCTGCGCGCGGGCGCGGCGCTCGAAGCTGCGCGCGCGAACATCGCGTTGGCGGAGTCACTGCAAAAACTCGCGAACGATCAGAAGGAGATCGGCACGGGCACCGGCATTGAGTTGGTACGCGCGGGCGTGGTGCTCGCGAATGAACGCCAGCGGCTGACGTTGATCGAGAACGAACACCGGCGGTCGTTGTTGCAGTTGGCGCGGTTGTTGAACATCGGGCTCGATGCGGAGTTGGAGCTGACCGATTCGCTGGCGATGCCGGAGGCGAACACGCCGGGGCTCGCCGACGCGCTGGCGGCGGCGCGGGAGAATCGGAAAGATCTCACCGCGCAGACGCTGCGGGAACGGGCGGCGCGGCGGAACTACGAAGCGGTGAAATGGGAACGGCTGCCGTCGGTGCAGGCGTTCGGCGATTACGGCGCGATCGGCCTCGATGTGGAAAGCGCGCTGGCGACGCGGACCTACGGCGCGACTCTGCGCATTCCGATTTTCGACGGCGGCCGGCGCGATGCGCGGCGTGCCGAAGCCGCGATTCAGTTGCGCAGCGATCACATTCGGACCGAGGACTTGCGCAAGCAGGTCGAGATCGATGTGCGGATCGCGCACGACGCGCTGACGGCGTCTTCGGCGCAAGTCACGGTCGCCGAGGAAGGACTGCAACTGGCCACGCGCGAGTTGGAGCAAGCGCGCCGGCGGTATGAAGCGGGCGTGACGGCGAGCATCGAACTAGTCTCCTGTCTTGGATAATTCTTTACAAAGGCGCACCTTGTCGAGGATAACGTCTGCGGAGGCCTTCCATGTGAAGGGGGTCGGGGCTCCGTTCCAACCGGCCAGCCAGTGGTAGATGGCGGTTTCCAATTCGTGGACACTGTGGAAGGTGCCACGCCGGATCATGCGCTCGGTGATCAGTGCGAAGAAGCGTTCCACTTGGTTG
>VFZW01000563.1 GCA_016871055.1 Acidobacteriota bacterium
ACCACCGCGGCCGCCGTCGCCGACGTTGCGATCACCCGGTCAACCACAACCTCTCCGGTCTTCCTCATCATCGAACCGATCTTCTGATCGATGAATGCGTGCAGTCGCACCAAGTCTTCCGCGCGCGGTGGATCATTCCGCAAGAACAGCTCCGTCAGCCGTACCGCGCCCAGCGGTTTCGACACCGCCGCCGTCATCCGTCCCAGGTCGCTGACAATTACCTCGGCCGACCCGCCGCCAATGTCGATCATTAGCACGGATTGATCCCGATGCGGCCACGCCGCCTGCACGCCGTCGTGAATCAACCGCGCTTCTTCGACACCCGAGATCACCTCCACCGGAATCCCAACCGCGCCGCTGGCCAGTACCAGAAACTCCTCCTGATTCGCCGCGTCCCGAATCGCGCTCGTCGCCACCGCTCGCGCCGCGTCGATATGCAGGCCCTCGTACGTCCGCCGAAACCGCGCCAGCGCGCCCTCCACCAGCGTCATCGCTTCACGGCTCACCGACCCCGCCGTAAACACACTCTCACCCAACCGCGTCACCTCGCGGTCCACCGCCAGGGTTCGCGGCGTCTTGCCCACATCCGCCTCGGCGACAGCCAGGCGCACGGAGTTGGAACCGATGTCGATTGCTGCGTAGCGAGCCATGAACTTCCATCATAACGGGCAACGTCTTTCACGCGACTGAAACACTCCACCCGCTATAATGTCGTTGGCCCTCATGCCCATCCTCACGCCCAACCGGTTCAAGGGCAAGCTCATCGTCGTCGAAGGCATCGACGGCTCCGGCAAGTCAACGCAACTTTCCCTGCTCGCCCAGTGGCTGCGTTCCCAGGGTCTCGCCGTCGCCTTCTCCGAATGGAACTCTTCGCCCCTGGTTCGCGATACCACACGCCGCGGCAAGAAGAAGCAGATGTTCACCCCGACGACCTTCTCCTTGATCCACGCCACCGATTTCGCCGACCGCCAGGAGCGCTACATCATGCCCATGCTCAAGGCCGGCGCCATCGTCTGCGCCGATCGCTTCGCCTACACCGCCTTCGCTCGCGATGTCGTCCGCGGCGTGTCGCCCAAATGGGTTCGCAACGTCTACCGCTTTGCCATCCAACCCAATCTGGCGTTCTATTTCCGCGTCCCGCTCGAGGTCGCGCTCGGCCGCATTCTCGGCGGTCGCGATTCGATCAAATACTACGAAGCCGGCATGGACCTGAACCTCTCCCGCCGCATCGAGGAGAGCTTCCGCCTCTTCCAGGGGCGCATCCTCGAAGAGTACGACGCCATGACCCAAGAGATGGGCTTCCACGTCATCGACGCCACTGGTTCGATTGAGGATCAACAAGCGCAAATGCGCGAGGTCGTCATGCAAAAACTCAGCGACGCCATCGCCACCGGGCAAATCCTCCAGGACGAAAGGGCCTATCGTGCCAATACCGCCGCCGCTCCAGTTCTATAACGAGCCGCTGCCCGGCGTCGATCCGGCCGAACTGCAGGGCAAACTCATCGTCATCGAAGGCCCCGATTCGGTGGGCCGCTCCACCCAGGTATCGAAACTCCGCGCCTGGCTCGAGCAGCGCGGCCACGCCGTCCTCGACACCGGCCTCGCCCGGGGCGCGCTTGCTGGCAAGGGTATCGCCGATGCCAAGGAAGGCAATACGCTCGGGCCCGTCACGATGACGATGTTCTACGTCACCGACTTCGCCGACCGCCTCGAAAACGAAATCGTCCCCGCCCTCCGCGCCGGCTTTGTCGTCATCACCGACCGATACATCTTCTCGCTCATGGCTCGCGGCATCGCCCGCGGCGAGGACGCCGTTTGGCTCGAAAAACTCGCCGGCTTCGCACTGGTCCCCCACGCCGTCTACTATCTCCGCGCCGATGTGCCCACGCTCGTCTCTCGCGTCGTTATGGGCCGGGGCAGCTTCGACTTCTGGGAGTCCGGCATGGACCTCCGCTTCGGCCCCGACATGTACGACAGCTTCATCCGTTATCAGACCCGCGTGATCCGCGCGCTCGACCGGATGTCGAAGAAGTACGAGTTCAAGTCGATCGACGCGTCGAAACCCGCCGATCAGATCTTTCGTGAACTGCAGCGGTCCATCGGCGAACTGTTTCCGGCCAAACGGACCGTCGCGAAGAAGCGGCGCTCGGCCAGCGCATAATTGTGAAATGCCCCGATTTGGGATCTTCATCGAACTAGCGACGCCGGAACCGGTCGAGATGGCCGGCTGGGCCGGCTGGGACTTCTGCGTCATCGACGGCGAACACGCGCCCATCGACAACGCCATGCTGCCCCACATGCTCCGCGGCGCGCGCATCCCCGCCTTCGTGCGAGTGCCCAACAGCGCGCCGGAGTCGATTCAAGGCGCCCTGGACAACGGCACCGCCGGCGTAATCGTTCCGCGTGTGTCCGGCGCCGGCGAAGCCGCTCGCATCGTGCAAGCCGCGCGCTTCTATCCCGATGGCCGCCGGGGCGTGAATCACATGGTGCGCGCCGCGCGCTTCTCGCTCGAACCCGTCGCCGAGTACCTCGCCAGCGCCGCCTCCAGAACACGCGTGATCGTGCAAATCGAAACCGCCTCCGCGCTGGCGGAAGTGGAGCGGATCGCCGCCGTCCCTGGTGTCAACGAACTCTTCATCGGGCCCTACGATCTAAGCCAGGCGCTCGAAATCCCCGGCCAGGTGCTCGACGAAAAACTACTCGCCGCGGGCCGCCGTGTGATCGCCGCCGCAAAGGCCAGCGGTATCGAAACAAGTGTCTTCGTCAACTCGCTCGATGCCGCCCGCGTCTGGATCGATATGGGCGCCGATTCCCTCCATTACTCCGCCGATGCGTTCATTTTGGCGCAAGCCATGCGCGCCACGCGGCATGAACTGGGCATGCTGGTAAAATAGTTCCATAGGTACTAGTGCAGAACTAGGTAGAAATAAGAAAACATACCTACGGATTTACTAATGTGATTCACTAGCGAGAATCCGCAAACTGGAATCATCCCAAAGGAGTGGTGATTCCAGACATGAGGAAACGAGTTCTTCAGTTTGCGCTGTTTTGCGCGCCTGCCTTCGCCGCCGGCGTCGCGCCGTGCACGGATGGGTCCGCTGGCGAGTTGATCATTGCATTGCGAAACTCCCGGACGACATACTGCACAAGCGCCTTCGGCTGGAGCGACACCTAGTTCCGCGGGTCGCAGGCGACCTACAACCAGCAGGCCGACGTCTTCTCGGGCGGATCTTAGTCTCGGCTCCAAACAGAAATCGGCCTCTAAGTTGGTGGTAAAGAGGGGGTTAGAGGTTTTGTAAGCGGAATTTTGCCTGACTACGATTCAGCGGT
>VFZW01000564.1 GCA_016871055.1 Acidobacteriota bacterium
GCCGCGTTGCAGTTTGCTGCCGCCGCCAACCTCTCTGCCGTGTTGCTGATCCCCATTCAGCAGTCCTCGGACACGCAGTCGGGCATCGCCGAGCAGCCCATCGACTGGGCCGCCACGCTGTTGCCGCTTGGCCTGACGGTATCGCTCATTCTGCTCAGCTTTCTCTTCCATCGCTTCCGCAGCAGCCGGAGGGCCGCTTAAGACATGCAATCCATTCACGACCTTCTGTATGTTCTGTCGAACGCATTCCTGCTGCCCACCCTGCTGGGCACGCTGGCCGCCTTCGGCTACGGCACCTACGTGGTGGGCCAGTTCCTCAGCGAAATCGCCGACCATCGGGCCAATCGCGCGAATCTCACGCGCCTGTTTGCCGGTCCGCCCACGCAGGCGCGGTTCTTTGAGTGTTCCTGGCGGGGCTACTTCGCGCGCTTCCGTCGCGCGCTCGAAGAACACCGTGAATTCCCGGCGATGGTGGAAAAGACGGTGGCCGATATCGAACACGACATGACGGCGCGCGTGGAGCGGCTGGGCATCATGTCGAAGGTGGGGCCCATGCTCGGCCTCATCGGCACCCTCATTCCGCTGCAACCCGCGCTCGCCGGCCTGGCCCGCGGCGACATGCAGGCGATGGGCGCCAACCTCCAGATCGGTTTCACCACCACCGTGCTCGGACTGCTGGTGGGCGGCACCTGCTACGCGATTGGCGTCGTCCTGCGGAATTGGTATCAGCAGTACGCGGCTGACCTGAACTTTCTTCTGGCGCTCTGGGCGCCTTCTGAGGCTTCAAATGGACAACCAGAACAACCGCAGCCAGCACTTCAACCGGCGGCTACTCTCCTCGACGCGGCCAGCCATAACGGGCTCGACGCCGCGCAGGGCCGCGAAGCGCATCGGCGGTAGTGAAGACAACGATCCGCTCATGGGCTTGATCAACCTTTTCGACGCCAGCATGGTGCTGGTGGTGGCCATGCTCGTGGCTCTCGTGGGCAAAGGCAGCATCGCGGAAGTGGCCGCGCGGCTCAGCCAGCAGGACGTGACCATCGTCACCAATCCCGGCAAGCCCGACATGGAGATGATCATCAAGCGCGGGCCCAAGATCGAAAAGCTCAAAGCCACTGGAGAAACCGGGCAGGGCAAAGGCAAGCGGCTGGGCACAGCCTATCGCATGGACAACGGCGAAGTGCTCTATGTGCCGGAAGAGGGAGGCAGCAGCAAGCCATGAAGAAACTCCGGACCGCCGCCGCGACGCTGGCGTTTTTGGGCGCCACGTTCGGACTGTACCGATACCTCACGCGACCGCAATTGCTGTTCCTGGGCTTCCCCGGCCCCTACATCGCGCTCTTCATGGACGCCACCAAGGAGACCGGGGTGAAGTACGAGTTCTGGGGCCGTAAGCAGATGGACGATCCCAAGCTGCAGGTCTCGGCGTTCCTCCGCTACAAGGCTGTGTTTCTGTCGGGCCGGCGCGCCGAGCCACTCACGGACGAACTCAAGGCTGCGCTGCTGGCCGCGCAGAACCAGGGAGTAAAGGTGATCGTCTCGCCGCGCGAAGCGTCGAAGTCCTGGGGCGTCGGCAACGCCGATTGGGAAGGGTGGGAAAAGCCGGTGGAGGCCTATTTCACGCACGGCGGCGGCGAGAACATGAACCGCATGTTCCGCTACGCCGCGGCAACGTACCTGAAGCAGCGTCAAACCGTGGAGCCACCGCTGCCCACGCCCGAAGACGGCTTCTATCATCCCGACGCGCGCCGCCACTTCACTACCGCCGCGGACTATCAAGCCTGGTACAAACAGGCGGGCAAGTGGAAGGACGGCGCGCCGCACGTGTTCATCGACTTTGCCGACGGCTGGAAGCTCGGTTCGGTGAGCGGCACGAACGGCATCATACGCGCCTTTGAAAAGAAGGCCTGGAACACGGCCTGCATTTTCGGCCGCAACAAGACCATCGAGTTTGCGTCTGCGTGGAAGCCCGACATTATTCTTTCGCGCTCGCATGGCCGCTGGTATCAAGGCAACGCGGGCGTGGCGCTCATGCAATCGAAGTTCGACGTGCCGATGATGCGCGGCCTGCAGTTGTTCTTCACCGGCGAAACGCTCACCGAGTACAAGGAAAGCCTCGCGGGCATTCGCGGCGCAGGCCTTGCCATCGGTGCGATCGTGCCGGAACTGGACGGCGCGATTGAACCCACGCTCCTTGAAGGGCTCGACGCTGAGTGGTACGGCAAGCGGTTTGAAGCGGTGCTTGATGAACGGCTGGACCGGCTCACCGAGCGCGCCCTGCGCTGGGTGCGGCTGCGCAAAGTGCCGAACCGCGACAAGAAACTCGCCGTGATCTATCTCGCCGGCGTCGGCAAGGGCAAGATCACCGCCGCCAGCCTGAATGTTCCCAACAGCATGACGGATTTCCTGCGCGGCCTGAAAAGCAGCGGGTACGGCGTGGATCGCCTGCCGGCCGATGGCGAAAAGCTGGTGGCCGAAATGATCGAGAAGGGCCGCAACATCTCCGAGTCGCAGAGCGGCGAACTCGAAGCGCTTGCCGCCAATCCTGACACTTATCTGTTGCCGGCCGAAAAGTACGAAGCGTGGTTCAAGACGCTGCCCGAGAAGATGGCGCGGCAGGTGACCGAGGCCTACGGTCCGCCGCCCGGCAACTTCATGGTGGTGGAGCGGCAGGGCAAGAAGTTCTTCGTGATTCCGCAGTTGAAGTTCGGCAAGGTGATCATCTTGCCCCAACCTTCCCGCGGCGCCAACATGGACGCCAAGCTCCAGCACAACGACAAAGTGCCGCCCACGCATCAGTACCTCGCCGTCTACTGGTGGCTGCAGAAAGAGCTCGCCGCCGACGCCATCGTCAACTACGGCACGCACGGCACGCACGAGTTTCTGCCGGGACGCCCGGTGGGGCAGCTTGATGACGACTGGTCTGACCGCACGCTGGGCCACCTGCCGAACATCTACGTCTACATCATGGACAACATCGGCGAAGCGCTGATTGCCAAGCGCCGCGGCTCCGCCGTGACGGTGAGTCATCAAACGCCGCCGATCGTGGCCGCTTCCATCACCGAGTCCGACAAGACCATCGCTGAGATCTATCGCGCCACGCAGCAGTTTGTGAACGTCGATGAAGGCGCGCTGAAAGAGAAGCTCCGCGAGCAGATTCGTAATTTCTCGGTGGCGCGCAAGTTCGATCAGGACATGAAGAAGGACTGGTCGAAAACGCTGCCCACGGATCAGGACATCAATGACCTCGATCTCCACATTCACCTGCTGAACGATGACCGCATCGCCGTGGGCCTGCACACGCACGGCAAAGCGAACAATCCCGAGGAA
>VFZW01000565.1 GCA_016871055.1 Acidobacteriota bacterium
AAGGACGACGCGCCAAAGGGCGAAATCATCGAGTTCACGATGGAGTCAACCGACAGCAAGTTCTACCCCGGCATCGCGCGCGAACCCGGCACTTTTGGCCAGCCCGATCCGAACAACCCCGGTCGTCTGCTGGTCAAGAGCGGTCCCAAACCGTACACCCGCAAAGTCGCCGTCTACGTGCCCAAGCAGTATAAGCCCGGCACGGTCGCGCCGTTCATCGTCGGCGCGGACGGCCCGGACAGAATGCTCTTCACAGTGCTTGATAATCTCATCGCACAGAAGCGCGTGCCCGTGCAGATCGCAATTTCGATCGGCAACGGCAGCGGCGACGCGCAAGGCAGCCAGCGCGGCCTCGAGTACGACACGATGTCCGGCAAATACGCCGAGTTCGTCGAAGCCGAAGTGCTTCCGCTCGTCGAAGCCAAAGCCAAGGTGAAGTTGACCAAAGACCCCAACGCCCGCGCCACGATGGGCGGCAGTTCCGGCGGTTCGGCCGCGATGATCATGGCCTGGTATCACCCCGAGTTGTATCGCCGCGTGCTGACCTACTCCGGCACTTACGTCTATCAGCAATGGCCGTACGACGAAAAGACCCCGCACGGCGCCTGGGACTTCCATGAAACTCTGATCCCCAACACGCCGCGCAAGCCGCTCCGCATCTGGCTCGAAATCAGCGACCGCGACAACCTCATCACCCGCGACGCCTATCACGACTGGGTTCTAGCGAATGAGCGCATGGCCAAAGTGCTCGCCGAAAAGGGCTACACGTATCAATACAACTTCGTGCGAAACGCGGGCCACACCGATCGCGCCGTGAAAGCGCAGACGCTGCCGCAGGCGCTCGAGTGGTTGTGGCACGGCTACAAAGCTAAGACGAAGTAGAATCGCGGCGCGGATTCTCTCGCAACGTTATGGTCTTCAGTGCTTTCAGCTTGCTCAAACTCTTCGGCAGTTGATGGAACGACGGATTCTCGCTGACGTTTAGATACGTGAGCTTCGACAACTCGCCGATCGATTCCGGCAGACTTTCGAAATCGGATTCCGCCAGCACCAACGTCTCTAAACCGCTCAACCGGCCGCCGTGCAGGATCAACGACTTCAGTTGGGTGAGAGTAAACAACCCTTCCGGCCACTCAATCAGCTTGCCGGGGCTCGCCCAGATCGACAGCGCCTCAATGTTTCGGCAAGCCTCAAACTCAAGCTTGTCGAAAAAGCTTGGCTAGCCGAAGCTTAAAGCTGGGAACCGGCGCTTCGCCTTCGATGGTATCGCTGGTATCTAAGTGTCTCGTCGGCTTGCCTGCCTGATGAATGTCGACCTGCCGGGTGTCGGGCCAAACAACCCACACCGCCTGAGCGCCGTTTTCGAGGTAGAGCTGGATTTTTGCATGCAAGTCGTATGCGCTCTCCGAAGGAGACACAATTTCGACCGCGAGTTCAGGTGCGCCTTGAAATCGAACGCCTGCCAATTCTGGGCGTGGCGTTATACAGACCGCGATGTCCGGAATTCGCACTCGATCTTTCACGAGTTCAAAAGCCATCTCATTGCCTGCTACTACTTCTTCGGGTAGCTGGCGGTGCAACTCGCCAAGTAGTCGTGCTTTGATGCCATCGTGCAGCGAGTCGTTATTCGGCATCTCAATAACCTGTCCGTCGTCGAACTCCAGCCTTTCGCCGGCCTCGGTCCGGGCATCGTACTCGGCGCGAGACGTTAATACAGCGGTGGATGCCATTACTTCATCCTACAACTCTAATTCCACTTCAACAACGCCGTAGTCGGCCTTGTCAGCGGGTTGTCGAAGTGATTCGACGACACCCGGAACGCACACCCCAACCGTCCCGTTTGATGTGGCGCGTAGTCGCAACGGAACATCCATGCCGCGCCATGCTGCTGCGACGCATCCAGCGAAACGATTTCGGTGTCGCGCAAAATCCCCTCGGCGTCCACGCGTCCGACAACCGCTTCCACCCGCACATCGGCGGACTCCAAGCCGGCAAGATCGACAAGCGCGTGCAGCGGCATCGAATGGCCCGACAATACCGCGCCCGCCGGCGCGCCGCCCGCTTCCAGAATCCGCACATGCCCCCACACCGCCCGGACGCGCTCGTCCCACGCCGCGTGCTGCTTCGCCCGCGCGAAGTTGTCATCGCGCGTTTCGATCCGCAACTCGTGCGCGGGGTTGTAGAGTAATCGGCTGTAGTCGTCGAGCATGCGGCGCGCATCATACTGCGGCGTCAATGCCTTAATCGATTGCTTCATCCGCCGCACCCATTCATGCGGAACATCGTCCTCGCGCGACGAGTAATACAGCGGAATGACCTCGTTCTCCAGCAGCGACAACAGCGACGACGCATGCAACTCGTCCTGATCTTCGCTGTAATTATCGCGGTCGCCGATCGCCCAACCGCCCGACACGTCGTCGGACTCATCGAACCAGCCGTCCAGAATCGAAAGATTCAGCACGCCGTTGATTCCCGCCTTCATGCCCGAAGTTCCGCACGCCTCTTCACCACGCCGCGGATTGTTCAGCCATACATCGACGCCGTGCACCAATTCGCGCGCCACCGCGATCGAATAGTCTTCGATGAAGATCAGCCGGTTCGCAATTTCCGGATCGCGCGAAAGTTGAAAAATTTCGCGAATCAGCGTCTTGCCCGGAACATCGCGAGGGTGCGCTTTGCCGGCAATCAAAATCTGCACGGGCATCCGGCTATTCGTCAGCATCCGCTTCAACCGCGGCAAATCGCGCAGCATCAGCGTGGCGCGTTTATAGGTCGCGAACCGCCTGGCAAACCCGATCGTAAACACGTCCGGATCGAGCGCCTCCGACAATCGCCGCATCTCGGCCGACGACGCCTTCCGATGCTGCGCGCCTAGCAACACGCGATTCCTTACGAACCCGATCAACTGGCGCTTGCGCTTCTTGTGCGCCTCCCACAATTCGTGATCCGGCACGTCGTCCAAATGTTTCCATGTCTCCGGATCGGTCGCCTTCTCGCGCCAGTCCGGCTGCAGGTAGCTGTCATAGACCTGCACCAGATCCCCATGCAGCCACGACCGCAGATGAACGCCGTTGGTGACGTAGGTAATCGGCACTTCGTTCGACGGCAGGTTCGGCCAAAGATCGGCCCACATCTCGCGCGAGACTTCGCCGTGCAACCGGCTTACGCCATTGCGCCAGCAACTGGTCTTGATCGCCAGAATCGCCATCGAGAACGCCTCGCCCGGATCGGACGGATTACGCCGGCCCAACGACAACAACTGATCGATCGAAAAACCCGTGCGGCT
>VFZW01000566.1 GCA_016871055.1 Acidobacteriota bacterium
ACGTTTCCATCGGTCGCCAGTCTCCTGTTCTCGTCTTGACAACAAGATCATCCGACAGACGACCGATGGTTTCAACATTTCAAATGTGTTTGGCTAGCCTTCGGCCGTGGTCTCGGTGGATGTGACGATGCCGGTCGCCTTCGCGCGAACGGTGATCTTGGCTTGCGGAATGACCGCGCCGGAAGGATCGCTGATGCGCCCCGTTAGCGTTGCGACCTGCGCGAACAGCGATGCGCCGATGAATGCGAGTCCAAGCAAGAGTCTCATAGTTGTGGGCATCATATCACCGCAGCAGTTTCCGCATCGCGTCGACAGTCTGCTTATGCGCCTCGCCCTCGGCGAGGTTCCGCATCTCATGCGGGTCGTTGTCGTGATCGAACAGCGCCCGTCCGCCGCGGCCTTCGTCCCACTCCGTATAACGCCAGCGTTCGGTGCGTACCGATCGGCCGATCGCCCAGTTGCGCACCGCGAATGTCCGCGCGGGGCGATCCCACGCGGCATCGGGATTCTCAAGCAACGGCCGCAGCGAAGCGCCCTCGGTCCACGACGGCTTCGGCAGCCCGCACAGATCGGTCAGCGTCGGATACATATCGACGTACTCGACTGTTCGCCGCGTCGTCCGCCCCGCCGTGCGTATCCGCGGATCGGCGATAAATAACGGCCCGCGCGCCGACACTTCGAACAGCGTCCCCTTGGCCCACATCCCCTTCTCGCTCAAGTGCCAACCGTGATCGCCCCACAACACGACGATGGTATTGCGATCCAACCCCGCCGCCGTCAACGCATCGAGCACCCGGCCCACCTGCGCGTCCATGTACGCCATGCAGGCGTAGTAGGCGCGCATTGCCTCGCGCGCCTCGAGCACCGTGAACGAGCGGCCCGCATAGAGGTCGATGTTCTGCCGAAACTCATCGGCCGGATAGCCGGGTAGATGCCGCGGCTCGGTGTCGAAGTCCGGCGGCAGCGTCATTGCCGCCGGGTCGAACATGTCGAAATACTTCTTCGGTGCGGTCAGCGGCACGTGCGGCTTATGAAACCCAGTCGCCAGGAAGAATGGTTTACCCGCGCGGGCGAACTCGCGCAGCGAAGCGATGGCGGCATCGGCGATCGGGGCATCTTGGCCGACATCGCCATCGGGCAACGGGCCGATTCGATTGGCGTTGGCGAACTGCCCCGGATTCGGCGGCCGCAAGTTGCGATAGGGCGTGAAGTGCGTGTACCAGTAGCCCGGTTCAAGCTTCTGCTGCTCGGCGCGCTGCACGGGAGTCGACCACGCCGCTTGCGGGGGCAGCTTCTCGCTCTTCTGCAATCCCCGATTCGGCCCATGCCAGATCTTGCCGTGCGTGGCGACGTTGTAGCCCTGCTTCTCGAAGTAGCGCGGCAGTGTCAGCATGCCGTCTTCGAGGACCAACCACGTGTTGTTATCGAGCACGCCGGTCGTCGTCGGATACCTCCCCGACAGCACCGACGACCGCGTCGGATTGCACAGCGGGAACTGGCAATAGGCGCGGTCAAAGCGAACCCCGCGCGCGGCGATGCGGTCGATGTTCGGCGTTTTGGCGATCTTGTCGCCATACGACGGCAGACGGCAATCCAGATCGTCGACGACAAGGAACAACACATTCGGGCGCTGCGGCAGTTGCGCGGCAAGCGCGGCGGAGGCGGCAAGAAACTGGCGGCGGGTCATCGCCACGATTATACGCCCCGTTTGTCGCCCCAGATATCGACGTGGATGCGGGGACTGTAACGGTAGCCGCGACCAAGGCAGAGCGGTACGATCCACTGGGCTTTGGCGGCGATGGCATCGTGCGAGCGGCCTTCGGCCATGAGTAGCACATCGTCGGGGTTGAGATTGAGGCGCTGCGCGACCTCCTCGAGCTCGGCCATATCGCCCGGCGCGGCAACCACGAACTTCCATTGGCACGGATAGCGGTCGCGGAGTTGTTCGAGCACCTCGTAGCGCAGGCGCGTGCGTTCGTGAACCTGCGCCCAGCGCGGGTCGTCGACGGGCGTTGAGTGGGAGAGCTTCGGCGAGATGCTCATCAGGTCGCAGGCGACATCGGCGGTCACCGTGCCGGCTGTTTCGATCGTGATGTGCATGCCTTCGGCGCGGAGGCGCTGCGTGAGATCGGCCACGCCGGGCGCGATCAGAGGCTCGCCGCCCGTCACAACGACGTACTTTGCCTTGTAACCCAGCACGGCGTTCGCAATGTCATCGACCGATCGCTCGTTCCCTTCCGGATTCCACGACGTATACGGCGTATCGCACCAGACGCAGCGCAGGTTGCAGCCCGAGGTCCGCACGAAGACCGACGGCGCGCCGGCGAGTTTGCCCTCGCCTTGCACCGAGTGGAAGATCTCGGCGATCTTCATATGTCGTACCGGTCGAGCAGTCCGTCGCGCACGCCGGCCTCTTCGAAGCCCTTGGCGCGCAGCAGGCAAGAGTCGCAACCCATGCACGGGCGGCCGTTGGGGGCGGGATCGTAGCAGCTAAGAGTCAGGCCGAAGTCGACCTTGAGAGACGCCCCGAGCCGGATGATATCGGCCTTTGACAATGCGAGCAGCGGCGTATGAATCGTGAGCTTGGTGCGGCCTTCGACGCCGGCTTTCGTCGCGAGATTGGCCATCGACTCAAACGCGGCGATGAACTCGGGCCGGCAGTCGGGGTAGCCGGAATAGTCGATGGCGTTGACACCGAGAAAGATGTCGGAGGCTTCGAGGACCTCGGCCCAGGCCATGGCGAAGGACAGGAAAATCGTATTGCGCGCCGGGACATAGGTGATGGGGATGCCGGTCGACATCTCGCCGGCCGAGCGGTGTTTCGGGACTTCGATCGCATCGGTCAAGGCCGAGCCGCCGAAGAGCCGCAGGTCGATCTTCGTCACGCGATGATCGGTGGCGCCCATCGACTCGGCGACACGGCGCGCTGCCTCGAGTTCGAAGATGTGCCGCTGGCCGTAGTCGAAGCTGAGCGCGTAGCAGTCGAAGCCCTCGCGCCGGGCGACGGCGAGACACGTCGTCGAGTCTAGTCCGCCGCTGAGGAGGCAGATCGCTCTAGGCACGCCCAACCCCTTTGGAGTTTGCGACCGCTCCGTTGAAAGTCAGCATTTGGGGTTGGGGAAGGTCCGCTTCCTTGCGGTCGCGGCTTCCATGAGAAGGCCCCCGCTTGTCAATGCTCATTTTTCGTTTTCTTCGACTTTCCGAGAAAGTTCTTCGCCGACCAACGGGAGGCGCCGAGCTGCCGCGCCCGTCCCTTAT
>VFZW01000567.1 GCA_016871055.1 Acidobacteriota bacterium
GCGGCCCGAGCGCTACAAGGCTCAAAAACTCAATTTTCAGTCCAAATCGAAAAAGGTAATACTACCTGCAAGCGGCTCATTCCAATAACCTTGCGCGTTGGCGTTTCGCGATAGCCGGACACTAGTGTTAAAAAGTACTCTAGTTCCGCATGGCTAGCGTTGGAGTACCGGCCGTCGCGCTGCGCCGCCAGTACACCAGTCCCAGCGCGACAAACGAAAGACTCATCCACTGGGTCAAGGACATCCCGAGTACTAGTTCCTGGGCATGTGATCGCACAAACTCGACTCCGAATCGGACGATGGAGTAGGTGACCAGGTAGAAGCCGATTTGGGCGCCGTCGCCAAGCTTCAGACGGGAGCGTTGCCACAGCAGTCCGAAGATGACAAACTCGGCAAATGCTTCATATAACTGCGTCGGATGAAGCGGTATGCCTAGGGGAACTCCGGTAAGAGCGGCGGCGTCTTCGCTTCGAAACGTCACCGCCCAAGGCCGATCGCACTGTGCCCCCCAGCAGCATCCCGCGGCGAAACAGCCCAATCGCCCGATGCCGTGTCCGAGCGAGATGCCGGGTGCGAGTACGTCGGCCGTTTTCAGAAACGGCAGGCCGTGCTTGCGCATGTACCACCATCCGACGAGGATCGCCAGGGCGAGTCCGCCTTGGAACACGCCTGCCGCTTGCAGCGTGCTAATGGAAAAAATATCCGCGACATTTTTTCGATAATGAGACTCCCAATCAAATATAATCATGGCCAGCTTTGCGCCCACCAGACCGGAGAGGGCACAGACCACGACGAGGTTTGAAATCACATCCACGTTAATACCACGCCGTTTTGCAAGGGATCCAGAGACTTTCAAGCCTGCCAAGACGCCCAGTGCGACCAACGCGCCATACGCGGGCAAATAGAAATTACCTATCGACAATAACTTTGGAAACACTAGATAGTTTCCCTTCGGCGCCAAAGATCGACCAGAAGTAAGACCGCGCCGGTCGATATGGCGGAGTCGGCGACGTTGAAGGTGGGCCACTGCCAGTCGCGCCAGTATAAGAGGAGAAAGTCGGTCACACTTCCTCGTAATATGCGGTCGGCCATGTTCCCAAAAGCGCCGCCCAAGACGAGTGCCAGAGCCGAAATCCCGTAGACCGAATGCGCCAAGGGAGATCGCAGGGCCTTCCAGAACATCCGCGCGACGACCGCCATCACGACTCCCGACATACCAATCAATACGATCGCCCGGATCTCTTCCGGTGAATCGGCGAAGAGGCTAAAAGCGGCGCCGCGGTTCTGCGCGTGGACAATCGAAAAAAAACCCGGAATGACGACGTGGTTGTCCCAGAAGGACACATTCGCCTCGATCCATCGCTTTGTGATCCAGTCGAGGGCGAACACGATCGGAATCACCGCGACCAAGGAGATCTGGAATCTTGTCACCATTCCACTATGCCATCTTCGGGGGAAAGCGCGCAGTATCGATTGCACGGAGCGCTTAACAGCTGGTAACTTGATAGAGTTCCCATGGTTCGGACTGGCCGGGAATCGCCATTTCTAGCTTTTTGGAAAACTTGATGCCCGACCCGGCGACAAGATCCTTAACCACTCGCGAAACCAATACGCCGCCCGGGGGGACTGCGGCAGAATCCGCCCCGCGACCTGAACGGCCAATCCGGCCGGAAGTCCTGTAAGGCCAAACTCGCACTCGCCGGTGTGCAGCGATGCGCGGATGGTCAGGCCCTGCCCGCCGGCGCCGGCGACGATGGGGTGGGCGCAGCGGATGGCCCGAGCCGGGCCGTCGAAGGTTGCCAGCGGCGCACCGGTGTCCAAATCGCCCGGCCGGCCGCGAAACCAGCCGATCTCACGGCGGAGATGCGGCTGCAACCGCGCGATGGCGGGTAATGGCACATCGAGGCAGAGCACTGTAGCGAGGGCGCGTTCGGGTTCTTCGTATCCGGCGGTTGCGGCAAGAAATCCTTCGATCTCTTCGATCATCTCGCCCTGATCGCCGACGAAAGGAAGATGATCGGCGCCGTCCAGTTCGACAAATCGTGCGCCAGGAATGCGGGAGGCCATGTAATTACCTTCTTCGGCGAGAAGGGTTTTGCAGTCGCGCCGGTGCATCACGAGGGTACGCGTTCGCACGGAGGGTAATACGGCGCGCACATCGATGTCGGCGTTCATCCGCGTTAAGGCCTCGGCCGCGCCTGGGCTTGCGCCCATTCGAAGGTAGGTGGCCCACCAGTCGCGGAACGTCGGATCGTCGGCCAGAGACGGCGCGCGGTCCTCGATTCCTACCGGACCGCCCCAGTTCTCGCGGATGTGTTTGCAGTAGGCGTCGCGCTCTTCGCGCGTCGGTCCCCAGGGATAATCGGCATCGCGAAGGCGGCGGGCGTAGCTGCCGATCATGACGAGGCCTTGCGTCTTTTCGGGATAGGTCGCCGCGAACAGCGTGCAGAGCGGGCCACCTTCGGAGACGCCGCAGAGCACGGCTCGGCTTGAGTTAGCTGCCTCCATGACGGCGCGCACGTCGTCCATGCGCTGTTCCAACGTGGGCAACTGGCTGAGCGGTACGCGATCGGATAACCCGGTGCCGCGTTTATCGAAGAGAATGACGCGCGAGAACTCGCCGAGGCGGCGGAGGAATGTGGCGAAGCGCGGCTCGCGCCAGAAGTACTCGAGGTGCGAAACCCAACCCATCACGAAGACCAGGTCGACCGGCCCGTCGCCGAAAACCTGATAGGCGATATTGACGTCGTCGCTGGCGGCGTAGCGGGTTTCGGGAGCCTGCCAATCGGGCTCGGTCGAACCGGCTTGCGCAGGCCGCGCGACCTGTCCGATGAAGGAGTAACCGCGGCGAGAGCGCGTTTCGATGAATCGTGGCGCTTTCGGCGTGTCTCCCAACGCCCGGCGGATATCGGCAATTTGGACCGACAGCGCGTGATCGTCGACATAGGTCTCCGGCCAGAGCGCCGAGAATAGCTCCTCGCGCGTACAGACCCGGCCCTTATTCTTGGCGAGATATGCGAGCAACTCAAACGCCTTCGGCGCGAGTGCGACTTCCTCTCCCCCACACCACAAACGGCGTTCGGCGGCATCGAGCGTGAATTCGCCGAATCGAATGTTCATCTACTTCGCATCCTAGTGTCCTGTCTCATATAACTATGTACATATAGGCAGAGTTGCCTCATACTGGGTCATGTTCACCCCAGCAGCTCCCTTGGCGGTAGAAGCGAGCCAACGGGAGCAACTCGAAGCCTTGCTC
>VFZW01000568.1 GCA_016871055.1 Acidobacteriota bacterium
GACGCCTTTCGCCGCCAACAGGAGAATCCGGCAGCGTAGCGCCACACGCTGGGGGGAGCTTCCGTTCCGGAGCAAGGCTTCGAGTTGCTCCCGTTGGCTCGCTTCTACCGCCAAGGGAGCTGCTGGGGTGAACATGACCCAGTATGAGGCAACTCTGCCTATATGTACATAGTTATATGAGACAGGACACTAGACTCGTGTCTCAGATTTGGGGACAACTCCAGGCGCCCGCCCCCAATCCAAGTGTTGTTCTGCGTCCGCTGGTGATCCCGTCCTTGAGTTTGGAAGAGGAGTTGGAGCGCCTCGCCGACACCGAAGAGGCACCGCTGGCCAAGGCTGGTCCAATGCACAGCGCGCTGCTTGAGCAAGTGATTGCGGCCAGTTCCGGCCGCAGCGAGCCTGTAGCCGCGACAATTGGCGAAATCGTTCCCGACGCGGTGGTTGTTGAGCCCGTCGCTGTCGAGCCGGTCGCGGTCGAGCCGCCGGTTGCGGTGGCTGAAACCGAGCTCGCGCCGGTCGAGCCGCCGGTTATTGTTGCGGAAACGCAGGAGCCGGTACTTGCTCCGGTTGAGTTTGCAGAAGTGTTGCCGGAACCGGTTGCGGCCGAGCCACCGGTTGCGGTAGCCAAAGCCGTGTTCGCGCCGGTCGAGTTTGCAGAGGCGTTGCCTGAGCCCGTTGCGGTTGAGCCGCCGGTTATTGTGGCGGAAACGCAGGAGCCGGTTTTTGCTCCGGTCGCATTTGCGGAAGTGTCGCCGGAACCGGTCGCTGTCGAGCCGCCGGTTGCGGTAGCCGAAACCGTGTTCGCGCCAGGCGGGTTTGCGGAAGTGTTGCTGGAACCCGTTGCGGTAGCCGAAGTGCTGCCCGAGCCTGTCGCTGCCGAGCCGCCACCGCTTTGGGTCGCCGAACAGGACGCTCCGGAATTGGCCACTTGGAACCCGGAACCAAACTCTTTCACGACCACCGCGGCCGAAGTTGCGGGACCTCCGATGCAGGGGCCAGTCTGGCAACTGAGGCTTGCGACCTCGCCCATCGGATCGACGAGTGTCGAAGCTGTATCGTTGCCTGTTTCGGTCGAGCTACCGACAGCGGCGACCACTCCCGACGCCGACCCCGTTCTGACGCCGTTCGCCGACGAGGCCGAATTGTCTGCCGCGACCTCCTTCGAGTCTGTCGAACTGCTCCCGGCCTTTGCCGAATCGACATCTCAGGAGATCGAACTTCTGCCGGTGGAACCCGAGTTGCCGGTGGAGGTGACTTCGTTCGCCAGCGCAACTCTGGCCGAATCCGTTCAAGCGATCGCCCCCGAACCGCCGCCATTTTGGGCGGAAGCGGCGCAGGCTCCCATCGACATCGACTCGTTGCGGCAACCCGAGCCTATCCCGGTTACGCCGCTCGCTGACGTCGAACTTCCGGCGGGCATGTTCGAGAACGCAATCTGGGAGCGCCTCCTGACACTGCCGAATCCAATGAGCGGAATCCTCTTTACGATCATCTTGACCAAGGCGGAAGCTGTAGCCGCCGACACGGCCAAGAAATCCAAAGAATTGGAAGACCTCACGCCGGCACTCGAAAAACTGATGGCTTCGTTCGTGCGCGGCAACGACTTCGGCAGCCGGATCGCCGACAACGAATGGGTCTTCGTTTATCAGCACGACGCTACCGGCTTCAATCAGCGGCGCGTCGGGGGAATCGGGGAAAAACGGTGGGACTTCCAACTGCGCCATCTCGGCATGTCGTCCGTTAGCTTCAAATGGGGCGCGGTCGAGGTTCAGTCCGAGCCTCTCGGCGCCGCACTGGAAGCCGCGCGAGAAAGAATGAATCAGGCTCCCCGTCGCCGCAGCAAGCTGCCCGGCTCCGATTACTCCGGTCCGCGTCAAGTTGTAAACGCCTAGCGTCTACCCCTGTACCTTTCGGAAGAAGCCGCGTACAATGGGCGAATCCGAAGTCCGCATCCTTGGGAGGGGTGTCATGAAATCGCTACTTTGCCTGCTTTGTCTGTCCGCATCCGCCTACACGCAGACGATCTCGGGCTCCATTATTGGAACCGTGCTCGATTCCAGCGGCAATGTCATTCCCGCCGCCAGCGTGAAACTGATCAGCGAAAGAACGGGTGAGGAGCGTACGTCTCAAACCAACGAATCGGGCGACTTCCTCTTCCCCGCCCTTCAACCAGGCGCCTATACGGTCAGCGTCGAACAACCGGGATTCAAGCCGTTCAAGAAAACCGGCAACATGCTCAGCGCCGCCGAGCGACTCTCCACCGGCAATATCACTCTGCAAGTCGGCGCTGTGAACGAATCGATCACCGTCGAAGCGCAAGGCGTTAGCGTGCAAACTTCGAGTTCGGAAAATTCCGCGCTCATCAGTTCCCGCCAGCTCGAACAGGTCTCCATTCGCGGCCGCGATGTCGTCTCGATGCTGCGTATCCTCCCCGGTGTCTCCCAGACCGTAGACACCGAATTTCTAGGCGGCTCGTTCGGCACCGGCACCCCGAACATCGGAGGCTCGCGTAGCAATTGGAATTCGCTCCAGGTCGACGGCCTCACCGGCAACGATCTCGGCAGCCCCAGCGTCTTTTCCTCCCCGATCAACATGGACGCTATCGGCGAGGTCAAAGTCCTGCTCAACAACTACCAAGCCGAGTACGGACGCAACGGCGCCTCGTTTATCAACATCGTTACCAAGTCCGGCGGGCGCGAGTATCACGGCTCCGCCTACTGGTATAAACGCCACGAAATGTGGAATGCCAACAACTTCTTCAACAACCGAAACGGCGTGAGTTTACCTATCTATCGCTACACCACGATTGGCGCGACGCTGGGCGGCCCTGTCCCAATGGGTAAGCTTTGGAAAGACAGCAAAGACAAGGTGTTTTTCTTCTACTCCTACGAACAGTCCTGGGTGAAGAACCCGCAGGCGGTCCGGCAGGTCACCACTCCAAGCGATCTGGAGCGGCGCGGCGACTTCACGCAAACTCTCGATCAAAACGGCGCGCGCATCAATATCCGCGATCCTCTCGCCGGCGCCAACTTCCCCGGCAATCTTGTTCCCGCCTCGCGCATCAACCGCAATGGCCAGGCGATACTCAATATTTTCCCCATCCCTAACCCGGCATAGCCGGAACCAAAGAGGGAAATCGGATACGATGCCGGGATGGGCGTTGAATCACTGACCGAGCGGTACGGATCGCAGATCGCGGGGGTGTTGGG
>VFZW01000569.1 GCA_016871055.1 Acidobacteriota bacterium
GCGCGCTCACCTTTGGGGGGGCTGTTCGCCCAGGAGTTCCGTTCCACCATCACAGGGCGAGTGGTCGACGCGCAGCAAGCGGCGATCGGCAACGCCGACGTGACCGCCACGCATCGGGAAACCGGTGCGGTCTCTCGTACGCAAACCGCGACTGACGGGCAGTTCACGATACCCTTCCTCGCCCCCGGACCGTACACGGTTGCCGCGCAGGCTGCTGGATTCAAGCGCTACTCGCGTCAGGGGCTTCGCGTGGAAGCGAGCGAACGCGTCAGACTCGACATTCTGCTCGAGGTTGGCCAGGCGAGCGAATCCATTACCGTCGAGGCAGAAGCCCCGCTATTGACCACCGACACCGCGGCGAACGGACAGGTAATCAACTCGCGGCAAGTCGAGAACATGCCCATGAAAGGCCGCAATCCGTACGTTCTGTCTCAACTCGCCTTCGGCGTGATTCCGACGGGCGACCCACAGGCCCAGCGGCCCTACGATTCGCGGGGCGCGGTGGAAGTATCCATGGCCGGAGCTCCGTCCCGCACCAACGAGATCCTGCTGGACGGAGCGGCCAACAGCGCCAACAACAACGGCACCGGCTACAACCCGCCGATCGATACCATCGCCGAAGTGCGCACCCAGGTTTTTCTGCCAGACGCCGCGTACGGCCACACCGGCGGCGGCACCATCAACCTGATCAGCAAGAGCGGAACGAATCAGCTTCACGGAAGTCTGTACGAATTCAATCAGACCTCGGCTCTGGCGGCCACGCAGTTTTTCACCAATCGCGCGGGCCAGAAGAAACCGGTGTCGCGATGGAACCAGTGGGGTGGAACGGTAGGGGGACCGATCGTGCGAAACCGGTTGTTCTTTTTCGCGGCATACGAAGGCGTGAATGACACCAGCCCTAGTCCGTTCGTGGTTACCGTTCCGACGGAGGCGCAAAAACGCGGCGATTTCTCCCGCCTGCTTGCTTTGGGGCCGGCCTACCAAGTCTACGATCCCGCGAGTGGCACACGGTCTGGCACTCAGGTTCAGCGTACCCCGTTCGCCGGCAACCTTATCCCGGCTTCTCGCTTCAGCGCCGTGACGAACAACTACCTGACCTACCTTCCCTCGGCGAACCTGCCCGGCGCCGCCGACGGCTCGAACAACTTCGCCTGGAACGGGAGAATCCCATCCTCATACCACAACGTCCAGGGCAGGCTCGATTTCAACTGGAGCGACCGGCACAAGCTGTTCTTCAGCACGCGCACCAGTGACTGGGTCTATACGCAGCAGAACTTCAGCGGGAACATCGCCACGGGCAACGGCTTGAACCGATACTCCTGGGGCTCCACGCTGGACGATGTGTACTCCTTTTCCCCCACCTTGCTGCTCAATACGCGGTTCAGTTGGACGCGATTCGCGGAGATCCGCCTTGTGCCCAGTTCGGGATTCGATTTCACGAAACTGGGCTTCCCGCAGTCGCTGGCGTCGGCCTCCACGTACCTGGCCATGCCGGTCATCCAGATGAGCAACTTCATGACGCTTGGCGCGAACTCCCAGAACCGGACGCCGGACGATGTCTTCCAGGCGTTCTCGGCGCTCACGAAGGTGCGCGGGAGCCATTCGCTCAAGGTGGGAGCCGACGTGCGCCTGTTCCGCCAGAGCGCGGCGGGATATCTCAATTCGGCGGGCAACTACGTGTTTGGCACCAACTGGACCAACGGACCGATGAGCAACAACGCCGCCGCCCCTATTGGACAGGAGTTCGCATCATTCCTGTTGGGCCTGCCCACGGGCGGCAGCTTCGATGTGAACTCGGCGCGCACCAATCAGTCCAAATACTTCGCCCTCTTCCTGCAGGACGACTTCCGCATCAGGCCGAATCTCACTTTCAACCTTGGTATACGCTATGAGCGCGATTTGCCGACCCGGGAACGTTACAACCGGTCGGTAAGAGGCTTCGATTTCGCCACCCTGAACCCCGTCAGTGCCGCGGCGGCCGCCGCCTACAACTCGCAGCCAATTCCGGAAATTCCGGCCGGGGCATTCAAGGCGCCGGGCGGGCTGCTTTTCGCCGGCGACGGGACTCGAGACGTTTACAGTACAAACTCGACGTATTTCAGCCCGCGATTCGGTTTCGCCTGGACTCCTGGCGTTCTGAAGGGAAAGACGGTCGTTCGCGGGGGAACCGGCGTGTTCGTTTTCCCGATCGTGACGACAGGCGTCAACGGCCTGGGATTCTCCAGTTCGACACCGGTCACCGCGACGCTCGACAACTTCTTGACTCCCGCCGCCACGCTCAGCAACCCGTTTCCGGGCGGCCTTCTGCCGGCTACGGGATCGTCGCGAGGGCTCGGCACGTTCGTCGGAAATGCGATCACCTTCTACAACCCTTCGACGGTCAATCCCTATTCGATCCGCTGGTCGCTCAACCTGCAGCACGAACTTCCCGGACGAGTGATAGTGGAAGCCGGATACGTCGGCAACCACGCGATCCGCCTCCCGGTGGACATGCAACTGAACTTCCTGCCGCGCCAGTATCAGAGCACACTAGCGACGCGCGATGGGGCGCTCATCAATTTCCTGAACGGCACGGTGAGCAATCCATTCGCAGGCCTGGCTCCACGCACCACCCTGAATGGCGGCAGCATCGCTCGTTCTCAGTTGCTGCTTCCCTACCCGCAATTCACTTCCGTCACCGCGCAGGCATTGAACATCGGCAGCTCGTACTTCCACATGTTCGAGTTCCGGGCAGAGAAGCGGTATTCCAATGGCCTTCAGATGATGTTGAATTTCCAACATTCCCGGCTGATGGAGCGGCGCACGCGCATGAATTTGAGCGATCCGTTCCTGGAGAAACGCGTAGCGGCCGAGGACCGGCCGAACCGGCTGGTCGTAGGAGGCAACTGGGATCTTCCGATCGGCCGAGGCCTTGCGCTCGCCCCAAACGCCCCTCCGGTGCTCAACCACCTGATCGGCGGCTGGAGTTTGAACGCCTTCTACTTCGTCGGAACCGGAGCGCCCCTGGCCTGGGGTAACGTAGTTTATCTCGGCGGGAACCTCAATCCGCAGCCGCGCAACGTCGATCTCGCATTCGACACCACACGCTTCAACCGCGTCGCCGGCGATCAACCAGCAAACAACATTCGCACCTTCCCGACGCTGTTTAACTCGCTCCGCGCTTCGGGACAGAATTCGATGGACGCCTCGATCATCAAAGCGATCCAGA
>VFZW01000570.1 GCA_016871055.1 Acidobacteriota bacterium
GGGATGGAGCGGAATCCCACGATGAAACAGGGCTGCATCCGTATCCCGATCGCGCTTACTCCGGCCGCGACGCGACCGCGCCGCCGATCTCCGGCCGCGTCTATATCGCGCAATACCAGTGGGTCGAGGCGGAAACCTACTGGCGCGTTCAGAACCCTGCGGACGGGTCCATCGAGGAGATTCCCGCCGAGGCGTGGAGCCGACTGAAGAAGAATATCCCGGAGATTCGCGGCGCTCGCTTCGACAAACGCACCTGCATGCAGGCGTTCACGGCGGGCGGCGTGCTGCTGAGCAAGGGACCGCTAGCGCCGGACCCGACCGGGCGTGCGTGCGAGGCGTTCACGCTGCGTTGCATGACCGCCAAGCGCGACCGTAACCGCGGTCTGTGGTTCGGGATGATGCGGAATCTCCGCGATCCGCAGCGCTGGGCCAACAAGTTCTTTTCCCAGATTCTTCACATCATCAACACCAATGCCAAGGGCGGAATCATCGCCGAAAAAACCGCGTTCGACGATCCGAGGCGGATCGAGGAGACGTGGGCGCGGCCGGATTCCATCGCCTGGGCTAACGAAGGGGCGGTGTCGGGTGGCAAGATCACGCCCAAGCCTACTTCGGCCTATCCGACGGGGCTGGATCGACTGATGAACTTCGCCGTGCTGTCGATTCCAGACATTTCCGGCGTCAACCTGGAGATGCTTGGCCTCGCCTCGCGCGAGCAGCCCGGCATCCTGGAGCAGCAGCGCAAGCAGGCGGCGCTGACCATCCTGGCGAACCTGTTCGACGCGCTCAGGCGCTACCGCAAGGAGCAGGGCCGCGTGCTGCTCCACTTCATCCTGGCCTACATCCCGGACGGGCGGCTCGTCAGAATACTTGGGCCTGACGGCACCGGGAAATATGTGCAGTTCGTGCGTGAGCGTGGGCTTTCCGAGTATGACATCATCGTGGACGATTCGCCCACGTCGCCGAACCAGAAGGAAAAGGTGTTCTCGGCTCTGGTAGAGCTATTCCCGGCGATGGCGAAGTACGGCGTTCCCGTGCCGCCAGAAATCCTCGACTATGCGCCGATCCCTAGCGCACTGGCACAGTCTTGGAAGCAGTACATCGCCGAGCGCTCCGGTAATCCGCAGGAGATGCAGATGCAGCTTCAGGAAGCCGCGCAGGCGGTCCAGAAACTGGAGCAGGAGAACCAGCGCCTGAAGACCGATCAGGCGGTCAAGGCACAAGAGATCCAGCAGAAGCATGAGATCGCCGTCGCCGAAGCGATGATGGATCGCGACAAGAACACGAAGGAGTTGGAACTCGATCGAGAGAAGGCGATGCAGGAACTTGCGCTGGAACGGGAAAAGGCTATGCACGAGATCAATCTGGAGCGGCAGAAGGCCGAGGCCAATATCCAGATCGAATGGGCGAAATTGCAGGCCGATGCAAAGATTCAGGCCATAAGGGCATCGGCCGAGAGCCAGGTCAAGCAGGGCAAGAGCAAGCGGAATGTAAAGTTCAAGCGCAACGACGACGGCATGATCGTCGAAGCCGAGATCGAACACGCGATCGATACGCCGTCGGGCGCGATGTCGCTCGGAACTGAAATTGCAGGGGCTCCGCAGTGATAACTATCCGGGAGGCGGAGATTGAGCGCGGCATCGAAAGATACGAAGTTTACGGGCGGTGTTCCCGATCTTGGCAACGACGGCATTTCAGGGCTCGCGTCCGCCACGGCGCCGGCGCTTCCGGCTGCCGCCGATGCCGCTCTCGCCGCAATCCGCCGGGAGTACGCTCAGATAGTGGCGACCATTCCGATACCGGACTCCGCGCTGTTCAGCCTCGCCAACCGTTTTCGCCAGCTAGAAGATTGGGCCGGAAGCCGCAAAAAGCGCGGTAAGGCGCTGAAGGCGATGGATGAAATAAGAAAGATTCACGTGAAACTATGGGAGATAGCCAAGTTGCACGCCGAGGGCGGCGAGATTCGCCGCCGCCGTATCGAGTCCGACGAAGGCGACGTGCAGCGCATCATCGACATTCTTGATATGGTCTAGGATATCACATGACCGACAACATCACGGAAAACATCGCCAAGGTCTTCCCACAAACGGTTGAGCCGGCCCAGCCTGCCCAGCCTGCCGAGCCTGCCGAGCCTGAATCCGCCGCAGTGCCGCCGGCCGGCGAGACTATCCATGATACGTCGCCTTCGCCGAGGCCGGAGAAGCCGCCGGCGGGGTTCGTGCCGCACGGCGCCCTTCATGCCGAACGTGAATCCCGGCGCGAGGCCGAGGCCCGGCTGCGCGAGGTCAACGAGAAAGTCGCCAATATGGAGGCGAGATTCCAGGAGTTTATCAGAAGATCGCAGGAGCCGGAGGTCCCTTCCTTCGATATAGACCCCGCTGCCGCGCTCAAGCATCAGCAAGACATACTGGCGCAAAAGGTCGATCTGGTCGAGCGCCGCGAAGCCGCGATGGCCAGGCAGCAGGAGTTCATGGGCAGGTACCGCGCGGCGGCACAGGAGTTTGCGGCCAAGAAACCGGATTTCGGCCACGCATACCAGCATCTCATCGCGCAGATGCGGGAGGAGCTTGAGCTTCGCGGCTACCGCGATCCTGTCCGGCGGGAGGAGATGCTTCAGATCGAGGAGGCCGACATGGCGCTGCGCCTGTTGGAGGTTGGCGAGAATCCGGCGGAGATGATCTACCGGATGGCGCAGCGCCGGGGGTACAAGGCTCAGGCGCCGGCGGCGCGCATGGCGCAGCTAGAAGCCGGCGCCCAGGCCGCGCAGAGCGTCGGTGCGGCGCCCGGACGCGACACAGCCCAGGAAACCATGACGCTGCAATGGCTTTCGTCTCTTGAGGGCAAGGACTTCGACGTGGCGTTCGAGAAGATGAAGAGGGCGAACAAGCTCGGTTGACAGGCGCCCTTCTTCGCGCGTAGTTTCGTTCATCGGCTGGCCGCCGTAAAAGGCCATCACGCCCTTCGCCCGCGTCAGTGGCGATGTCCGGTCCCGCCGGCCGTTACAGGCGGAACGGTTCATCCATTGATAAGGGCTATTCCAAATGGCTACCACGGAATACGCGGTCAATCATCCTTTGGCCGTGAAGGTGTGGTCCCGGCGTCTCATGCAGGAGGCGCTGAAGGAAACCTATGCCTCGCGGTTTATGAG
>VFZW01000571.1 GCA_016871055.1 Acidobacteriota bacterium
GGATCTCGACGGGAAGTTGGATTTGATCGTCAACGACATTTTGGGCGAGGTGGTCTTCTACAAAGGCACCGGGAATCGTCAGGAGATGGAGCCCGCGCGCAACATCGAAGTGGAATGGAGCGGCGCACCGCCGAAGCCGGAATGGGTGTGGTGGCAACCCGCGGGCAAGCAGTTATTGACGCAGTGGCGCACCACGCCGGAGGTCGTCGACTGGGATCGCGATGGGTTGCCGGATCTTGTGATGCTGAATCATCAGGGGTACCTTTGTCTCTTTCGCCGCGCGCGCAAGGATGGGCGGTTGGTGCTCGGCGAGCCAGAGCGCATTTTTGTCACCGATAACGGGCGCTTTCTAAATCTGTCGAACGGACGAGCGGGCGCGAGCGGGCGGCGCAAGATTGATCTTGTCGATTGGGATGGCGATGGGGACCTCGATCTGCTGACCGATTCCAACGACGGTCCGATTTGGTATGAAAATCGCGGCGATCTCAACCGCGCCGTGCTTCATCCGCGCGGCTTCATCACACGTGCGCCGCTGCAGGGGCATAACCCGACGCCCAACGCCGCCGACTGGAATGGGGACGGGAAGTTGGATTTGCTGATTGGCGCCGAGGATGGGTTCTTCTATTTTTACGACCGGCGGTATATTGATTCGCGTAAGGTGCAGTGAGGCTACGACGGCCAGCGTTGCTCGATCACGCGCTTTACGCTGCGATGGCCCTGTGTTATCGCGATGACTTTGACGTCCTCTCCTTCTTTGTAGTAGAGGATTACGTACCGCTCGTAAGCCCAAAAGCGCAGCGAGCCGTACCTCCGGCCGCCGGACCGCACGTGGCCGATTGAGGGACGTGAAGCGATCAACCTTATCTGGTCTCTCAGCCGCTCGATCCAATTCTCGGCGGCATTAACACTGTCGCGGGCAATGAACACCCAGATTTCGTCGAGGTCGCGAAGGGCCGCCGGCGAAAGTTGGTATTCGCTCATCCACCTCTAGCGCGCCATGCGGCGGCTTTCGCCCGAAAGTGCTCTGCTACTTCGGCATCGGAGTAGCACTTTGAGTTCTTCGCTTCTTCTATTCTTCCTTCCACAAACTCGCGAAACTCGCGCTCTTCTTCCTGGCGCTCGGCCTGCTGGCTCTCCAACGCCAGGAGGGCTTCCGCCACGACGTCGCTTGCCGACGCGTATTGTCCGTCACCGATCACCGAGGTCACGAACTGTTCTTGTTCCGGGGAGAGTGTAATCGTAATCGCCACAACACCTCTACCCTAGCACCATCGGAAACGCGATAAACTCTTAGGCTACATGAAGCCCAATCCTCGACGCCGCTTCCTGCAACTCGCTCCCGTTGCCGCGCTTGCAGGCTGTGCCGCTAAGCCCGATGAAAAGACCGAAGACGAAAAATTGCCGTCCATGGTCGGCGCTCCGATTCGCGCCTATGGCGAGCGGTCGCCGCACGACAAGACGAAGCGCCTGGTGCCCGATTTGAAGCGCCCGCAACTCGGTTCCACGCGCGCGCCGCTGGCCGACACAGAAGGTATCATCACGCCGGCGGGGCTGCACTTCGAGCGCCATCACGCCGGTGTTCCCGACATCGATCCCGCCAAGCACTCGTTGTTGATTCACGGTCTTGTCGATCGCCCGCTGGCGTTTTCGATGGCCGAGTTGAAGCGTCTGCCGTCGGAGTCGCGGATCCACTTCATCGAATGCTCGGGCAACTCGGGCGGCGAGTGGAAAGCGCCGGGTGGTCCCGACGCGGCGCGCTCTTGCGGCTTGGCGAGTTGCAGTGAATGGACCGGCGTTTCGTTGAAAGTTCTGCTTGACGAAGCGGGATTGAAGAAGGAAGGGAAGTGGCTGTTGGCCGAAGGCGCGGACGCCTGCAAGATGTTCCGGAGCTTGCCGATTGAAAAGTGCCTCGCCGATTGCTTTGTCGCCTACGCGCAGAATGGCGAAGCGCTTCGGCCCGAGCAGGGATTCCCGCTGCGATTGATGGTTCCCGGCTACGAAGGAAACGTCTGCGTGAAGTGGCTGCGGCAGATCAAGGTGGTCGATGTGCCGTATCAGAGCCGCGAGGAGACATCGCACTATACCGACTTGTTGCCCGACGGCACCGCGCGCCAGTTTTCCTTCGTTGTCGACGCGAAGTCGATCATTACTTCGCCGAGCGGCGGGCAGAAGATGAATGGCGCGGGTTTCCACGAGATTCGGGGGCTGGCGTGGTCCGGCCGCGGGCGCATCGACCGCGTCGATGTTTCGACCGATGGCGGCAAGACGTGGGTGAAGGCGACCCTGCAGGAGCCGCGTCTATCGATGGCCTTCACGCGCTTCCGCATGCCGTGGCAGTGGGACGGTCAGCCGGTCGAAATCATGAGCCGGGCGGTTGACGAATCCGGCTACGTGCAGCCGACTCGCGAAGAGTTAGTCGCCGCGCGCGGTGTGAATTCGCAATACCACTACAACGGTATCAAGAGCTGGAAGATTGAGTCCGACGGGAGCGTGAAAGGTGCGTAGACTTTCGCTGATTCTTTGTGCGATTGCGCTTTTGGCGCAGGGGCCGAAATACAAGCTTGGCCATGCGCCTTCGGATGCCGATATCGCAACGACCGATATTTTCATCGCGCCCGACGGGAAGGGCCTGCCTCCCGGCAAGGGCACTGCGTTCGATGCCAAAGAGACTTACAGCCGCCGGTGCGCGCGCTGTCATGGAACGCAAGGCCAGGGGGATCAGGAAGGTCCGCTCGTCGGCGGCAAGGACTCGTTGAAGACCGCAAAGCCGCTGAAGACGGTCGGCAGCTTCTGGCCGTATTCGACGACGCTCTACGACTACATTCGCCGGGCGATGCCGTTCGATAATCCGGGACTTCTCGATGCGAATCAGACGTATGCGGTGACCGCGCTGATCCTGCATTGGAACGGCATTATCGGCGAGAAGGATGTCATCGACGCGACGACCCTTCCGAAAGTGAAGATGCCGAATCGCGACGGTTTTGTGAAAGACGACCGCCCCGGCACTGGTGCTAAGGCAAAGAAGAAGAAGAAGTAAGCGGCGTGATGGTCACGTTGCGGAATTCGACCGGGCCGTGATCGCCTTGTAGTCCGATCGGTCCGGCGCGGTCTTCATGCACTGTCGCCG
>VFZW01000572.1 GCA_016871055.1 Acidobacteriota bacterium
CGCCCACCCGCTGGTTGAACGGGTTGATGCCGGCCAGCACGCGCTTGATCCAACCTTCGGCGAGCTGAGGCTCGGACCATTCGGACCACTGGTTGTAGAGGGGGTGGCTCGCGTTAATCGGCCGGTAACGCATGATCACATAGTTGTCCACGAGCGCCTGGATGCCAGCGCCGCCCACCAGGAAACGAGGCAACCCCGTGCCGTCAACTGACACGGGAAGCGAGTTGAAATCCGGCGGCAGCCCATCCACAGGCGGTGCGATCTTCCATTGATACTGGTAATCGTCGAAGCGGCCCGCCAAATCCGCCGTGTGCTGGAAGGTGACTTGTTCATCCAATGGATTGGTCGAAGGAATCACCTTCACTTCGCCGCGGTAGAGGGGTGCCGTGGTTCTGAGGATGTGCAGCGAAACCGGCGCGCCCGCCGGCGTGGAAGCCGGCAGACCGTTACCGGAGATCAACGTGACGTAGCCCGTGCCAGGTCCTGAAGCGCTCAGGGCGTACGAATCGACGGCGGTGTCGTCGTCCGGCACCTCCGTGAGATCGCCAATTCCCTTCGTGAAGGTCAGCGTCGGGTTGGGGATGAAGGTTCCCGGACGGGCGGGGTTTTCGTAGAACGTCTCGACGGCCGTGGCCAATCCCGTGACTGCGGCGTCCCATTGCGACTTTTTCGGATCCGCGTTTGGACAAAGGGCTTTGACCTTGTCCAGATCGGTTCCGACCAGGACGTTCAGCAGAAGATATTTTTCGCCCACGGGTTCGTCCTTGAACTCGCCCTTGAATACGAGGTGGCCCTTGGTCCCGCGAGTCGGATCGAAGAAAAGCCGTTGCGCCAGATGGGGCGGCAAGTTGGGGAAATAGGTCTTGCCTTGATAGGTGTCGGTCCGGATCCCGTCGGGCAGCTTCTCCAGGCCCTGCTGGGCGATGCTGAAAGATTTCTCGCGCGTCGGATCGTGCAAAATGGCGCTCACTTTGGGGGCGGTGATGTCACGCGCAATCGACTGCTGGTAGAGCAACTGGATGCTGCTTTGGCCGCGCACGGCCGGCAGGCCCGTCTTCGGCAGGGTCAAGGTGTCCGCGTACCGCAGCTGCGGTGTTTGCACCGGCCACACGGGCCGATAGACAATGTCCAGCGCAGGGGTATCCCTCGAAGAAGCTTCGCCGACGAACTCGTTTTGTGAGTTTTTAGGGGGAAGATAGGGCACGATCGCGCCGACTGCGGGCGGGTTCGCGTAGCCCGGCCAGGAAAAGGCCGCCTGGTTCTTGTAATAAAACCGCATCGTGAAGGAGTTTGTCGGGACCGGCGAATTGGCCAGGTAGGGAGGCCGTCCGACATAGCTCACATTTCCTCCGGCAAAAGTGTTATTCGAAACAATTTCCAAAGGGCCCTGTGTGACGACGTTTCCGCTGGCGGCAACGGTCAGCGCCAAACTCCTGGTCACACTGGTGCCGTCATCGATGGCCGTGATCACCAGCGAAAGCGTGCTGGATCCGGTCTGGCCCTCGAGGGGCCGGCCTTTGAGAGTTAGCCCATCGATCGTTAGCCAAGCCGGCAGCGCCGCTTGGACGCTGAGGCTTTCAGCGCGCCGGGAGGCATGAATCGTGTACCTGAAATCCTCGCCAATCACGGCCGTCGCCGCGGGCAAGGTCTCGAACGCACGAGTGGAAATGTTGAATCTGCCGGCCTCCAACGCCGGCGCTCCTCCGTGAAGCCCTCGATAAACCCAAAAGTTGTCTTTACGGTCGCGGTAGGTGAACTTCTTGTAGTGGCCGAACGGACCGTTCCCATGCGTCGCCTGGTTCCAATTTACCGGCAGATCCCCATCGACCCCGCCGGGTTCGGTGTTGTAATTGATCGCGCCGGCTCCCGAACCTACTACCGGAGGCGGCAGGAATGGCAAGGGCATCGGCGCCTGGAGAATCAAGCCGGCCTCGGTGATGTAATCGAACACGATCCCGTCCCCGGGCTTTTCCCGCAGCACCTTGAACGCCGCCACGGCGGGCCGCCCGTCCGATTCCGTGTAGTCCACCAGCACGAAAGCATCGGAGGAATACTGTTGGCCTGAAGTGATATTCAGGTCGTCTCGGAGTGCGTAGGCTTGTCCACCCAGCATCAAGGCGTGTTCTTCATTGGGATTGTATCCAGGGCTGGAACGATTGTCCTGTTGATAGATCCTGCCCTTGGCTTCGAGACTCGCCAGCGGGCCGCTGCCGTCGTTTCCAGCCAGCACGATCTCACGAGGATTGGATGGCCATTGCAGCGTGTACCGGCCAATGGCGGAAGGCCAGTAAATCGGCCTGAATCCGCGCGAGATGTCGGTTGGATTCTGCCGGAACCACCAAACCTCGAGCCGGTTTGTTCCGGGAATGGCGTTTACTGGAATGATGGCTCCCCTGTTGGCATTGGTGAATCCCCCTGCGAACGGGTTGACGTAGGCGGACGGATGAAATGAGTTGCCCTTGTCCTCGCGAATAAATCCCGACCAATAAGCCTCGCTCGAGGACGAACCAAGTTCGCGAACGGGCGCGGAGATCCGATTCCCAACCGGGGCGATATCCTCCACCACACGCGGCATCCGGACATCATTGGTGAAGGTCAATTTCTCAGTCTGCGGATTCCAGGCCAGGAGTGAGGTGGCGATCGTGTCGGCGAAACCGACACCTTCAGTCATGCCGGACGTATTCAGTGTGAGCCTGTCTTCCAGCCAGGAAAAGACGCGCTCGAAGAGGACACTCTCCCCGGACGAAAACCTCAAGAGCGTCCGATGCGCCGGGAACGTGGGATCCAGATGAGTAAAGAACTTGAGGTCCTCGGTCAACTTGGCGCGCGGACGGTCCAGCGGATCCTGATAAGCGATCACCGGGGTGTTGTCAGTGGGCAGGGGGATCGACGTCGCCTTGGCTTCGGCTTCGGACGTCACCCGCTGGCGCAAGTAATGGCTGTATTTGGCCGCGTCCTCCGGCCAGGCGAGGCGATAACGGACGAAGCGGGCCGGCCAGCGCAACCCCAATTGCCCTTCCTCCATCCAGTGAATCAGGAGATCGTTCAGATTCAGAGTTTCACGGATGGCGTAAAGTTCGACTCTCGACCCTCCCTGACTGCTTT
>VFZW01000573.1 GCA_016871055.1 Acidobacteriota bacterium
CCACAGCCAACTCGAAAACGCCTACTACAAGGCCGATCGCGCCATCGAGGAGATCGTCAAATTACTCGCAGCCTAACCTCAAAATGTTGAAGTACTCTGATTTAGAATCTTTGATTCAAGAATCTAGCAGGCCCTCGCCTCGCAACTCCTGTCCGAGGGCAGTGCGGCAGGCCGACAGTACCACGAGATCGGCCTCGATCCGCATGTTGTTGATGTCCTCAAGGGTGATCGGCGCACCCGTCAATGCAATCATCGACCGGCCCGGATCGGAGTGATTCACTTCGGCGTGTGTGCCGAAGTGCAGAATGCGGTGCCGGGCCAACTCGCTAAACAGCTCGGGACCTCGCGCGGCGCGTTCGCGCGTGCGAACGGTCGCCTCGCCGGCCGGGAGCATTGCCGTAATCGATGCGGCCTCGGCGGCGGCGAACGCCAGGGGCGGCCATTCATTGCCGAGCACCGGGTCGGCGACAACCGCCAATGCGCGCGGTGCGCGCGATGCGTTTCCCAGATGACGCTGCAACGACGCCGATGGCGCCGTCGTCACCGAGGTGCCAGGTGTAATCAAGGAGAACGGAACGTGCGCGAGCGCGCCATGCGGCACTACCAGCACCGGGCCCATGGAGATCGTACCGGGCCAGATGAGCTTGGCGAAGGCAGCGGCCTCGCCGCGCCATTTGGTGTCCTCGGCCGCGATCCGCTTGGCGCGCTGCGCGGCGGTCTCTCTGGGCGTCGACGCCCCACGTGCGGTTAGGGCGCCGATCAACGCGGTGACGCGGCGTTCGATCTCGCCGCGCGGCGGAAGCGGCGAGATGACAATCGTTGCTCGCGTGATCGTGAACACAGCCGACCTGCGCTCGCCCAGCCAGTACTCGACAATCGTTCCATCTCCCGCGGCCCGCTTCAGTTCGGCCGCCGTCGCCGCGGTACCACGGGCGGGAGTTTTCATCGACTCCGCTTGCGCGATGAGTCTCCGCAGACGTTCACGAACCGCTTCCGTGTCGGCGGCGGAGAGCGTCTTGCGCAGCCTCTGGCCAAGCGCGAAGATCTGGCGTTGTACCCGCTCGTAGGACGCGTCGCCGCGCGCGCTGTCGAGCAGTAACCGGGCGCGACTTCGTTCCATCGCCTCGATCGCCGATGCGTCACCCGCTTCGACCAACATGTCGATCAATTGTTCGAAGATCGACTGCCGTGTGGCGAAGTAGCTGCCTCGCAACTCCGGCGTCGCGATCGATCCGCGCGTCTTTTCGACGATATCGATCGCGGCCTCAAACCGTTCCCGCGCCAACTTCCGGTCGCCGACGGCGCGTTCCAGTCTACCGAGCGACGCGAGCGCGTTCGCTTCGCCCGCCTGGTCGCCAATGGCCCTGTGAATGGACAACGCCTGGTTGGCCAAAATCCGCGCGCCGTCGATTTCGCCCTTTGCGTGATTCGCCTCCGCAAGCCGGGCCAGCGACCACGCTTCGCCATACCGGTCGCGCGCCGCGCGCTTCCGTTCGAGCGACTGGCGGTAGAACTGAATCGCCTGTTCGTGATCGCTCGCCCGCAACGCGAGATCTCCCATGTTGTGGAGCGCGTAGGCCTCCGATGGCGCGTCGCGTAACTCGCGGAAAATCGCCAGCGCCCGCTCATAGTGAGACTTGGCCGACCTTGCATCGCCGAGGTTGGCGTGCGCCATGCCGGCGTTGTTAAGGGCATATCCTTCGAAACCGCGCTGCGCCGTTTTTTGGAACAGCGACAACGCCTGGCGGTGCTGTTCGAGCGCCTCGCGGTCTTGGCCCAAAGACTGCAAGACCAGCCCGCCGTTGTTCAGAGCATGCGCGAGCAGCGGCTCGTTGCCGATCGCACGCGTCTGCGAGACGAGCCGCCGATAAGCGTCGAACGCCTGTTGCGGTTCGCCACCGAACCAGTGCGTGTTCGCCAGGCCCAAGAGCGTATAAGCCACACCGGTTGCGTCCTTCGTCTCATGCTGAAGGCGGAGCGCTTCTTCGAATAGGGGAATCGCCTTGTCCGGCTCGCCGAGTTCATTCCAGGACGACGCGATGTTGCTCAGCAGAATTCCTTCTTGAAACCTGTCCTTACTCGCGCGATGAATCGACAACGCACGCTCGAACTCCGCGATCGCCTGTTCATATTTCTGTTGCGCCGCCATGGCCCGCGCTCGCTTCACATGTTCGGCGGCCTGCTGGCGCCCGGCCTGCCCGTGCAGCGCCGCGGCAAGCCCAACCAGCAGGGCGGATTGTGTAACGAAGATGCGCATTCGCCTTTCTTCGATTGTAGTAGCGGGCTGTGCGCCTCATCAGCGCGAGGTAAAACGGGCCCGCTCGGCGATTTCGCGAATTGCTCGATCTCGACGTGTTCGTTCGTGTGCAGCGAAACCCGTTCGCGCGTGATCCGCGTTCCCGCGGGTTGCGAACGCCACCTCCACTACTTCGCCAGCGTGGCGTTACCTGCCAGTCTGGACTCCGCATCGCTTCCGTGCGGCGCCGTCATTGCGCCGAGATTGTTGCGGAGGCTAGCTCGAGCTGGACGATGTCTACGGCGCCAAGGCGCGAATCGTTCGCGTCACGGCAAATGGTATGTCGTACGAATTGCGCATCTGCCTCGCTCCGCGTTGATACTAGAGTGATGCGTTGTCTTTCCCTGTTCACTTTCGCGCTTGCGCTGCACGGCCAAATCAGCGGTCCGATTCGCAACAAGCTTTCGGCCGGCGACCTGCTTAGCGCCGAGTCGATCCTCGAAGTTCATGAGCGCGACAAGGGCCGCGATTCGCACTATCTGGAAGGGCTGGCCTGGGTTGCTCGCGGCGCCGTTCTGCTCGGCGACCCAGTTCGCGCCGCTGAGCACGACAAGAGACTGCGCGCGTTGATCGACGAGAAACTCGCCGCCGGGGCGGATCCGGCCAAGGACAACGCGCTTGCCGGCGCGCTCGGCGCGCAGATCGAAGTGCACGCGCAGATTTTGAAAAAGAAAGACGCGGTCGCCTATCTCGACGGCCAACTTGCGAAATTCGCGAAGCCGCTGTCGCTGTACACGCGCATTTACAAGCGCCGCAACATGCTGACATTCACCGGTTCTCTCGCACCGGACCTCATC
>VFZW01000574.1 GCA_016871055.1 Acidobacteriota bacterium
TGCCTCGATCGCGGCGGACTCCGCCAACATTCCGAAGAGGAAAGATCGAGCCCGCAAGATCCGATTCACTCCCTTCACGCGTTCGTTCGCCAAACGGAAAAGGGTCGACTGAATGCCCGAGAGGTCGCCGATCAACACCCGAAACTTTGGCGTTTGCAGATCTTCGATATGCGCCTCGGTTTCGAGCGTTCCGGCCTCCGCATGCCACTGCGCCAGGACCGTGGCAATCGCCGCCGCCGCCAAGGAATGATCGTGCAGCGAAACGTCCGGCTGGTCTTTTGTCGAGGAGGGCACAGCGCTTAAGAAACGTTCGGAAACCTCTATCAGCGCGTCAAAGAAGAGGTGCTTGTCCTGCAGATTACAGATGCGCCGAATCTCGGCTTGAAACGCGGTCCACATCGCGGCGTACCGGGCTTGGAAGCCGGCTACATCGACTGCTTTTTGCGGAAAGTTTTCTCGCTCCGGCCCTAGCACCGCTAGAGGTAATTTCGTCTGAGGCACTTCGCCGAGTTGCTTATCCAGAAAAACCGCGGAAAAGGGGTTGGTCATCGATGTACGAATGAACGAATCCCATGTACGGGGCTCCTTCTCCGGTCCAGAATCGGCGTCGCCGGGACCGTCCACGGTGTCCCGGTTGTCTTTCCCTTTCCGGTCCAGACCGGCCGCGAGCCGATCCGCTTGCGCTACGATCCAAGCGGCGCCGCCCACTTCCTTCACGGCGTTGTCGGGGCGGTGATGAAATACCGACAAATTCCTGACAGTGGATCGATTCAACCCGCCTGGGAAACTCAGCCCTTCTCGTTCCATCCATGTAAGAAATTCTTCCGTCCAGATCGCATGGACATGGGTATAGCGGCCGTGCCGGAGGGGAAGAATCTCGTCTTCGAACTTCCGCGCTTCATCGGAGAGATGTTTGCGCGATCCATGTGCGCGCTGAACGAATTTTCCGATGTCGTGCAAAAACGCGGCGAGGGCGATTTCATCGACGGAAGTCCGCATCATGACCGACGTCCCTCTTCTGTCAGGAAAATCAAATCCGCAGGCAGTCCTAAGCTGTACCGGGTATGAGGACGGACGCCACTGGTGGTCACCAAATACGGAGGTGCCGCGTCTCCAAGTTGCTTGCGGATCGCGGCATCCCACCTTGCGCGCCGCTGCAAGAAGTAACTGCTGTCCATACCGCTCCGCAACGACCGAAGCGTTCGTCCCGGGTCTTGGCCGGCCAGCCGACGATATTCCCGGAGGAACGCTTCGCCTATCGAAGGATCGCAGCCGGCGGACGGCCCTTCCAATTCGCCGGCCCCGCTGATGGTTCGGCGTGCCAACATCGCCCCGAACGCAATCTCCGCCGCACCCATTACGATCACCTTGGCGCCGATTCGAAGTTCCCGACGCTTAAAGTCCACACACAATCGCTGAAGCGCGGTCACCCGTGCCTGAGCGGATTCGACATCCGCTGAAAATCCAGAACCAGGCCCACCGCCGCGGGCCCGAATCAGATTTCGCATTCGGACGAAGGGTATCTCAACCAATTCCACGCGCGCCCGCCCTGGCAACAAACGTTGCTTACCAGGCAGCACCGAATAGAGGACTCGCTTTTCTTTCGCCGGATAGAAAAATTCCGGATGCCCTTCCCAGGCGGCGTCCACCAGTACGTGCGACAAACGGTCGCGCTCGCGCCCATGCAGGCTTAGTGCATAGCCCGCCAGGAAACCCATCGTCTTCCGCCCACCGGCGATCGATACATGCAGTTCAGATTCCGGATCGGCGGTAAATTCCCGTATCGCGTGGTTCAACGAATCGGCGGCCGCCGCACTGTCGTCGCTATTGCGTATATCCCGGAGCGGCGTCCCGTTCGGCCGACGAAGCAGGTGAATTCCCGAACGTTTCAGCCGAAGTCCTTCCAATCCATAATCGGAACAGAGGCGGCCAAACCAATTCTGTCCCTCGGACAGCAAGGCTTCCCGAACGCGCGCAGCGCCTTCTACCGTGGTGTAGATACAGACTTCACTGGGCAACCAACGCGGCCGCCGTTGGACAGCCAGGGCGTAAACCGTTTCTGTCACCACTTGGGGCGATAATCCCGTTGCGACCATCAGTATCCGCCGGTTACTCACATCGCCTCCACCCGGAAACGGCCAAGTCCCATGCTTGTTCCCTTTCCCACATGTAGCCACTGGGATAGCCACAAAAGCGCCCAACCGTCCCAATTCTCTCCGACCTCCCAAACCCACTCTCCCACGATCCCGCCCATGGGTACCTTCCGCTTCTGCCGATTGGAATATCGCTCCCAGTCCTGCCAATGCAAGCGCCGGTCCAATTCCCTGGTACGCTCCGCCCACCGCGCCGCGCTGCGCTCTTCCGGCCTAGCCACGCGGCCCGCATGGAGTTTTGTCAAGACCGCAACGCGCCTCTCGATCGCCGCGAGAAACTGCTCGGGCTGAAGACTTTCGGGCCGCACCAATTGCTGCCGCAAACGCAAACGGACCGGCGTCTCCAACCGAAGACGGAGAATCTTCGGACAAGGGCCGGCATTGGGAATCCGCGGCTCAAACGGATGTACTCCCTCCTGCTCCTGCCATATACTCTCCCAGAAACCGCTGCCAGGCTGCGTTTCTTGCTCAATGTCTCGCAAGCGCATCGGCACACTCTCTCGCCCAACACCTCGCTCACCCGCTTCCCGGAGCGCTTGCAAAACGTACGGCCAACTGGTACAACCGTCTCCCATCAAGGTAACGCCGACCCGTTCCTGCACGATCTGACGCTGCTGCCACTCCGCGGCTAGAGTCAGCACAAAAGGGTGCGGGCTAGCCTCTTCCCTGTCCTCGTTGACGCGAACCATTGGCGTCTCGAAAACATAGGGATAGACACACGTGCGAGCTACGAGACAACGAGGGCAGTCGCGCTCACGCCAAATACAGACCAATCGCTTCAACGCATGCCCAAACACACCACGCCACGCCGACCCTCGGTATCCGAACACGGTGAGCTCTTGTTCCGCCTCAAACAACAGGGAAAAGCGAAGCATGGGAATCATCAGCCACTTCCAGTAACCAATTTTTCATCGCGGCCCGAAAC
>VFZW01000575.1 GCA_016871055.1 Acidobacteriota bacterium
TCGGGCCGCTCCAGGACAGTGACCAGACGCGTCCAGTTATCGACCGACTCTCCACCGCTGGTGAACTCCCACATCGGCGCGGCAGTTTGGTTGAAATCGGCGAGCGTAAATGTCTGCCCGAGCAGTTGCATCGTCGGCGCGTTAGCGGCCGCGGCGCTCAACGCCGCTGTGAAGAGAATGGTTTTGGCGGTCATACTCACTCGGGCGCGAACGGGCGCGAAATGTTCTCATTACGATATGAGGCGATTCCGATTGCTTTGCACCCTCACGTTCGCCGCCGCCGCCGATTGGCCGGAGTGGCGCGGCGCCGGCCGGCAAGGCGTTTGGAACGAGCCCGGTATCCTCGCGCGCGTGCCCGCCGGCGGCCTGCGCGTAAAATGGCGCACAGCGGTTGGGCCAGGCTATGCGGGGCCGGCGGTGTCGGGCGGCCGCGTCTTCGTGCTCGATCGAGCCGGCGATACCGAGCGCATCTTGAGCTTTGATGAAACAACGGGCCGCACGCTCTGGACACGCGAATGGCCCGCCGATTATCGCGGGCTCGATTACGCCAGCGGACCGCGCGCCACACCCACCGTCGATCGCGACCGCGTCTACGTGCTCGGCGCGAAAGGGGCGCTGTTTTGCCTCCGGACGAAAGACGGCTCCGTCGTTTGGTCATCCGATTTTGTGCGCGACTTCGGCGCAGTCGTGCCCGGCTGGGGAACGTCGTCGGCGCCGCTCGTCGCCGGATCGAAGTTGATCGCCGTCGTCGCGGGCAAGGGAAACGCGAAGGTCGTCGCGTTCGACAAAATGACCGGCAAGATTCTCTGGCGCGCGCTGTCGTCCGACGACTCCGAACCCGGCTACTCGCAGCCCGTGCTGATCGACCACGGCCGGCCGCAAGCGATCGTCTGGCACGCGACGGGCCTCGTTTCACTCAATCCGGAAACGGGAGAAACACTGTGGTCGCTGCAGTTCCGTGTGACAATGAACACGCCCATCGCAACGCCCGCTTGGAGCGCACCGGATCTGCTCGTCTCCGGCTTTTTCGACGGCGCACGCATGATGACGCTCGATCGCACCGGCGCAGCCCGCCTTGCGTGGGCCAGCGAAAGCCGCAGCGAAAGCCGCAGCGACAAACTGCACGCGCTGATGAGCCAGCCTCTAATCGAAGGCGATTACATTTACGGCATCTGCAGCTACGGCCAGTTGCGCTGTCTGCGTCGCGCAACCGGAGAGCGCGTGTGGGAGACACAGGCCGTCACGGTGGAAAAGGCGCGCAACGCCAGCGCGTGGATGGTGCGCAATCGGGAACGTGTTCTATTCTTCAATGATCGCGGTGAGCTGATTCTCGCTTGCCTTTCGCCAAAAGGTTACGACGAGATCGGACGCGCGAAGGTAATCGAGCCGTCGTCGTCGCCCGGCGGCAGGCGCGAGCTCGGCGCCGTTGTCTGGTCGCACCCGGCGTTTGCCAATCGCCACATGATCGTCCGCAACGACAAAGAGATCATCCGCGTCTCGCTTGACGAGCGTGAGTACCGCTAACGCGATATCGTATCTCTAATGCTGCCTCGCCGAACTGTTCTGCAATCGCCGCTCGCGCTGGCAGCCAAGCCCACCATGACGCTCAGCATGCACCAGTTCACGTCCGCCGCCGCGGGCTATCGCAAGGCCCTGGAAGGCTGGGCCAAGGCCGGCATCCGTCAAGTCGAACCATCGGCGGTTGCGCTGGACGATTTCCTGAAAACCGATACGCTGGCCAGCGCCAAGCGCGTCCTCACCGACAACGGCCTCACCATCGTCTGCGGCGTGCCGGGCGTGTTGGGCCTGATCGATCCCAATCCGAAGTTCGAACAGAACTTGAGTACGTTCAAGAAGCGCTGCGAACAGTTTGCTGCGCTTGGCGCGCCGATCGTCTATACGCCTGTCGGCACGTCGGCGAAGTTCGCCGCGGAAGACTATGCCCGCTGCATCGACAATGTCCGCCGCGTCGCTGGAGCCGCACGCGAATTCAATCTGAAGATCGCCGCCGAGTTTGTTCGCAATTCGACCTTCCTCGCCGCGCTGCCAACTGCCTTGCGCCTGCACCGGCAGGTGTCCCATCCCAACTTCGGCATACTGTTCGACTGCTATCACTTCTGGTCCGGGCCCAGCAAATTTGAAGACATGGACATGATTCGTCCCGGCGAAATTATTCACGCGCACTTAAACGACACGCCGGATCTGCCGTGGGAACAACTCGATCTGATCACGCGTGTGATCCCCGGCGACGGCATAGCGCCGCTGGCGAAGATCCTACGCAAGCTCGCCGATAAAGGCTACACCGGACCGATCTCGGTCGAGCTGTTCGCCGCGAATTTCCAGCAGGCCGATCCGTTCGTGCTCGCCACTGAAATCAAGCGCAAGTCCGAGGCCTTGTTCAAGAAGGCTCGGCTATAAGCGGGTCACCTGCGATTTCATCGAGTAGAGAATCGCGAGCACTTCCATTCGCTCTTCCGCGCCAACGCCGTTCTTATCCAGGGCGGCGAGAGCGTCGTCGATCACCGCGATGAACTCCTGCTCGCTGATGTTCATACCCTTGTGCGCGGAGACCATGTCTTTGCCGGTGTAGGTTTCCGTGCCGCCGCTGCCGGCGCAGAAGAACGCCGTGGCTTTCTGTTTCAGTGAGGCCGCGTCGGAATTCGCAAACCGCGCATTGATGAGCGCGTATGGTCCGAAAATCGGATCTGCTTGAATCTTCAGGGGCTGCGGAGCTTTGCAGGCTCGCGATAATGGACTCAAAGGATGCTGAGAGCCCTGGACCCATTCCGGTTTTTACTGATCACCGTCGCCGGCTTGATAATGATGGCGCTCGGTTGCCAATCCGTCCAGACCGCCGCCAACCAGGCCCACAGTAACCGATCAGCGGCCGTCAGCTTCGGCCGCTGCACCGAACGTTGCAGAACACCGAGTTGATGACGGAGGGCCAGTATCTCAAGCTGAAGCGCCGTTCGCTGGCGAAAGAAAGCCAAGAATGCCGCCGCCAGCGCCAGCAACGGAGGCGAACAAGGGAATCGAAGGAAGAAGGGCAACCCCCAAG
>VFZW01000576.1 GCA_016871055.1 Acidobacteriota bacterium
GATAGTGGCCACTTCCGCCAGGATGGTCCGCCCCAGCCCCTTGGCCTTGGCGGCCAACCGGCGGCGCTGATCGTCGGTGAACCGCAGTCGTCGTCCGCCGAGCTGTTCTCGCAGAACGCGATTCTCCTCGCGCAAATAGTCAATGACGAGCAGTTGATGCTGGTTCATCCAGCCGGCGACGGTGATCAGTAAAAACCGGAATGGGTCCAGGGCTCTCTGCATCCTTTGAGTCCATTATCGCGAGCCTGCAAAGCTCCGCAGCCCCTAAAAATTCAAGCAGATCGGATTTTCGGACCATACGGGGTACAAGGTCTTCGAAGGAAGGGCAAGGTGGTCCAGCATGACGATGTCGGCGACGACGATGCCATTCACCAGCGCAAGGTTGTCGAGTGCATCCGCTCGCGCCAACTGCGCCGGCCGACATCGGGGGAAGGGCACCTCTCGGCGATCCACCGCCATCGGGCCAACATCGTCGCGCGCGCGGGCCACAAACCGTACGCACTGGGGCACGCCGAAGCTTTTGTAGTTGCCGATCCGTTCACCGCGGCGGCTCAGTCAGTCACTGGCTGAGCCACGCGCGTTAGCCAGCGGTAAGCGGCCGCAGAAACTGAATGCTGCGCCGCACCGCGTCTTCCACCGGCATGATGTTGCCAAAGGCCTGATGCACGGTGATGAAGCCGCGGTAGCCGATGTCCCGCAGCCCGGCGAACACGTCCGCAGAATCCAGGCCGCTCGTTTCCCACACGCCAATGTGATCTAGTTTGACGCGGCCGTTCTTCCACGTCTCCAGGTAGTCTTTCCCCGTGGGTCCGACGCGGTGATTTTGGATGTAGAAGTTGAAGATGTGCGGGCTGAGCCGCTTAACCGTCTCGCGCCCGTATGGTTCGTTCACGACGAACCAATTCGCGGGCTCGTAGATCAGCCCGAAGTTCGGCCGGTTGATCGCCTGCAGCACCTTCGCGGCGCCGTCCACCGTTTCAAACATGCTCGCGCAGTGCGATTGATGCGCGAGCCGGATCTTCCGTTCGCGCGCCTCGTCCGCGGCACGCTGCGCCCACTGGATGTCTTCCTCCTTCTTCATGCAGACGCGAATGAGGTCCGCGCCGAGGCTGTGGGCTAGATCAAGATACGGCCCGATCCGCCGCAGGCAGCCCGGACCCTGCTCATTGTTGCTGGGAACGGCGAAGTCTCCCGTGATCATCGAGACCGCGAGGCCCGCCGCCTTGATCTTCCCGCTCACTTCCTTCACGCGCTCCGCCGGCGAGTGCACGCCCACTTGCGAGGCGCGCATACAGAGCGCCTCGTAACCGGCCGAGCGGGCCAGCGCGATCAACTCGTCAATCGTCTTGGTGGACTGTTCTTTGTTGTGAAACGCCTCGGCGACGCGAACCGACAGCGACATCTTCATCTTGTGACCCTCCGGTGCGGCCAGCGCTGGAACCACGCCTGCCGCGGTGGCCGTCAGTCGCAGCAGCAGATCTCTTCGAGCAAACATCCCGATCTCCTTTCAGTTTCCTGCATTCTATCAGCGCCGTGACCTTTGACCAGACCGCGGAGGCGCTTCGGGTTCATCGCCGGGAACCCGAGTTCCGGTTGAAGAGCTGTGCGCTGGACGCCAGAAGTCGTCCCGTATGCCGGTCCTCAATTGGAAAGTTCCGGAACACAGCAGAATCCATGCCGGAGCCGGTGCCTCCGTCGATCGCAGCCGGCCCATCGCGACCCGCCGTCATCGAGGATGCCGGCGAAGACGCAAGCACCGCCGGCGCTTGTTGAGAAATATTCAGTTGAGAAAGATCGGATCGTAATCAGCGGCTACGGTGTAGCCGAGACCGGGATTACGGGTGTGACGGGTTGGGACATGTATTCGTTGGTTGCGGCGAAGACCTCGCGATCGGCACGATTAAACTTGAAACCGTCGACCATTTGATAGGTAAACGCTCTCGGCTTCGTGCCGAGGGGGATTTCGTCGTGTTCCTCGTCGGTGAGGTGGATGTAGCGGGCCAGGAGAGTGGTTTGGATGTCTTCGAGCGCTTTGATGGCGCGGTAGAGCTGCATTTCGGCGGCGGCGCGGGCGCGATTGGCTTGGTTTTGCAGATTTTCGAAATCTTCGGATTCTAGAGGGTCGGATTCGGTTTGTTCCGCAAAAAGCGAGTCGACTTCGGTGCGGAGTTCCTCAAGGCGCCAAGCGGCGTCGCGGAGTTGGAGGAACGCCCCTTCCTCAAGGGCGTCAGCGGGGGCGATGGACTCGCGGAGATCGGCTTCGAATTGCAGAAATCGTTCTTTGTCCTCGGGCTTGAGGGCAGGTATGGCGTTGAACCCATGCTTGAGTGCGTTCTTAGCGGAACGCGCTCTTCCCTCGGTGGTTTTCGGGCCGGTTGAGAGCTGGGCGTTGGCCTGATTGGCTAAAATTTGCGCGGCGGTTGCCATTATAATAACCTCTTTGTGCGGGCCAGAGCTTTCTTTCCGTTAGCGATTTCCATGCGGAAAACTTGTTTGGCCTTGCCGCGTTTGGCGATGGTGAAGGGATTGGCGAGCGGGCAGGCCTGGGCGGCGCCGGCGTCTTCGCCTTCCAGGAGTCGCTCGGCGGCGATTTGGGAAGTTTGGATGCGGCCATGGGTCTTGCGGGCGCGGTCCCAATTACGGTTGGCGCGATTGACGAAGCTGAGCGGGGCACCGTATTTACGGGCTCGGGCGAGTTCCCAAGAGGCATGAATGAACTCGTCGACGAGGATAGCTTGGAGGAAAGTGAAGGGGTTGAAAGTGGCGACGATTTGGGATTTGAGGGTTTCGAAGTCCTGGCGGTCGCGCGGGGCGACGGAGGCGGATTTGGCGAAGGGGTAGGTTTGGGGGTCGAATGGCATTGGCCGGTGGCTCCTTTCTGATTCAGGGCCGGGAGCGGCGTCGCCGGGTGGGGTGGAATGTAGCGTTATTCCACTTCGATATTATTTCATATCATTGTTTTATTGTCAATGCATATTCTTGAACTTCGATTTGGCTGTTATCGGCGGAATCGTGTGTGTAAACTGGATTACTGATTTTTTATCGGCGT
>VFZW01000577.1 GCA_016871055.1 Acidobacteriota bacterium
AAATGTTCCACGTGGAACATTGTTCACGTAGCGTATGAAGTTGCTGGGCCGTTGTGTGCCCATCGCTTATCCCCCCGCCATGCGATCCTATCAAAGGAAGGCATCGCGTTTCGGCCCCCGCGGGGCTGCGGACTGTAGCCACGGGTGGAGCGCAGCGAAACCCGTGCGAGCCTCGCAGTCACCGATTTCGGCCCCAGCGGGGCCGCGGATTGTAGCCACGGGTGGAGCGCAGCGAAACCCGTGGAAGCGTTGTTATTCTCCCGAATCTGCCCCGGCAGGGGCAGAGGAACTGTCCTCGCTTACGTTCACTCAATCAAACACGTACTTCTCGTTGAAGTCAACGCCGTGGGCGCGGAGAATGCGCAGGAACTCCGACTTGAAATCTTCCTTCCTGTGATGCTCGGCCTGCCCGGCGATATATTTCTTCACGGCGTCCTCTTGCGACTTACTGACCGTGAACACGCCGTATCCCTCCTGCCAGGCGAACGCGGCAAGGTTGACGAATGTGTCATGCACCCATTTGCTGGAGCGCGCCTTGACAGTACGCATGAGGTCCGACACGGATCCGTCGGGACGCCAGCGTAGGTAGAGATGCACATGGTCCTCGACGCCGCCGATGTCGTACAGCACGCCTTTTTCCGCCCGGATGATGCCGCCGATGTAGGGATAGAGCCGTTCCGCGACTTCGGCGGTGATCCATGGAGTACGGTGCTTCGTGGAGAAGACGATGTGCAGCAGGAGTTGGGAATACGCGCCTGGCATCGAGATTCCTTCGCCACTCCGGGGCGAGAAAATACGGATCGCCCATCTTGCCCACGGGTTCCGCTGCGCTGCACCCGTGGCTACAGCCCTACGCCCCGCTGGGGCGTTCGAAGCCGGTGTGCTCGCGGCCGCTCACCGTCGTTCATGCGCCGCCCTTCAGTGCGCCGGTTGCCCTGGCAGGAAGACGCCGCCCGCCGGGTTACCGCGATGGGGGACTGGAAAGCCGCCACCGCCACCTCCCGGAATAAACGGGCCAGGGGGATCGTCGATCCGCTTCCCCGTGTTGTCGTGCGTCGGCAGCCCCTTCATGATGCGGAGAATCGCATTCACCTCATTCGGATCCGCCAGGCCGCCGCGCCAGATGATCACCTTCGGCATCGGCTTGGCGTCGTGGGCGCGATCGATCTCCGTGATGAGCTTGCGGATATCGATGAGGAGCTCGGCCTTGGCGCGAATCGTGATGCTGTTGGTCTTGGGATTGGCCGCGACGGTCAAATCGGGAGCATCGCGGTAGACCATCTTGATGACATCCGCGACCTCGGCGGCGAGGGCAATCTTTAGAGCGATCGTCACCGGCTCGGGTTGGGGACCGGGTTTTTGGCGCACGGGCTTCGCGGAGGCGATGGCGGCGAACAACACAAATGCCAGGAAGCCAAGTAATCGGAACATGGGGCGTCCGTGTATTGCAACCCGTCGCCGGCGATTCAGCGCGAGCGCTAAACGGGGATTCACCCGATCAACTCCGCGATCGGCGTGCCGGGCGATAAGCGAATCGGCCGGTTGGTCTGATCGTGCGTCTCGGAGTGCGGATCGATGCCGAGGCAGTGATAGATGGTGGCGGTGAAGTCAGCCGGAGTGAAGGGATTGGCGGCCGGGTAGGCGCCGATGCGGTCGCTGCGGCCGACGACTGTGCCGCCGCGGATGCCGCCGCCGGCGAACAGGACGCTGTAGCATTCCGGCCAATGTTCGCGCCCGGCGTTGGAACGCGTGATGCGTGGGCTACGGCCAAACTCGGCGGCGACGACGACCAGCGTCTCGTCGAGCTTGCCGCTGCGGTCGAGGTCCGTCATCAGTGCGTTGAACGCTTGATCGTAGGGCGGGACCAAGTCTTCGCGATGAGCGGTGAAGTTGTTCCAGTGCGTGTCCCAGGCGAAGCCGTTGCGGCCCTGTGTGCGCTGCCAATTGCATTGCACCAGCCGAGCGCCGGCGTCGAGCAGACGCTTGCCCAGCATCACCGATTGGCCGAACAGGTTGCGGCCATAGCGTTGACGCTCGGCGGCGGGGATGGCGGCGAGATCGACGGCCCGGCGAACCGCGTCCGACGACAGCACATCGAGCGCGCGCGCCTGATTGTCGCGAATGTTCTGCGTGACGGCCAACTGCTGCATCGCCTGCGTCTGAGCGCCGAGCTGGTCGGCCAGGGTCATGCGGCGGCGCAGCACGTTGACGTCTTCGTTGGCGGCGAGCGGCAGATGATCGAGGCGGAAGTTATCGTCGTTGGGGTTGCCGCCCGTCAGCATCGGATCGTAGCGTCCGCCCAACGAACCGGCGAACTGCCCGGCGCGCCGGCCTCCCGCCACGTCCATGCGGTGCGGCACGATCGCGAACGGGAACATCGGGCCGTTGCCCGGCGCCAGCTTCGCCAGCACCGAACCCATGTGCGGCATGTCGGATCGGCTCATCGAATTCACGTCCGGCACGCTCCCGGGATACATGTAACCCGTGAACATCCAGTACGAGCCCCGGCCATGATCGTTGTGCGTGTGATTCATCGTCCGCACCAGGCCGGCCTTGTTCATCCAGCGCGCGGTGTGCGGCACGAGTTCGGAGAATCGCAGCCCAGGTATCGGCGTCGGGATCGTGCTGAACTCGCCGCGGATGTCTTCGGGAGCGTCGGGTTTCGGGTCGAAGGTGTCGAGATGGGCCGGGCCGCCGGAGAGGTAGAGGATGATACATTGTCGTGCCTGGCCGAAGCTGCGTTGGCGACGAGCGGGTTGCGGCGCCGTACGTTCCTGAGCGTTCAAGAGCGCCGGCAGCGACAGGCCGGCCAACGACAAGCCGCCAACGCGCAACAGCTCGCGACGATCCAGAAGGTCCGCGCTGGAGGCCAGGTTCCACAGCTTGAACATGAAGTCCACCTTTTCGGCAGAAAGCTATCGGCGGGGGTAGGATTATCTTCGGTTAAGTGTAACCGTCCCCTTGCGGGAAAGCAAGCGCCAACCGGCATTCCCGTCATCGTTTAGCGCTCGCGCAGCGCCGGCGGAACGCACATCGCC
>VFZW01000578.1 GCA_016871055.1 Acidobacteriota bacterium
CAGACCACCGGTACACTGCATGGCTTGGTCACGGACCAATCCAGTGCCGCCATCACCACCGCAACCGTTACCGCGCTCCATGTAGGCACGGGTCTTACCCGAACCACCACCGCGAATACCGAGGGGACTTTCGTGCTGCTCTCGCTGCCGTCGGGCCGCTATCGTATTACCGTGACGGCGCCCGGCTTCAAGGCTTCCGTGCAGAACGACATCGAACTGCCGGTGGGGCAAAATATTCGCGTGGACGCGCGGCTCGACGTGGGCGCGGTGAGCGAACGCGTCGAGGTTGCCGCCTCCGCCACCAGGGTCGATACCCAGGCCTCCACGCTCGGCGCGACGGTGGACAACATGCGCCTTAACTCGCTGCCCCTGAATGGCCGCAATGTGCTGGCACTGGCTACCATTCTTCCCGGCGTGGGGCGCACCAGTTTTCCCACCACCCAGACGTTCAGCCGCACGGGCCCCAGCGTCAACGTCTCCGGTGGACGCGAGAACGACAACAACATCATGCTCGATGGCACCACCATGACCACGTCTTTGTTAAAGACGGCGCAGAACCTTCCGTCTCCGGATGCGCTGGGCGAGTTTCGTGTTTTGACCAACACCTACAGCGCCGAGTATGGCCGTGCCGCGGGCGGTGTCTTCCTTGCGGTGAGCAAGTCAGGCACCAACAACTTCCACGGAGCGTTATGGGAGTTCCTGCGTAACGACGCGCTGAACGGACGCAACGCCTTCTCTCTCACGAAGCCGTTTCTCCGGCAGAATCAGTACGGCGGCAGCTTTGGCGGACCGGTACTTCTACCCGGCTGGAACGGGCGCAACCGGTTGTTTTTCTTCACGTCCTACCAGGGTCTGACGATCCGCCAGCAGGGTTTGAACGTGAGCTTTCCGCTCTCGGAGGCCGAGCGCCGAGGTGACTTCCGGCTGGCGGCCCGGCCAATCGTCGATCCGCTGAACCAGCAGCCCTTCGCCGGGGGCGTGATTCCTTCATCTCGCCTGGATCCCGTAGCGCAGAAGGTGATGGAGCTTTACACCCCGGGGCCGAACCAGCCCGACGGGCGGAACATTCAACTGCGGTCGATTCCCACTTCGTCCAACCAATTGACGGTGAAACTCGACTTCAAGGCCACCTCGGCCGAGTCGCTGAGTTTTCGCTACTACCGAAACCGCGACACGCAGGAAGGACTTGCCGCCGGCAACGTCATCCCGCTGGATGGAGTGAGTTCGAATTTTGTCCAGAGTTGGTCGCTCGGCAGTACACATATCTTCGGGCCAACTCTGTTGAACGATTTCCGCGCCTCCTACACCCGCATCGAATCGCTGAAGGGACCGGCCAGCGTAAACCTGAATCGGACACCCCGCGAGCTAGGCGCTCGGTTCGACCAGGCCGGCGACACCAAACAGACGCCGAGCATCAATGTCTCCGGCCGATTCAACCTCAGTGTGCCCTTTCCGCACTTCGAGCCGGATGACGAGATTCAAGTGGACGAGAAACTGTCGTGGATTCGCGGCCGTCACACCGCGAAGTTCGGCGCTTCCATGATGCGCGGCCGCGTGCTCACCGTCGCCGATTGGCAGACCTCGGGTGTTGTCACGCTCGATGGCACCTTCACAAGGGACGCGGCGGCGGACTTTGTCCTCGGCCGGCCCATCTCTTTCACCCAGCGCAACCCGTATCACACGGATCTGCACAATTACTACTACCACTTCTTTGCGCAGGACGATTTCAAACTACACCGCCGCCTTACGGTGAACCTCGGCCTGCGTTATGAGTTGAACCTGCCGCATGTGGAGCGCTACAACCGCTTGGCCGTGGTCCGCAATGGGCTGCAGTCCACGCAGATTCCCAGTTCGCCGCCCGGCTTGGTTCACGTCTGGGATCCGGGCCTGCCACGCGGTTTGCGCCAACCGGACAAGAATAATTTTGGTCCGCGCATCGGTCTGGCGTGGGATGTCAGCGGCGACGGGCGGACTGCGGTCCGCGCCGGATACGGGATCTTCTACACGTCGGAAGGCGCCATTCTCGCCCAACGCCAGACCGAGAATCCACCGTGGCAACGAGCGCTGGCGTTCGTTCCGCCGAGCCTGAGCGATCCCTATGCAGGAAGCCAAAGTCCGTTCCCCTATCAGGTGGACCGGAAATCGCCGGTATTTGCGTTCCCGTTTCAAGCTTTGACTTTCCCCGACAATTTCCGCGACGGCTACCTGCAGCAGTTCAATCTAAATGTTCAGCGCCAAGTCCGGTCTGACATCTTCGTGCAGGTTGGCTACGTCGGAGGCGTCGGCCACAAGCTCGCCACAATGCGCGAAACCAACGCGGCGCGCTTTGCGCCCGGGGCGACAGCGGCCAATGCACAGCAGCGCCGTCCGCTGCTGCCTCAGTTCTACGCGGGAATCAGCTCGAACAACTCCGAAGGCAATTCTAACTACCACTCGCTTCAATTCCAGTTCGAGAAGCGCTTCACCCGCAGCTACACCCTGCAAGTGGCCTATACTTTCGGCAAGTCGATTGACGAACGATCGAGAGGGAGTGAAGGCGGCGGGACCGTTCAAGATCCGGACAACTACCGCAAGGGAGAGCGCGGTTTGTCGGACTTCGACCAACGGCACCTGTTACGCATCAATGGCGTATGGAATCTGCCCGAACTGCCGGGCCAGAATCGCGTCGTGCGCGGTGTGATGGGCGGCTGGCGGCTGAGCGGCGTGGTGGCCTATAGCAGCGGTTTGCCCTTTACTGTGCTCTCCGGTCGCGATGTTGCTTTGGCGGGCCCCTCGCGCAGCCTTGGAGCGCAACGTCCCGATGTTGCCGGTGAGGGCGTGCTCGACACCGGCCGAAGCCGCGCGCAGCTCATCGACCGCTATTTCAATACGGCTGCCTTCGCCGTTCCACAGCCTGGTCGCTTCGGCAATGCGGGGCGGAATCTCCTGGTGGGCCCGGGTGACGTCAACACGAATGGCGCGATCATGAAGCGCTTCAAGTTGCCCGAGGAGCGCTGGGGCGCATTTGAGTTCCGCGGGGAAGCCTTCA
>VFZW01000579.1 GCA_016871055.1 Acidobacteriota bacterium
AAGGCTTCGAGTTGCTCCCGTTGGCTCGCTTCTACCGCCAAGGGAGCTGCTGGGGTGAACATGACCCAGTATGAGGCAACTCTGCCTATATGTACATAGTTATATGAGACCGGACACTAGCCGCTCTCTCCGACGGAACGCTGATGCTGGCTTGCCCTCGGACTTCGGCGTCATCGTGACACCGGAGTCAAGAGCGGACACATCCGCACCGCCCGTTCTCGCCACGCGCCGAACACTGCCCGCTGCTGAACGACGATCTTGTGCCCGGCGAAGATGCCGCCAAGGTTTCGACCGAGCCGACACCGTTCTGGTTCACGTTCGTGCCGGAAGCCGATGTCCGCGCCGTCGAAGTCGCCGGCTGGCACCACTCGCAAAATTTGCATATTCGCATTCGTGTTCTCCGGATCTGATCGTATCCGCACGTCCCATCGCGATTCAGATGCAAGAATAAAGGAGAACGTTTATGTCTATCATCATGAAGACGATGCTGGCGCTTGGCCTGTTTGCCGCGGCCGCCTGGGCAGTGGAAAGCTGCTGCGGGATGGACTGCTGCAAGACAACGCACACGTGCTGCCACAAAGCGCGTTAGTGGAACGAACGGGGCGGCTCGTTTGGGCCGCCCCGTTCGACTTTCACCAGGCATGCTCATTGAACCGGAATCCGCACCACGGCTCCATTGATCCAAGCGGCGCTTAACTGCACCGCAGCTGTTCCGGCCGCAAGCCCTTCGGGAACTCGGAAATCCACGCGATACGTATCCACCAAGCCGGGCCATCCGATCCCGTTAACGACCTCGGCATTTTGTCCGTTCACCGTCACAGCAAGCGGGGAGTTGACCGTTAGAATTGCGTCGGCCGGAAATGGCTGGCCAGGATCGACGCCGGGAATGGTGGGGCCAAGACCGGAAGCCTGCACTGTTAAGACTTCGCCGGCCCTGGCAGGTCTGGCCGCCGTCACTGGTGAGAAATCCGAGTGAAACACAGCAGGACCGTTAGCAGTCGAGGTGATCTGCGGCGCCGCCGCCGGGATTAAGTGCGCTGTCCACCGCCAAGTGCCGAGTCCACTTGCATTGCGGCGGCGATTCGCGGGGTCCTCCGTGATGGACGCTTGCCGTGCGGTTGGCGGCGCCGACGCAAGCTGCCCTCGTACGCCGAGAAATGCTCCCGTCCCGCCGGTAATCGCTAGATTGTGGCCGCCTTGTAGAATCGTCGATACAGGTACAGGCGATCCTGGGGGCGGGGGACCACTGGCTAATCCGTTGGCAACGATGGTCCCGATCGCGGTGCCGTCGTCTTTTAAGATTTCGAGGGTTACGGAGGCGATGTTGTTCCGGTAGCTGTCCGCGATCGCCTGACCTGGAGGAGGAGCCGTCCGCAAAGCAATCAAGAAGTTCACGCTTGCAAAATTCCCTTTCACCTGCTTGCCATTGACCGATACTACGTCCGCGAGGTGTAAGGTCCGGGTGAAAGTGCGGGTAAGGCTCGGCGTTGTGGTGTTGGGATCAGTCGCATACTTGGTAACGTCGGTAGTATCGCCGATATACAAAGTGTAGTTTGCCAGGTCGATCTGAAGAATCGACGGCGGCGCGGCTTGCGCCAGACTTGGTTGCACGAAGACCGCAGCGCAGATAGCGATACTTCGCAGGTGGAAAGTTTCCATGACGAGGCTCCTTTTCATTCGGCGGTAAGCCCCAAATTCGGCTCACCTGCCCCGAATAAGGAATCGCGGCGGTGGAGGTTACAGCATCAGGGGTGAAAGCCGAATAGAATAGGCCGAGGGACACTTGCCCAAATGCCAAACTGCCCTCAGTGCGGAGCGGAACTACAGCCCGGCGATCCAGCGGGACTCTGCCCGAAGTGTCTGATGGAGGGCGCGTTCGCTAGTTCGATGGGAGCGAACGAAGTCGAAACGGAGACCATGGATTCGGCATCGGCGGGCGATGACGACTTTGGCCGGTATCGGATTGTCCGGCCGCTCGGCGAAGGCGGCATGGGCACCGTGTACCTTGCCGAGCAGCGCGAACCCATTCGGCGGCCGGTGGCCCTCAAAGTCGTAAAACTCCGTATGGATACGCCTGCCGTGCTCGCGCGCTTCAATCACGAGCGGCAGGCGTTGGCGATGATGGACCATCCGAACATCACCCGGATCTACGACGCCGGCGCAACCCGAAAGGGTCGGCCCTATTTCGTCATGGAATACATCGAGGGTGCGCCGATCACGCAATATTGCGATCGGAAGCGAATTACCGCCAAGGAGCGGCTCACATTGTTCCTCGCCGTTTGCCGCGCCGTTCAGCACGCGCATCAGAACGGCGTGATTCACCGCGATCTGAAGCCGTCGAACGTGCTGGTAACGGAGCCGGACGGCATTCCCGTCCCAAAGGTCATCGACTTCGGCATTGCGAAGGCGACCGACAAGTGGGCATTGGAACACACGGCACTGACGCAGTTCGGCCAGATCGTCGGAACGCCGGAGTACGCGAGCCCGGAGCAGGTCGATACGATGACCGAAACGATCGACGAAGTCTCGGATGTCTATTCGCTCGGCGTGATCCTGTACGAGCTTCTCGTCGGCGCGGTTCCGTTCGATACGGCCACGCTGCGCAACGCGGGCTTAGCGGAAATGCTGCGCATCATCCGCGAGGACGAAGCGCCATCGCTGCCGCGAAAGTTGACCTCAATGGGAGCGAAAGCGAGCGACATCGCCGCGCGCCGCCAGACCGATCCGGAATCCCTGCGCCGCCTCATCAACGGCGACCTGAACTCGATCACAATGAAGGCGCTCGAGAAAACACGCGAGCGGCGCTATGCTTCGGCGGCGGACCTCGCGGCGGACCTGCAACGGCACCTCGAGGATCGCCCAGTGCTTGCCTCGCCTCCGGGAAGGCTCTATAGGGTGCGGAAGTTTCTCCGCAGACCACTACTGTCCGGCTATAAGTCCGGCAGAATCAGTTGGTTAGAAAATCTGTCTAATTTTTCTGGAGGGTCATTGCAGTGGAAGGCCTGTAAAATGG